>JALOBR010000013.1 GCA_023228195.1 Candidatus Omnitrophota bacterium
GGCATGGAGAATCCAGCAAAATCGAAGATGAAATCGTTTCTAATCCTTTTTTGAAATAAGCAATGCAAATCTATCAAGAGGCATTTATCGATTACCTTAAGGTAGAAAAGGGCCTTTCGCGCAATTCCATTCTTTCGTACAATCAGGATTTGAAAAAATATTTTGAGTACATGGATAAAAAGGGGATAAAAGAGCCTTCAAAGATTGTCACCAAAGATATTTCCGAGTTTTTATTCGCGATGCGAAGCAGTATATCCGTAACCAGCATTTCCAGGGTGCTTTCAACAGTCAAAAGTTTTCATAAATTTTTAGTAAGAGAGAAAATTATATCTACTAATCCGTCTGAGTTTATCGAAACCCCGCGATTGGATAAAAAAATTCCTTCGTTTTTGAATTTTGAGGAAGTGAATAGAATATTGAAGACGCCGAATTTAAGAAACCATCAAGGCATAAGAGACAGGGCAATTTTAGAGCTTATGTACGCGACAGGGCTGCGTGTTTCAGAGGTATCATTTTTGAAAATATCTGACATAAACTTTGAGCTTGGGTTTATCAAATGTAAAGGTAAAGGCTCGAAAGAAAGAATTGTGCCTCTTGGTAAAATCGCCAGAGATTTTATGCAAAAATATATCGATGAAGCAAGGCCCAGATTAGCAGGGAAAAAGCTGTCGTATTATATTTTTCTTGCTCAGGGAGCAAGGCGGCTTAGCCGGCAAAGTATATGGAAAGCAATCAAGAGAAACGTGTCCCTTGCCGGCATACGAAAGCCTACAAGCCCGCATACGCTTAGACATTCTTTTGCAACGCATCTCTTAGAAAGAGGGGCGGATTTAAGGAGCGTGCAGGAGATGCTGGGGCATTCCAGCATTACAACCACACAAATATATACGCATATAAACCAAACGAGGTTAAAGGAAATACACACAAAATTCCATCCAAGAGCGCATTAATTATGGTGAGTAAACTAAAAAATATAAATTCCTATTTTAAGCCTATACTCGAGAGCCTTTCTGAGCTTGCTGATAAGCTAAATGTAAGGGTTTATCTTGTCGGAGGTGTTGTAAGGGATCTTATGCTTGGCGAGAAGATATTTGATTTAGATATAGTCGTTGAGGCTGATGCGATAGATTTTGCGCATAAGTTTGCAGATATACACAAAAAACAATTCAAAAAGCATCATACCTTCGGTACGGCTACTGTTTTTTTTGACAATCACCACATAGATTTTGTAACTGCGCGCAGCGAAATCTATTCTGGCTTTGGAGCGTTGCCGCGGGTTAAGCCTGCTTCTTTAAAAGAGGATCTGTTACGCAGGGATTTTACCATAAACGCAATGGCAATAAGTTTAAATAAATCTGATTACGGGAAATTGCTGGATTATTACTGCGGAGAAAAGGATTTAAAGAGCGGAATTATAAGGATTCTCCATGATGATAGTTTTATGGATGACCCTACTCGAATACTTCGGGCGATACGATTTGAGCAAAGATTTTCATTTAAACTGGAAAAGGATACCCTTAAGCTGGCTAAAAAAGCAATAGGCAAGAATGCTTTTGGCCTGGTTAACCCTCACCGGCTAAGGGAAGAATTGATCCTTATACTTAAGGAGCCTTTTCCGCGTAGGTATATCAAAAGGTTGTATGAATTAAGAATATTGTCTTTAATAGATAAAAATATTAAATTAAATAAAAATGATTTTCATATTGTTGCAAGAATAGAGCAAGCGATAGGGTTTTATAAGGCCAGTTTTAAAAGGCATCGCCAGCTTGAAGAGTGGATTATCTATCTTATGGCTATTTTGCATAGAGTAGAAAGCGGCGAGGCAGCTAAATTCTTAGATACCTTTGGTTTTAGAAAGGGGGAAAAGATTCGAATCCTTTCGTTATATGGCAATGTGGATAAAGTAAAACAATTAAATAAAAAAGTCCTACCGCATGTAATTTATAAAATACTTAATCCGTTAAGTTTCGAAAATATAATATTTTTTTATGCGTATTACCGGGGGAAAACGATAAGAAAACGTATAGGAATATTCCTTGATAAATTAATCAGCATACATTTAAGGCTAAAAGGGGAAGATTTACGAAGGCTTGGATTTAAGCCGCCTACTCTTTATGGAAAGCTTTTTGAAAGGCTTCTATACGCAAAAATAGATAAAGGTTTTAAAACATTTAAAGAAGAAATCTCTGAGGCGCATATCATATTCGAAAACTGCCAAAGTAAACATTGATAATTATTAGACTTTAAGCTATAATCTCATTTCGTTAAATTTATCTTTTAACTCGTAGATTACAATCTAAAACGGAGAAATCTATGTCTTTACGGATGGAAAAAGTAAACAGCGAAATACAAAAGCAGCTTATGGATATAATTCAAAAAGAAATAGATGATCCTTGCGTCGGATTTTTATCCATAACGAAAGTAGATACTACTTCCGACCTGAAGGAAAGTAGAATCTACTTTAGCCTGTTAGATGAAACAAAATACGATAGAGTTAAAGATATACTTAAGGCAATGAACGCTTTTATACGCGTACTTTTAGGAAAAAGAATCCAGCTGAAGATTCTTCCGGAACTTAAGTTTATACCGGATACTTCCATAAAATACAGCGTAGATATGTATAAAAAAATCGAAGAAGTAAGAAGGGACGACCAGGAAAGAGAATCCAAATGAGGAATTCATTGAAAGAGATAGTTGATAAAATAAAAAACAGTAAAAGTTTTCTTATAACCGCGCATGTAAGCCTGGAAGGGGATGCTTTAGGATCAGAGCTTGCAGCTTACGCGTTATTAAAAAGACTTAAGAAAAGGGTGGTAGTTTGTAACAACGACCATACGCCCCCAATATATAAATTCCTACCGAATTCCGGAGTCGTAAAAAATGTTCTTAAAGAAGATAAATTTGATGTTGCTATGGTGCTTGATTGTTCAGATTCTTCACGCACCGGCAAGGTTAAGGATTATCTTGCCCGGGCAAAGTGCGTCATAAATATCGACCATCACATAAGTAATACTTTTTTCGGAGACTTGAATTGGGTTGATCCAAAAGCAAGCTCTGCCTGCCAGATATTGTATGAGCTTTGCGATAAGATGAAAATAATGGACAAAAACATTGCACTATGCCTTTATACCGGAATTTTTACCGATACAGGAAACTTTACCTATACAAACACTACGAAGGAAACGCACAGAATAGTTGCCAATCTTATGCATTACGGCGTGTCTCCGCGCCTGGCTTACGAGAACGTGCATAGCCTTTGTGAGGATAAAGACTTAAAGCTTATCGGGAGAATTATTTCTCATCTTAAGTTTGATGCTTCACGGAGAATCTGTTGGGCAATTATAAATAAGTGGGAAGATAAAGACTATGATTTAACGGAAGTGATATTTTCAATAATGCGTCTTTTAAAAAATGTAGAAGTTTTAATCTTCTTTAAAAAAATGGATAAAAACAAAATAAGAGTTAATTTTCGTTCCAGGCCAACTGTTGATGTTAATCGTATTGCACGATTTTTTGGCGGAGGAGGGCACAGGAGCGCTAGTGGAACTACTATTGAAGGTGAATTAGCCCAGACTGAAAAAAAAGTTATTTCTTTTGTAAAAAGATATACAAATAAACTGGAGCCCCGCGGGCGTGCCCGTGGAATTCTGGCAAAGGGATTAAAATGAATATGACAAAACTACCGAAGAGTAATAATGTAGAAGGGCTTCTCTTGGTTTCAAAGCCGGGCAATATGACATCCCATGATATTGTTGATTTTGTCCGCAATAAACTGGGAACCCGGCGCGTTGGCCATGCAGGAACGCTTGACCCGTTAGCTGAAGGGTTGTTAATTGTGCTTGTTGGAAGATACACCAAACTTTTTCCGAAGTTTGTAAATTTTGATAAGGAATATCTTGGGGTTCTAAAGTTAGGCGAAGTAACTACAACGGGTGATTGTGAAGGGCAATTAGTAAAACAAGAGGATTATTCATACATAACGGAAAGCAAAATAAATGAAGTTTTCCCTTCGTTCGAAGGAGAGATAGAACAGGTTCCTCCTATGGTCAGCGCCGTAAGAGTTGGAGGAAAAAGGCTCTATAGCCTTGCAAGAAAGGGGATAACTATTGCAAGGAGCGCTCGCAAGATAAACATATATTCCTTAAAAATATTGAGCATAAATCTTCCTTTTGTTGAATTCTGCGTTCGTTGCTCAAAGGGAACTTATGTCAGAAAGCTTGCTGAAGACATAGGTGAACGCCTTGGCTGCGGCGCGCATATTATTAAAATAAAAAGATTAAGCATCGGAAGATTTAAGCTTGAAGATGCTGTAAAATTAGATGACATAGATGAAAGTCGTCTACAAAAAACTACCATCTAAAAAAATAAACTGCATAGCCACGATAGGCGTTTTTGACGGTATCCACCTTGGTCACAGATTTATTTTGGAAAAATTAAAAAACCTCTCTTTGCGTCAAAAAATACCCTCACTCGTTGTTACTTTTGATGTCCTTCCGCAAACATTATTAGAAAAATCAAACCGGCATAAATCCGATGAATTTCACGGTTTTCTTACCGACATAGAAGATAGAAAAATTATCTTTGCTTCACTTGGCATAGATTATTTATGGTTTCTTAAAACCAATAAATCATTCCTTAGGCTTTCCGGAAAACAATTCCTTGAATATCTTTTTCGTTATTTTTCCCCCAAACATTTATTGGTTGGTGAAGATTTTCGTTTTGGATATAAAGGAAAATCCTGCATAAGGTATTTAGAAAAGGTGTCAGATAAGTATGGTTTTGATGTTACAGTTTTAAAGAAAATCCGCAAAAACGGGAGAATCTTGAGCAGCTCCCTCATAAGGCATTTGATAAAAAATGCAGCTTTCGGAAAGATTGAAAAATTTTTAGGCAGAAATTATTTTATAAAAGGAAAAATAGTAAAGGGAAGCGGCTTAGGGAGAAGGCTTGGGTATCCTACGGCAAATATTGATTACGACGGTTATGTAATTCCTGTAAGCGGAGTCTACTCCGCAATTATTGAAACAGGCAATATGCGTTATTTATGCGCCGTAAATATCGGAGAGCGCCCGAGCATAAATAAAAGCGCGGAAAAAATTCTGGAAGCGCATATAATAAATTTCAAACGAAATATTTTAGGCGAAAAAATAAAATTGATGTTTATCGAAAGAATCAGGAACGAAAAAAAATTTTCTTCAAAAGAAAATTTGATAAAGGCGATAACAAGAGATGTTTCTTACGTAAAAAAACACTATTCAAAATTCAACAATTTAAATGCAAATTCTTTGTTTGTGCCCACGCCTTGTTCATAACGGATAAGGCTTTTAAGCGTTCCGTTTTCCCGCCATCAATCTATAGTATACACTTCAAGCCTAAGCCACAACTTATTGTATCCCAATGATTTATTAGTGAAAAACCATTGACAAATTTGGAGTGGGGCATTATATTTGTATTGTGACACAAAGTGGAGTGAAGTGGAATGTGGTATGGCGAATATATACACAAATTGGACACGAAGGACAGATTTGTCCTTCCGGCAAAATTCAGAGAAAAAATAAAGGCCTTCGAGAGTAAAATTTTCTACTTAACCCGTGGACTCGAAGGCTGTCTTTTTCTTTTCTCGCAGGACGTGTGGCAGACGCTTGAAGAAAAGCTTAAAAACGTATCTTTTACAAAGCAGGAAGGAAGATCTTTTAACCGGTTATATTTCAGCGGCGCCCAGGAAATTGAAGTTGACGCGCAGGGAAGAGTTTTTATCCCGGGTTACCTTAAGGAATTTTCCCAGATAAAAAGAGACATAGTTATCGTCGGTGTCGGAGACAGAATTGAAATATGGGACAAGGAATGTTGGAGCAGATTTTATCAGGAAAACAAGAAAAAATTTGAAAACGCAGCGGAGAATCTTTTTATATAAAAATTTACTAATATGTTTGTAATCCCTATAAAAATATGTACAATATAAAATATGAACCAATTATTAGATAGAAACGAAACAAAAATGAAAGAAGTTTTTCACTATCCCGTTATGCACCGGGAAATCATTGAATTATTGGATATAAAGAATAAAAAAATTATAGTTGATTGTACTGCCGGGCTTGGTTCGCACGCTTTGAAGATTGCGGAGATTATACAGCC
The DNA here is from genome assembly GCA_023228195.1 of Candidatus Omnitrophota bacterium. Classification (GTDB taxonomy): domain Bacteria; phylum Omnitrophota; class Gorgyraeia; order Duberdicusellales; family 4484-171; genus JAJYOP01. The sequence goes on from JALOBR010000013.1 coordinate 6,136, forward strand.
GGATTCATATTACATAGGAATCGATAAAGACGAAGAAACATTAAAAATAGTTAATGATAAGCTTACCAAAACAAATATAAAATTCAGCCTTGTAAAAGGTAATTTTTCCGACGTAGATGGTATTTTAAAAAAATTAGGAATTTCTAAAGCAGACGTATTTTTGTTTGATTTGGGTATATCTATGTATCAACTTACTGATCCTGAAAGAGGTTTCAGTTTTATGAAAGAAGGCCCCTTGGACATGAGGATGGATAGAGAATCTTTTATCTCTGCCTATGATCTTGTAAACAATTTAAGTGAGTTTGAACTAGAAAATATATTTAGAAAATTCGGAGAAGAAAAATATGCGAGAAGGGTTGCGCATGTGCTTGTTGAAAAAAGACGAGAAGAGCCTATTTCGAGCACAACGCAATTAACCAAGGTAATTTTAAGCGCTATGCCTCATACGGTTTTTAAATATAAAATACATCCGGCAACCAGGATATTCCAGGCTTTAAGAATAGCCGTGAATCGTGAGCTTGAAGCTTTGAAAGCCGGTATAGAAAAAGCTATTAATTTGTTAAGCAGCGGAGGGCGTATTGGTGTGATTTCTTTCCATTCGCTCGAAGATAGAATCGTAAAGCATACATTTAAGGAATTTGATTCACGCGGTATACTGAAAATTCTAACAAAAAAACCAATAACCCCTGGCAAAGAGGAATTGGTAGAAAACATTGCTTCGCGTTCAGGAAAGTTACGTGTAGCAGAAAAAATATAATATTATGAGAAAAAAAACTTTTGCCATTTCAATCGTTTTCTTATTCATAGCCAGCCTTATTTTTCTTCATCAAAAAATCCTCATTTACGTGGAAGCCTACAAGATAAGTAAAAACCATCGTTTATCTAACGAGCTTGTTGATAGGAGAGACTACTTAGTATATAATCTTACGAAAGAGACTTCGGTACAAAAGATAAACCAGTGGGCGGAAAAAAATAACTTTTTGCCTACTGAAAAGGTTCTTGCTTTGGACTTAAGGCGTGCGGAGCCGGTAAAATCTACCAATAAAGTTATGGCTATGTTTAATGATATTTTAGGCATACCGACTGGCTCATCCACGGCACTTGCGGGCGAAAAAGAATAATCTAAAACTTCTCCCTAGTCTTTAAATTAAAAGTGAAAATAAGGGACGGCCTTAGAGCAAATTATATATACGGCTTCTTTGTCGTTTTTTTTATCCTGCTTTTCTTAAGAATTACCTACCTGCAGGTTTTTAGGAAAAATTTTTTTCAGAACCTTGCGCAAAATCAATATTACCGTTTAATCCCGCTTTCCGGAAAGCGTGGCACGATTTTTGATTCAAAGGGCAGAATTCTTGCCACGGAGATAAATACTCATTCAGTATTTGCTGATCCATTTTTTGTCAAAGATAAAGAAACTACCGCGCGCCTTCTTTCGGAAAACCTCAACATCCCCAAACAAAAAATAAAAGAAAGATTAATGAAGAAAAAGAGATTCGTATGGATAAAAAGGAAAATTTCCTGGTCTGAAAAACAGAAAATAAAATCTTTAAAACTGAAAGGAATAGGATTTTTAAGAGAGCGTAAACGATTTTATCCTCAGGATAAATTAACATCTTCTTTGCTTGGTTTAACCGATATTGATAGCAGGGGCGTTGACGGTTTGGAGTTGCAACATGATTCATATTTATGCGGGAAAGACGGCATGGTAAGGGTGTTGCAGGATTCAGCCTCTAGGGAAGTCATAATCACTCCGCAGATAATAGCTCCGCAGGAAGGAAGGGATGTAGCCTTGACTATTGATAGCCAATTGCAATATTGGGTTGAAAACTTTCTTGAAGAAACTATTAAAAAATTTTCTGCCAAAGAGGGAAGCATCATTATTATGAATGCATTGACTGGAGAAATATTGGCTCTTGCAAACTATCCTAATTTTAATCCTAATAATTCAAGAGAATTTTCACCGCAGACAATGCGAGATAAGGCTATTTGTGATATGTTTGAACCGGGTTCTGTTTTTAAGGCAGTTACTCTGGTTGCCGCGATAGAAGAAAAAAAATTTTCTGATTCTGATACGATTTTTTGCGAAAATGGTTCCTATAAGATACCAGGAAGTACCTTACACGATGTGCATCCTTATGGGGCGCTTAATTTTCGTGAGGTTTTCAAAAAATCAAGTAATATAGGAGTAGGCAAGATTGCGAATAAAATAGGCAGTCAGAAAATTTATGCTTATATAAAAAAGCTTGGCTTCGGGGATAAAACAGGAATAGATCTCCCGGGTGAAATAAGAGGTAACGTTAAGCCCTTGAGTTCCTGGTCTAAAACTTCTCCGTATATGATCCCGATAGGCCAGGAAGTTGGCGTAAGTCTTATCCAGCTTGTGCGCGCATATGCGGTTATTGTAAATGATGGCTATCTTGTAAGGCCGCATGTAACTAAAGCTATTTACTCCCAGAGTGGATGTAAGGAAACGCCCATTGAATGTAAAATGGTGATTTCTTCCCATACCGCAAGGCGCGCCAGAAGCATATTGGAAGATGTTGTAAAAGATGGAACAGGAAAGCTTGCTGACATAGAAGGTGTAAAAATAGGCGGTAAAACCGGAACTGCCCAATATTTTGATACAAAAATCGGGCGTTATTCGTCAACTCAATACAGAGCGTCTTTTGTGGGCTTTATAAGCGATCTCAATCCGCCCATAGTAATAGGTGTTAGCGTGTTTGAGCCAAAAGGATCACATTATGGAGGCGTTGTTTCTGCTCCGTTGTTTAAAAAGATTGCGGAAAAAACCGTAAAATATCTTGGCGGAGAAAAAAATATGCTAAGCTCAGCGGGGGACTAAGAGCATGGAACTGAAAAAAATTTTACCTAACCAGAAACTAAACAAAAACATAAGCACCCTTCCTATAAGAAATATAAACGATGATTCGCGTCGTGCGGAGCCGGGAGATGCATTTTTTATTCTTGAGGGAAAAGCCTTTGATGTCTTTTCTGTTTTAAAAAGCATAGAGGGTAAGGTTTCATGTTTCGTCGCCAGCCATAAAAACAAGAAAGAGGTACTTAACTGCGATTTGCAAACGCCGGTTATTTTTGTAAATAATATTGACGATGTATACAGGAAGGCGGTAGATATATTTTATGGTTTTAATACCAGGGATTTCAAGTTTATAGGAGTTACCGGGACTAAAGGGAAAACTACGACAACATTTCTTTTGTACCATTTACTTAGGGGTTTAAAACAGAATGTTTCGATGCTTGGTACGATAAAATATATAATCGGTAAAAAAGAATATGAAGCAAGCCATACAACCCCGGATTATCTTCGCTCAAGAAAAATTTTTAATGAGATAAAGAAAGAGAATTCGAAATATATTGTAATGGAAGTTTCTTCTCACGGCATAGAGCAGCAGAGAGTTTCCGGAATAATTTTTTCAAGGTGTGTTTTTACCAATTTATCGCGCGAGCACTTAGATTATCACAAAACGATGAATAACTATTTTTCTGCTAAACGAAAATTTTTTATGCAGAACAAGAAGGCAGTTTCCATAATAAACAAAGACGACAAACACGGTCTCAGGATTATAAAAGGATTGAAAAAGGTAATAACATATGGGTTAGAACGAAAAGCAGATTTTATGGCAAAAAATATAATATTAGATAAGTCCGGTGTGCAATTTGAGCTATATCATAAAGGCAAGAAGCATCGCGTCGAAAGTGCTATGCTTGGCAGGCACAACGTTTTTAATATACTTGCCGCGATTGTAACAACTTTTTCCCTCGGGTTTTCTTTGGATGATATAATAAAATATGTCGCTACATTCAAAGGGGTTGAGGGTAGGCTCCAAGAGATATCTAGCGGCATATTCGTTGATTATGCGCATTCCCCCGATTCATTGAAAAAAGCATTATCTGCCTTAAAGGATATAGGTTATAAAAAAATAATTTGTCTTTTTGGCTGTGGCGGCAATCGCGATAAAGGGAAAAGAAAAATTATGGGAAACATTTCCGGCAGGCTTGCTGATTTTACTTTTATTACTTCGGATAACCCGCGTAACGAAGATCCTTTGGATATATGCCGGCAAATTGAATCGGGATTTAGCGATAGAAGATATGTCGTGATACCGGATAGAAAAGACGCCATAGAAAAAGCGTTAAAAATTAAAAATAATCTTAATAGTACTTGCCTTCTTATTGCCGGTAAAGGGCATGAAAGTTATCAAATAATAGGTGATAGGAGAATTTTATTTAAAGACAGCGAAATTGTAAAAAATTATATGAAAACATGCTGATATCAGATTTTAAAAAGCTAGAGAGATTGTTAAACCCTGTTAAAATTTATAATCTCTATAATTTTACGCCGATATCGGCTTTTTCTATGGATTCGCGTTCGATTAAAAAGGGCCAGGCTTTCATAGCCGTTAAGGGCAAACTCCGCGATGGCCACGAATTTATAAAAGAAGCCGTTAAAAACGGAGCTTCCTGTGTTGTTTCCCAAAAAGATAAAGCATTTAACTGTAAAGTTCCTTTTTACCTTGTTGATGATACTTATAAGGCGTTAAAAGATATTTGCCGTTTTATACGGGAGAAAAAGAACCCTGTAGTCTATGCTATAACTGGTTCAGTCGGCAAGACTACCACAAAGGAAATGCTTGCGTTCTTACTAAGAGATAATTTCAGCGTTTTGAAAAATTATAAAACTGAAAACAACATGTTCGGAGTTGCAAAAACCTTGTTTTCTTTGCGGGATGAAAAAATTTTAATCCTGGAACTAGGTACAAATAATCCCGGAGAGATAAAAGAGTTAAGTGAAGTTGTTTCTCCGGATATAGGAATAATTACTTTTATAAAACCGGTGCATCTAGCCGGGCTAAAAAGCCTTAAAGGTATATTTGAAGAAAAAATTTCTATGATTGCATCTAATCCTGGGATGAAAATTGTGCTCAATAAAGATGACGCCTGCCTAAATAAGATTAGCTCAAGAAAGAATGTTTATTGGTTTGGAAAGGGCAGCAACTGTCATTTGCGCGCACGTTTTAAAAAAGGTGGCACAGAGCAGTCCGTATTTGTATTGCAGGATAAATTACAATTTACCTTGCAAAGCGGTTTCGATGGTTTTATCTATAATGCGTTAGCAGCTTTGCTTGGCGCAAGTTTTTTGAAAATACCGCTTGATAAGCTTATTGACAAACTTTGTGATTTTTACGATTTTCCTTCGCAAAGAATGCAAATACAGAAAAAAAATGATTTTCTTTTTTTAAACGATGCATACAATTCAAATCCCTATGCTTTTTGTGAAGCCTTACGGCTGGTAAAGAAATTCTCCTTTAGGAAGATCGCAGTAGTAGCTGATATGCTCGAGCTCGGCGAGAAAAGCGAATACTATCATAAGAAACTAGCGCAGCCGCTTAAAAGCGCCGGTTTTGATTGCGTTTTAACATATGGCGAGCAGTGTTTATGCCTTAAGGAAGCTTTAGATAAGATAGGCTATAAAAACGCATATCATTTTTCATCGCACAATGGTATAGCCGATTTTATCAGCAAAAATGTAGATAAAGGGTCGCTGATTTTTCTTAAAGGTTCACGGGGGATGCAATTGGAAAAGATAATCGAGGCCTTATCCTAGAGGAGGATATCCGCCCCTAGAAGTACTCCGCCTCAGCTGTATATGCGGTAAATTTTTCAAGAAAACTTTACCGCAAGCTCGGCGGAGTTAATTCGCGCTATCATTTTTCCTGCGCCGCGTCTGCCTTACAGCAGTTAGGGCTTGGAAGAATGATTGCTTATTAAGGAGTAGCATGCTTTATCATATTCTTTACCCGTTATCCAAATATTTTTTTGCTCTTAATGTAACAAAATATATAACATTTCGCGGTGGCTGTGCTTTTATCACTTCTTTCCTGTTGGTTATGTTTTTTTGGAAATTTACGATTAAGCGTCTTCAGCGTTTGCAGATTATTGAAAAAATTGATATGTATGGACACGTGCATTTGGAGTCTCTCTATGCCGGTAAAAAAGGCACCCCCACAATGGGAGGAGTGCTTATAATTTTTTCCATACTCATTTCAACTTTACTTTGGGTGCGATGGGATAACTATTTTATGTGGTTTACCGTATTCGTTATGCTTGCTTTAGGCGCGGTAGGCCTGTTCGATGATTTACAAAAGACAAAAACCGGCAAAGGTTTTTCAAGAAGCAAGAAACTTGTTTTGCAGATAATGGTCGGAATAATTCTGGGGGCTTTTGTGGTTCTTACGAAAAACCTTTCAACTGCCCTGGATGTCCCTTTTTTAAAGCGGGTAGCCATAGACTTGGGTTATTTTTATGTATTCTGGGCCGCGTTAATTGTTGTTTCTACTTCAAACGCCGTGAACTTTACTGACGGGTTAGATGGCTTGGCGATAGGCGCAATAATAATAAATTCTATTCTTTTTGCTTTTTTAAGTTATCTTACAGGGCATATAAAGTTTGCTCATTATCTTTTTATACCTTTTATATCCGGGGCAGGGGAATTAAGCATTATTTGTTTTTCGCTTGTAGGGGCTGGTTTGGCGTTCTTGTGGTTTAACTCTTATCCCGCGGAAGTTTTTATGGGCGATGTCGGCGCGCTTGCTTTAGGCGGAATCCTGGGCGCAATAGCTCTTTTCATAAAAAAAGAATTTCTACTCATAATCAGCGGCGGTTTATTTGTGGCGGAAGCGCTAAGTGTAATACTCCAAATTTTATCGGTAAGGCTGCGCGGAAAAAAACTATTTAAGGCGGCTCCTCTGCATCACCACCTCCAACTTATGGGCTGGAAAGAGTCGAAAATAATTATCCGTCTCTGGATTGTCTCGATAATTTGTGCAGTTGCTTCAATACTTACCTTAAAGCTCAGGTAAGAGAGCAAAGATTACTGTATTTTTATAACTTAAGATAGGATGCATTAAGGCGATGAATATTGATAATATAAAAAAAGTTTGTATCGTTGGCTGGGGTAAAAGCGGTTTTTCTTTATGTAATTTATTACTTTCGTTAAAAAAAGAAGTAAAGCTTACAGAGCAAAAAGAGCGAAAATATTTTCATCCTTCTTTGATTGACAAGCTAGTCGCCGCAGGCGTTTCCTTCGAGTTCGGCGGGCATAGCGAAAAATTCTTAAAAGAATGTCAACTTGTAATACTCAGCCCGGGAGTTGACTCCTTAAGCTCGCCGGTTGTAAAAATTGCAAACAACTTGAATATTCCCTATGTTGGCGAAGTTGAGTTTGCCTATTGGCTTACAAAAGCGAAATTTGTGGCTATTACCGGCACCAACGGTAAAACTACAACCACGTTTCTTACCTATCGCGCGCTGCGTGAAAACAAAAGAAAAGTATTCTTGGGCGGTAATATTGGCATACCGGTTTCCTCATTTATATTAGACACAAAAAAAGGCGATTTGATAGTTTTGGAAATCAGTTCATTCCAACTTGAAACGATCCTGGAATTTAAGCCGTATGTTTCCGTGCTTTTAAATATTGAGCCAAATCATCTGGACAGGCATCCGACATTTAACGATTATTTCCGTGCAAAAATGAATATTTTTAAAAATCAACAGCAAACGGATTTCGCCGTTTTGAATAAAAATATAGAGATGCTTTCAGATATAGAAAAGAAATTAAATTCCAAGGTGGTCCATTTTTCTTCAGAATTCGAAAATCAAAATTTTTCCTGCGTTTACAGGATAGCTTCCATCTTTGGGCTGGGCAAAGCTGATTGCCTGCATGTTTTTAATAACTTTAAAGGTATTCCGCATCGTCTGCAGCTTGTGCGGGTAGTAAATGGGGTAGCATTCGTTAATGATTCGAAATCAACTAACCCGTCCTCAACTATATGGGCTTTTAATAATATAAAAGGGAATATTGTCCTTGTCGCCGGAGGAAAAGATAAAGGAGTTGATTATAAAAGTATAATACCTTACCTGAAGAAAGTTAAAAAAGTAAATTTATTCGGACAAGCCGCAAAAAAAATAGAAGAGGCATTGTCCGGGCATGTTAAGACCCAGATTTTTTCTTCGTTCCGCGATGTAGTTTCGGCTTCATTTAAAGAGTCAAACCCAAAAGATACCGTGCTGTTTTCGCCGATGTGTTCGAGCTTTGATATGTTTAATAATTATATGGAAAGAGGCAGGAAGTTTATAGAGGTTGTAAAAGGCCTATAAATAGATAGCATTTAGGCAGATGGCAGATAGCGTTATCGAAAAACGGAGAAATAAGTGAACAGTGCTATTAATGATAATCTTCGCAGGCAACGCAGGTTTATTTTCGTTACAGTGCTTATTTTGACTCTTTTCGGTACTTTGATGGTCTATGAGTCATCAAGCATTTATGCTTATCGGACCACGCAGGATGCGGCTTATTTTTTTAAAAAACAATTTATTTTCTTTGCAATTGGGCTTGCGTGTTTTTTTCTGATGCTTTTGGTGGATTTGGAGTTCTTGCGAAAACATGCCAAGGAATTTTTATTTTTAACGCTTATTGTATTAGTGGTATTGCTTGTCATAGGTAAAAAGACGGGCGGCGCCAAGCGATGGTTCCATCTTTTTGGATTTAATCTGCAGCCATCGGAATTTTTAAAGATATTTTTTTCGATATATTGCATAGATTACATTATAAAAAGAAAAAATAATATTAAGAATTTTTCTACCTTAATACCCTTGTGGATAATCGTGGGTGTTATGTGCGCCATCGTGGTCGTGCAGCCTGATTTAGGAACAGCTATATTCTGGGTGTTATGGACACTTTGCGTGCTTTTTCTTTATCGCGCAAAGAAAAAACATCTTGGGTTAATAGTTTTGGTAGGCGTCATTGCCGCAGTGTTTCTGATAACTTTCTATCCGTATCGTTTTAGAAGAATAACCGGTTACCTTAACCCTTTTGCTGATCCTCAGGATAGTGGTTTTCAGCTCATACAGTCGCAGATAGCATATGGCCAGGGCGGACTATTCGGGGTAGGTTTCGGCGAAAGCAGGCAGAAATTGTTTTTTCTTCCGGCAGCGCATACTGATTTCATTTTTTCAATTATCGCAGAAGATTTTGGCATGGTAGGGACGGTATTTATGCTTTTAATGTTCTTTGTGTTGTTCCATAAAATGTATAACATCGCGAAAACAAGCGAAGATGAATTTAGAAAGGGATTGCTCTTTGGAATACTTTTGATATTCTTCCTGGAGATAGTTATAAACATAGGCGTTAGCTGTGGTTTGTTCCCGACAAAGGGTTTGTCCCTTCCGTTTGTAAGCTATGGCGGCAGCAATTTAATAGCGCATTATGTTCTTCTTGCGTTATTTTTTAATGCTTCGAGAGTCGATGCCCGGCAAGTAAAACCAATGCTGGCACCGGATATCGCCGGAGGAGCCTGGTTATGAATGTAAGAATAGTAATATTGGTTTTTATCTCTATTTTTCTATCCATTTCTGGTTATGCCCAAAAAACTAAAGAATTGAGGTCGGAGCATTTTATAATTAATTACGCGCCTGAAGCTGAAGGGTATGTTTATAAGGTGAAAGATGATGCCGAGTATTTTTACCGTAAAATTACTCAGGGTTTCGGCCTTATAAGAGAGAAATTATGGTCGTGGGATGACAGGACGAAAATACTTATAGCAAAAGATAAGGAAGAATACTTAAAGAATTTTTCCTGCCCTTCATGGTCAAGCGCCTGCGTTGATTACCGTAATCGAATAATATATACTTATCCACTGCAAAAAGATTTTGCTTCTATATTGAAGCACGAATTAACCCATATAATTTTTCGGGAATATATTGGTTATAATGTTATGCCTCTTTGGCTTGATGAGGGCATGGCAACCTACGCAGAATACAGAGATACTACGCAATGTCAGATGTTTGTTGCTTTGATAAAGAAACTGATACAAGAAAATAAATATATAAAATTCAAAGATATCAATAACACGTATTCAATTGCTCCCGGCAGTGATACGTCACTTTTTTACGCGCAGGCTTTTAGCATGGTGTATTTTTTGAAAGAGAGGTTTGGCAGGGATGATTTTTCCGAGTTTCTTAGCGCTCTTCGTTCGGGAAGTAATCTCGATGAAGCTTTAAGAAAAGCCTTCCGGGTTATAGAAAACACGGAAGGCTTTGAGTCGAACTGGAAAAGGTTTTATTTAATGTAGGCATTTGCCCGTTTTCGCAATTTATTATGGCCCGAATAACTGTGGTCGGCTTTGACGGATATCACTAGATGGGTAAGCCTTAAAAAGGTTTAGGCGAACCCATAGAACAAACTGGTGATATTATTTTTTCCTGCAATGAGGTGTTCATGCGTATTTTATTCGTTTGTGACAGAAGCGCGGGGCATATTTTTCCTGCTATAGCGATGGCAGAGAGGATAAAGCAAAAGAAAAACGGCGATAAAGTGTACTTTTTCGCAACATCCTTCTCGTTGAAGGAGCATTTAATAAAAGAAGGATTCGTGGTTTATGGCAAATGTTTCAGCTCCAGAAATATTATCATTGAAATGGTTTATAGATTTTTCGAGGCGCTGCGTATTATCTTTCTTGTCAGGCCCAATAGGCTGATAGGCTTTGGCGGCCGCGACAGCTTTTTTCTTGTATTAGTAGGTTCATTCTTATTTTTGGATACGTCAATCTATGAGCCGAACGTTAAGTCCGGTAAGGCGAATGCAGTTCTTTCTTTTTTCGTTCGTAGGGTCCTGCGTGGCTTTGGCAAGGACAAACCCGGGGAAAAATACATTACCGTGGGCATCCCTTTAAGGCCGAATATAAAAAAAATAGACCGAAAGTTTGCGCTTAAAGTTTTAGGCTTCGACGATAAACCGGTTCTTTTTTGTTTTGGAGGGAGCCAGGGGTCTACGTTTTTGAATAATGCTTTTACAAAATTAATAGATAGCCTAAACAGCGATTACCAGATAATTCATCTTACCGGAGAAAGAGAATACTTTAAAATTTCGCAGTTTTATAATAAAATAGATAGGAAGAAGTTCATCAAGGATTTCTATTATCAAATGGAGCTGCTTTATAGCGCGGCAGATATAGTAATCTGCCGGGCGGGAGCTTCTACCCTTGGAGAAATATCTTATTACAAATTGCCGTCTTTGCTGATTCCGCATCCAGCGGCAGGCGGGCACCAGAAGGCAAATGCCATGTATTTTAAGCAAAGGCAGGCAGCTTGTGTTTTCTCGCAGGAAAATTTCAATTTTGAACAATTCCGGTTTGCAGCGGCAGAGTTATTGCAGGATAATAATTTGCGTTCTCGGATGAAAAATAATTTAAATGATATAAGAATCGGAATAGGCTTTGAAGATTTTTGCGATAATAATTGTTTTTAGTTTAATTTTAAATCCGTTTAGAGTAAATGCCGGGGATTTAAAAGAATTGTATTCCGATCATTTTGTCGTAGTCAGCGATAAGGCGATGGACCAGCAATATCTTTATAAGGTAAAGAATATGGCGGAATATTTTTATAAAACCCTTACTCAGGAATTTAAGTTTATAAGAGATGAGCCTTGGTTGTGGGCTAAGCGTGCCAAGATTTTCGTTGCAACGGATAGAGATGAATATGTTAAGCAATATAATTGCCCGGAATGGTCAAGCGCCTGCGTGGATTATAAGGGTAAGGCAATCTTTACCTATCCGCAGCAGAAAGAATTTTCTTTGATACTTTCGCATGAACTTACTCATATTATTTTCAGAGAATATCTTGGACTTTCGCAATTACCCTTATGGCTTGATGAAGGCATGAGTGTTTATATGGAGTATAAATATGAAAAAAAGCCAAGCAATGATAAAATTATTTTATTGAAAAAAATGCTAAGCGAAGGTAAATATATAAAATTCGAAGAATTAAGCAGTTTGACTTCGCTTGAGTTAAAAAATAAAACTAAGGGTTATGTGGATATGTTTTATCTTGAAGCATTTTCTGTGGTCAACTTTCTTGTGAAAAAGTGGTCGCGATACAAAATGAGCAACTTTTTTAAATTTATTAAAGACGGTTACAACATAAATGAAGCCTTATGTAAGGCTTATAATATACGAACATTAGAGGAGTTGGAAAGTCAATGGATAAAGTTTTATCAACAATAAAGAATATTCATCTTGTGGGTATCGGCGGAATAGGAATGAGCGGCCTTGCTCTTCTTCTGAAAGAAAAGGGTTTTAATGTGCGAGGTTCCGACGTTGAGGATGGATATATTACAAAAATGCTGAAAGATTGTGGCATGGAGGTTTCTATCGGCCACAAAAAAGAAAATATAGATAAAGACGCTCACCTTGTTTGCTATTCTTCGGCAATAAAGGAAGATAATCCGGAAATCCAGGAAGCCAGGGAAAGAGGATTGTCTGTTTTGCAAAGAGGAAAATTACTTGGTCTTATTTCGTGGGATAAAAAAACAATTGCGGTAAGCGGAAGCCACGGTAAAACTACAACAAGCTCTTTGATTGGTTTTCTTTTAACCTCACTTGGATTCAAGCCAACTGTATTTGTCGGCGGTATTCCGCTTAATTACAAATATAATGCCTGGTGGGGAAATGAGTATTTTGTCATAGAGGCCGATGAGAGCGATGGAAGCTTTCTTTATTATAACCCGCTGGTTTCCATAATAACAAACATCGATTATGAACATCTTGATTATTATAAAAACATAGAAACATTAAAGAGTAATTTTTTACAGTTTGCGTATCAGACGAAAGAATTGACAATAGGTTGCGGCGATGATGCTTTTGTGCATAAAATACTTAAAAAAGCTAAAGGCGTAAGCTATGGCTTCGGAGAACATAATAGAATCAGGGCAAAGGATTTTCATTATGACGGGCAGTTTAGCTGTTTTGATTTTTTTATTGATGATAAGTTCGTAAGGAAGGTAAAAATACCATTACTCGGAAAACATAATGCGCTAAATACCCTGGCTGTGCTTTCTTTTTTTAATCATATCAATGCGGATATAGGTAAAGTTGTGGACGCGCTTAAATATTTTAAAGGCACAAAACGCAGGTTTCAGGTAAAAAAGAAAGTAGGAGATATTACTTTTATAGATGACTATGCGCACCATCCTACAGAAATCGATGCCACCTTAAAGGCGGCCCGTTATCTCAATCCAAAAAGACTATTCGTCATTTTTCAGCCGCACCGTTTTTCCCGGGTAGAAAATTTATATAAAGATTTTGCGCGTTGCTTTGAGCACGCCGATGAACTGGTAGTTACCGACATCTATTCGGCATCCGAACAGAATCCCAGGAAGATAGACGCGCAATTCTTATTTAAAGAGATACAGAATAATTTTAAAGGAAATGTTGTTCATATCTCTAAAGATAAACTCATAAGCGAGATACCTTTGCGGCTTAAGGAGGGGGATCTGGTTATGGGGCTTGGAGCGGGAGACATAAATAATATAATGGATGGTATAATAAATGAGCTTGAAGCAAGCAGAATTAAAGCGTAAGCATAGCTTGGCAGATTTTACTACAATTAAAATCGGCGGAGAGGCTAAGCATTTTTTTGCTGTCAGCAACATAGAATCTCTTAAGAAAGTTGTAAAAAACTGTCAAGATGCTTTTTATATTTTAGGAGGCGGCTCGAATCTCCTTGTGGACGATAACTGTATTGAAAAATGTGTTATCAAGCTGGGCGATGAGTTTAGTTATATTAAACAGGATAAGTATCTGGAGGTCGGAGGCAGCACTCCGCTTTCTAAGGTGATAAGATATGCCTCAGTGAATAATTTGGGAGGTTTTGATAATCTTGCAGGCATACCTGCAACTATAGGCGGGCTTGTTGCAATGAATGCTTCTTCTTACGGCAGAGAGATATCGGCTTATCTTCGCGGAGTGGAGGTTATGGACAGCCGTGGCAACATAATAAATTTTAAGAAAGAGGAAATAGTCTTTTCCTACAGGAGGTCTTCGTTAACCGAATGTATAATTCTGCGTGTTTGGTTTGAGGCCGTTAAAGATTACGATACAAAAGCAAAAATAAATAATTTCTTAAAGACAAGAATGAGCAAGCAGGATTTTGAGTTTCCAAATTGCGGATGTATTTTCAAAAATCCCGAGACAAGGCCGGCCGGATTTCTTATCGAGGCTTGCGGATTGAAAGGCCTTAAGAAGAATGATGCGCAGGTGTCATTAAAGCATGCAAATTTTATAATAAATTTGAATAAAGCCAGTTATAATGATGTAGACTATCTTATCAGCCACATTAAAGAAAACGTGCACAAGAAGTTTGATATTATCCTTGAAGAGGAAATAAAACGCTGGGCGTAATTTATAAGGTTACAAAAGTTACGAACGTTACGCAGGTTACGAAGGCTACCATAAAACCTTGGAAATTTTAAATGTAACTCTCGTAACTTCCGCAGCATACGTAACCTTAGTAACATAAATATTATGGATATGCTGAAAGATATAAAAGTGGGTGTTTTAGGCGGTGGGGTTTCTTCTGAGAGGGAGATTTCGCTTCTTTCGGCTAATGAAGCCTATAAGGTTCTTAGGAAAAATAACATAGAAACTGTTTTTATTGATATCACAATGCGGCAGGAAGAAAAAGTTAAGGAAATGATTTTAAACAGCAATATAGATTTGGCATTTATCGCTTTGCATGGAGAATTCGGAGAAGATGGGAAAATACAGAAAATTTTAGAAGAACTTGATATTCCTTATACCGGTTCAGGTTCCCTTGCGAGCTATTTGGCAATGGATAAAATTGCTTCCAAGGAAATATTTATCAAAAAAGGCATTCCGACTGCCAATTTTGTAGTTTACGAAGCAGGTCAGTCAATAGATGATTTAACTTTTAATTTTAAATACCCGGCAGTAGTTAAACCTTTTTTCTCCGGTTCGAGCGTAGGGGTATTTATAGTGAATGATAAAGCAGAATTGGAAACCGCTTTAAAAAAAGCAATCGCACTTCAACCCAAAATCATAATTGAAGATTATATAAAGGGAAGGGAGTTTACTGTCGGAATTTTTGAAGATAAGCCGCTGGCGGTAGTTGAAATCGTATTAAAAAGCGGCTATTTCGATTTTACTACTAAATATAACGATGGTTTAGCGCAGTTTATATCTCCGGCAAAGCTGGATGAAACCATTTATAAAAAAATTCAGGATATAGCCTTAGCTGCCCATTACGCTTTAGGTTGTAAGCATTTTTCCCGGGTTGATATACTTCTAGGTAATGGCTATATTCCTTATGTTTTGGAAGTAAATTCCATACCCGGTTTAACTACCCACAGCCTTTTGCCCCTGTCAGCTAAATGCTGCGGTATGGATTTTGACGAATTAATAGTCGGGATGACAAAACTTGCTTTGCATGGGAAAAGTTTTAAGAAAATTAGAAAAAATTAAATCAGGATTCACACCTAAGCATTTAGGGATAGGAATACTTTGCGTTTTCCTCATTGCCGTTATTATTTATTCCGGTTCTTTGATATATCATTCAGGCTTTTTCAAGGTTACCAGAGTAAGTTCTAACGTGCCTGTTGAGCCGGCTCTTAAAAATTATATATTGAATAAATCTTTATTCAAACTTGATATTAGGAGAATTCATAATTTTATTTCGAGGCGGCATCCCGAGTATAAAAGCACCCAGGTTTTAAAAGAATTTCCTTCTTCGTTAAGAATAAATGTAATACAACGCAGGCCTTTTGCGCAGCTTTACCTGAATAATTTTTATATTTTAGACAGGGAGGGCGTAGTGATAGGTTTAAGAGAGTCTAATATTTTTCCACAAATGGTAGTTATAGAAATAGGCCAGGATAATATTGCGCTCTCAAAAGGCATGCGTGTTACTGATAAGCGGCTTGAGCTTAGTTTCAGATTGGTTGAGCTGATAAAAACGAGGAAATTCCTTAACAAATTTTCCATAAAAAACATAAACGTGACATTTCCCGAAAGCGCTTATTTCAGGGTTAACGATACGCGCATAGTTATAGGTAACAGCGATTTCGAAAGAAAACTTTATATATTGGAGAATCTTTTAAATGAAAAACTCGCCGGAGATATAAATTTGGTTGAATATATAGATTTAAGATATAAAAAAGCATATATAGGTTATAAAAAATGAAAGGTTTTTGCGGCATTGATATAGACACCGATAGGACATACATTTCCTTTGCCAAAGAGTTGCGTCGTGAGCTCGTTTTCTTACAGGAAACGGACCTGGAGATACCATTTTTCCCAAAGAATTTTTTTGAGTTTCTTCAGGAGAACAGTAACAGTATAAATCAGAAAATATGCGAAAAAGAAAAACAGCTGTCATTAAGCGTTGAAAAAATATATATCAATTTACCATGGGGGTTGGAACAAAAGAAAGAGGTTTCAGCGACTATCCCTTTAAAGAAAAGAAAAAAAATTACAGCTGCTGATATAATTTTTGCAAAAAAATATCTTCAGGATACTTTTTTGGATTGGGATGATTTCTGTATTCATAATTTTATTTTAAGCTATGAAGTGCAGGATAAAATCTATAGCGAGCCGCCGATTGGTATTATTGCGAAAAAGATAAAATTGAATTCATGCCTTATCTGGGT
>JALOBR010000097.1 GCA_023228195.1 Candidatus Omnitrophota bacterium
CTCTCCCGTCATATAAGAAAGAAGCCGCGGAGTAAGCTTCTTCCGCGGTAAAAGAAATAATCGGGGCTATCAATTTTAAAAGAACATTCAGGATATTATAAATCACAAATTGGCACGAACGCCGTTCTTTTGAATTCGGAGAGAAAGTATATAGTCTATCCTTCAAAATGTCAAGATAAAAAGAACTTAGGTCCAGGTTACAGAAGTTAAAAATTTCCTGACATACTTTATAAAAACTATAATTTTCGTAATTTTCCGTAACGCGGCCATAAAGCTCCATGGTTTTTGAAAGCATTAATTTATCAACATCCAGGAGCTCTTCATAACTTATTTTATTCTGCGACGGAACATAATCATAAAGATTGCCCAGTATAAATTTTATGGTATTTCTGACTTTTCTATAAATATCAACAAGTTGTTTAACTATACTATCTGATATTTTGACATCTTCGCTGTAATCACTATAGGCGGCCCAGAGCCGTAGAATTTCTGCGCCATATTGTTTTATGGTAGCTTGCGGAGCAATTACATTGCCTAAAGATTTTGACATCTTCTTGCCTTCGCCGTCAACTACAAAACCATGCGTTAGGATAGTTTTAAAAGGCGCCTTATTTTCTATGGCAACTGACGGCATAAGGGACACCTGAAACCAACCTCTATGCTGGTCGCTTCCTTCAAGATACATATCAGCCGGAAAATTAAGGTCAGCATTGTCTTTAACAACCGCGAAGAAGCTTGCCCCGGACTCAAACCAAACATCAAGAATGTCAAACTCTTTTACAAATTCGGAGGTTTTACATTTCTCGCAAGTGAATCCCTCCGGAAGGAAATTGTTAATTTCTAAATTAAACCAAGAATCAGAACCTTTTTCTTTAAAAATTTCCGCGCATTTCTTGAGCACTTCTTCATCAAGAACTACGTTGCCGCATTTTTTGCATTTAACTGCCGGAATGGGTATGCCCCAAAGGCGTTGGCGAGATAAGCACCAATCAGGCCGTAACTCTACCATCCCCTTCATTCTTTCTTTTCCCGAAGAAGGCACCCATTTAACATTCTCTATTTCCTTTAATACTTTATTGCGCAAATCGTTATGGTCAACGTTAAGAAACCATTGAAATGTCGCCCGGGTGATTAAAGGATTCTTGCAACGCCAGCAGTGAGGGTAAGAATGGGTTATCTTGCCGGCAGAAAGTAATAACCCCCGGCTGCTTAAATCTTCAATGATCTCGTCATTGGCTTTATGAACATATTTCCCCTGCCATTTACCGCAAGCACTATCAAACTTGCCCTTACCGTCAACCGGCATAATAATTTCCAAACCATATTTCTTACCGGTTAAATAATCGTCTTGTCCATGCCCAGGGGCAGTATGCACGCATCCGGTGCCGTCTTCCATAGATACATAATCCGCAGTAACAACTTTTCCTTCTCCTCCAAAAGGACGCTCATAAGTTGACCCTGACCAATCTTTACCTTGAGCCGGCCAGATGCAATCAAAATCACTTTCTTCTTTATTGAGAACTTTTAGAAAAGAGGTTTTAAGCTTTTCAGCAACAACCCAGACTTCTCCATTGCTTTGGACCAAGCAGCAATATCTTTCTTCAGGATGCAGAGCAACTGCTGCATTCGCCAGCAATGTCCAGGGAGTGGTTGTCCAAATAACAAAATATACGTCCTTGGGCTGAAAACGTTGCCCAACAGGCTTTATACGTTTTTCTACATCTATTCTTTTCCTTTCGGGGCCGGTTAATGTTTTTGTTTTAAATTTAACAAATATAGAGGGTGAAATATGATTCTCATATTCAACTTCCGCTTCAGCCAGCGCTGTTTCACAAGACGCGCACCAATTAACCGGTTTTCTACCGCGATATATATAGTCCTGCCGCTTAAGTGCTTCAAGCAGCTTTATTACGTTATGTTCGTATTTAGGATTAAGCGTAAGATAAGGGTTGTCCCAATCGCTGAATATTCCAAGGCGCTTAAAATCCTCTTTTTGCAATTCAACGAATTTTAGCGCGAAATCTTTTGCTTTTTTTCGAAAATCAGCCACGTCAACATCATTTTTAGTTTTATTTAACTCTTTAAGTAGCTGATGCTCAACCGGTAAACCATGGCAATCCCAACCAAAAACAGATGGGCAATCCTTGCCTTTTAAAACCATATATTTTGTAATTATATCTTTTAGAATTTTATTCAAAGCGTGGCCGATATGAATTGAGCCATTTGCATAAGGGGGGCCATCATGAAGGACAAATTTATTTTTACCTTTACGTGAATTCCTTATTTTTTCGTAAATACCAAGCTCTTTCCATAGAGAAAGCATTCTCGGCTCCATAACCGAAAGGTTTGCCTTCATGGGAAAGTCGGTCTTTGGCAAGTTTAACGTATCCTTATAATTTGGCTGATCCATAATGTTTTTGTAACCTTCGTAACTTCCGTAACCTTAAAAATAAGTCAGGCGTTTAAACTCCTTTAATCGTTTTTCTATCTCCGGCTTAGTTAATGAAACCAGGCGCCATGGCCCAAAATCTTCAACCGCGAAAGTGGCCATTATGTTTCCATGCACGATCGCGCGCCGAAGCACATCATCGTTTAAATTCTTTTGATTTGCCAGATATCCCATAACTCCTCCGGCAAAAGTATCTCCTGCGCCGGTTGGGTCATAAACTTCCTCCAGTAAAAATGCCGGAACGCAAAAAACAGAATTTTTCGAAAAGAGCATTGCTCCATGCTCTCCTTTTTTTATGATTATGCGCTTAGGACCGAACTTAAATATTGCTTTTGCCGCGCGAAGTAGATTATTTTCTCCGGAAAGCTGCCGGGCCTCGCCATCGTTTAAAAATAAAATATCCACTTTTTTTAAAAATCTGGTTAACTGCTTCTTTTTGCTTTCAATCCAATGATTCATGGTGTCACAAGCAACAAGCTTTGGACGTATTACCTGTTTTAGCACCCGTTCCTGAATTTCCGGGTCAATGTTAGCTAAAAAAACATACTTACTATGCCTGTACTGCGCGGGTATCTTTGGATTAAAATCCGAAAAAACATTAAGATGCGTGGCTATGGTTTTTGCGCTGTTAAAATCCCATTCATATTCGCCTTCCCAGCGAAATGTTTCTCCGCCGGCTGCTTCCAACCCCGCTATATCAATTCCTTTTTCTTTAAACAACTTAAGGTATCTGGCAGGAAAATCACGGCCCACGACAGCAACAAGATTAACCTGGCCAAACAAACGAGCGCTAAAAGAAAAAAAAGTAGCAGACCCGCCGAGAACTTCCTCGCATCTTGAATGCGGAGTTTTGATTGTATCTAAAGCAACCGAGCCGACAACTAATATACTCATATGTTTAACCTATATATTTTCCTGCAATTACTTTAAGTTTAGTTTTTATTTCTTTGGGAATAAATTTTTTATCCGTAACTATAGCATATTTCAAGGCATCTTTGCAACTACATGTGCGCTTATCGGGCAATTGCCTTATTATTTCTTTTATTATCTCTTTGGAATTTTCCACATTTTTGCAAAGATTGGCAATAATCATTTCAACAGTTACGGTCTCATGAGCCTCATGCCAACAATCATAATCGGTTACTGCCGCCAAAGTCGAATAGCATATTTCTGCTTCGCGGGCTAACCGCGCTTCGGTCATGTTGGTCATTCCAATAATTCCCATGCCCCAGCTACGATAAAGATTAGATTCCGCTAAAGTAGAAAATTGCGGGCCTTCCATGTTAACGTAAGTAGCTCCGTAATGTGCAGTTACGCCTTTCGTTTCGGCTGATACATATAATATTTTAGCCAAATCCTCACAAACAGGATGGGCAAAGCTTATATGGGCTACGACTCCTTTATCAAAAAAAGTTTGTTTTCTCGCCTGATTAGTCCTGTCAATAAATTGCGTTGGCACGACAAAATCCAATGGTTTATATTCGCCTTTAAGCGAGCCGCAGGCAGTGACAGAAATAATCCTTCCAACGCCGAGTTTTTTCATACCATAAATATTTGCCCTGTAGTTTATCTCCGTAGGATTTATAGAATGGCGTTTATCATGACGAGGCAGGAACACTACCTCCTTACCTTCGAATTCAGCAAGAATAAATTTATCGGAAGGTTTTCCAAATGGCGTAATGATTGCAACCTCTTTTTTTACCTTGATACCATCAAGCTTATAAAGCCCGCTTCCGCCGATTATTCCTATTTTTTCCATATCATCCCCCTTACAATTTTTTTGCTCTTTCAATTGCTGCCTTTACCGCATTTGGTAAAAATTTTATCTTTCCTTTTAATTTCTTCAATCCTGCTTCCGTAGTGCCGTTTTTGGAAGTAACTTGGACACACAGGGCATTCGGCGATTCCTTTGATTCTTTGAGCAATGCCAGCCCGCCTTCTCCAGTATGTTTTGCTAATAATTCCGACTGCTGCTTGCTAAATCCAGATGCTTTTGCAGAAACTGTCAACGCAGGAATAAACTGATTTTTCGTAAAATCTTCCCAGGAATCTTTATCCTCTTTGCTTAACAATGCAAACTGAAACCCCGGTCCGCTTCCGGAAACTGCGGTTGCCGCATCCATCATATTTTCCTCTAAAACTAAAGTTACGCCAAGGAAATTAAAAATTTGGCGCGCAAAATTTAAATCGTTATTGGTGGCGAATTCACCCTTACACAACACCGTCACCCCTTTCCCTACTCTTATCAATAAATTCGGCATTGTCCGGATGACTCTTGCTCTACCAAGTTTTTTTTCAATATCTTTTGTCTTTTTCCCTGCAGCAATAGAAATTATTAATTTTTTGTTTATATTTTCTCTAATTTCATTCAAAACTTCATCAAAATCCTGCGGTTTTACTGCGACAATAACGACATCGGTCATGTCAAATAGCCCGCTTAAATTAGCGGCAGTAATTACTCCGGAAATGTTTTTTGTCTTGGCTTTATCTTTATCAAAAATAACAGTTTTGAATGCGGATTTAATTCTTTCCGCGATTGCCATGCCCATGTTCCCGCAACCAACAATACCGATTCTTGCGTTTTTAAGCTTATTCATTGATATAAAAGGTTAATTTATCTGGTAAATTATCACAAAAAGAAGGTAGTGTCAATCGGTTTCGGGAGGAAAAAGCTGAGAAATACTATTTTTTTATGTAATTAGCTGGATATTTTAA
>JALOBR010000098.1 GCA_023228195.1 Candidatus Omnitrophota bacterium
TCGCAGGGCCTCAAATGCAGGCGAGATTCCAGTGTCTCCGCTCACGCTTGCTGAATCCTGCGGCGAAAAGGTTGCCTTTGCCAACTGGGCCTCGGCATCGCCTTTCTCCGCCTTGGCCCTGATCTCGGCGAGCTTCTTGCCGTCAGCGTCGCTTTGCTGAGCATATACTGTCTGGCTGACTAACGTTAGCGCCAAGACAAAACCTAATAGAAATCTGTTGAATATACCTCCAGACGCACTTGGCTTTAATACGCACAGTTTTTTGAATGTGCTCATTTTATTTTCCTTTTTTTGACAACGTTTGAACTCAAACTGCTGCACCTTTCCTAAAAACCCAACAAATAACATTTGCTTTTTAAATAGTATATCTTTGTATCCTGGCTGGCACAAGATTTTTTTTCGAAAGGAAATAGTTAGAATAAATGAACACTTTAATGGGTTAATATTATATAGATGACTTGGTTCAGAGAAGTTTCCTAAACAGCCTGCCGAGCAGAAATTTTTATTACGAAGCCAATAGATTGAATACCATAAGTCCTTACTAGGATGACAAATAAAGACGCCCTGATTACTAATTCCCGCGATTCAGAGAGGTAATTCCTATCTGATTTAAAAGCATGCTACCATGCTAGGCATTTTCCCCGGACTGACTACCGTCTTTATTTTTTCCCCAATAGATAGTTCGATGTGGAAACGGTATTTCAATGCCAAGTTTGTCAAAACGATTCTTGATGCGCCTTTTAAACTCTCTTGATACATCCCACTGCTTCATGGGAAGCGTCTTTATCCGAAATTTGATTATAACGGCTGAATCTAAAAAGTTGTCCACTCCAAACATTTCTAGATCATCTAATATAAAAACACCGTAGTATTTATCCTCGCGCATCTCTTTGCCGATCTCCTTGATAACGTCCATAACCTGATCAACGTTTTCTTTATATGCAATTCCCATATCTAATAACGCGTGAGCGTACTCTTTTGTATAATTTATAACTGCTTTTATTTCCCCATTTGGAATTATTATTACATGGCTTTCAAGGTCTCGTAATGTCGTTATCCTCAAATTAATATCCGCAACAAGACCGGAATATTCTCCTATTTTCACCACGTCATCGATCCTATACTGATCTTCTATGAGTATAAAAAAACCGCTTATTACGTCTCTAATGAGGTACTGTCCCCCAAACCCAAATGCAATACCAACTATGCTGGCACCCGCAATAAGAGGAGCCACACTTACTCCGAAAGTCTCAAGAATAAAAAAAGACGCGGTTGTTATCGTTAATATAATACCAAGCCAGCCAAACATCCGGGCGAATGTCTTGATGCGAATAGCGACTTCTCTGCCAATAACAATAGATTTTTTTGTCAGGTGCCTCATGAAGATTTTAAGACCAAATCTTAATACTAAGAGGACTATGAGGGCTAAGAACAATATCGTTAGAACGCCTGCAGCTTTTTTAGCCAGAGAAGTTTTGTCAATTTTTTCTTTCTGCAGACTTTTCAGAGATTTCTGTAGGCTTTCAAGCCTGATTTCTTTTGCGGCTATCTGCTCCAACGCGATCTGCGCTTTCGATTCAGCAACACTTACCTTTTCACTGTATAGCTGCGCCTCCTTTTCTAATTTTTCAGCTTTCGTCTCAAGAATTCGCGATTTTTTTAATAATTCTGTGTCGCTTTTTGTAGCAGCTTCTTTTTTTAAGACCGCGGCTTCCTGTTTCGTTGCAGCAACCGCTTCTTTGTTTAACTGTACCTCCTGCTCCGCTTCCTTTTTTTCAGCTATCGCCTGCTCGGCCTGCTGCCTGACTTCCTTTACGGCCTCTTTTTTTTCTTTGATTATCTGTTGTGTGGCCGCAACATTCTCTTCTACCTTTGTAACCGATTCTTTCCCCGGAGCAGCATCTTGTATTTTACCATTTGTTCTATTAACCGATGTCTCATCGGAAAATATCGAACGCACATTAAGGGTTAAAAAAATCAACAATGTTAAGATAATTATTTTTATCCTCATAATGTTATTATATTCCCACATGGTAATCGTGTAAAGCGAAATGCCGGTTTTGTAAACATGCAAAATTTAGCATCCTTGCTCAGGAGGGCAGGCATAATCCACAAGGGGACGGCCTCTCTATAAACAGCTCTTGAAAGGTTGGAGAACCCTTCTTTTTCCACTTCGAAGGGCAGACATATTCGACAAGGGGAAGGCCTCTCTAGATGCGGGTATTTTTGAATTTGAGAAGTTCCCCTATCTCCTTCGAAGGGCAGATATAATTCAGGAGGGGACGGCCTCTCCGTTTACAGCTAAATGAAAATACGGGACAACAAATAAAGAAGCCCTGATTACCGTTAGGAATCAGGGCTTTAATCCTCTCTCCTCTCTGGCTAGAGAAGCGAATTACTGTCCAGCCTCGCTGTATATCAAGAAATTTTCTACGAAAATTTCTTGAACTCGGCTGGATAACATACTCTAATTCGCTTCGCTCATAAGACTATGTAAGGGTAGGTGACGAGATTTGAACTCGCGACACCCTGAGCCACAGTCAGGGGCTCTATCCGGACTGAGCTACACCTACCGAAGAAAACTTTTATCCAAGATTATCCTTATCTATCGGTTGCGCCTAAGCGTGCCGTTAAAATGCTCTTTTAAAAACAAAAATACTTTTTACTGTGCAGGTTGAACCTGCAGAGATTCAGTCTGAACTTGATTTTCTGAATTCGCCTGAACATCTTGCGCTTGAGTTTGCGTATCTACTTGCGTACCGGAACCAGCGTTTTGTTCCGGAATAACGGCTGGCAGCTGCGATTGTGTTCCCGGCGCCGCAACCGGAACTCCTCCTGCTCCCGCCTGTGCCTGTGGCGTTCCTGATTGCTCTTGTTGCGCTGTCGGCTCTGTTGTTTGGTCCGGCTGATCCAAGGGTTTTTCCTCTTTATTTCCGCTAATTATGCCGCTCATTATGCCTACTACCCCTTTTATTGTATCTACAGTTGTGCCCTTAACAGTGCCAGCTGCATCTTTTGTCGTATCCACCGCCTTATCGATAGTTACACCCTTAACATCTTTTGTAGTTTCTGTAATTTTAGCTTTAGCTTTATCCAGAATATTAATTACAATGCTTCCTATGTCCAGCTTCATTTTGCCTTTAAATTCCGACTGGAGCGATGCAAAATCTAAATGAAAAGAGTCCATTTTTGTTCTAAGTTTAATGGGCAATACAGGCTTTCCCTCATCCCCTTTAAAAAAAGCAAGCATCGTTTTAAACGAATTCACACGAGAATCATTTTGCTTTTCTTCCGAAAATTCTATTTTTTCTAACGCCAAAACCGCTTCAATCACTAAATCATTGTTTAAAGAATTTATCTTGCTATCGAGAGAAAGTTTTGCGTCTTTTAAACCCAGGTTATCCGGTTTCCAAAAAGGCGGATAATACTCGCTGAACATAATATAATCGGCATTATTTATGTTGAATTTTATATCCATATTCCTGTGATTATAATCAACCCAACCCTTAACTGTGATTACATTGTCCGATTTTATTTCACCTTTCTCCAGCGAAGCGTTTCCCTCTACGTAGAATTTGGGAAGTCCGGGGTAAATAAAATGTTTTAATAGTATATCAACGTTTGTCAGGTTAAATATAACCGGATTGTCTTTAGTCAAATCTAGAATTTGCGCCGAAGCATTATTTACTAAAAGTTTACCTATTTTTACAGAAAAAGATTTTTTCTTAGATTCCTGGGATACCTCTGTAGCCTTAGCTTCTTCTGCCTGTACTGGCAAATTTTCTTCCTGCGTTGTTTTCTTTACAAAAAAAGGCGTAAGCGCAACTTTATCTTTTTCAATTGTTATCTTGAAATGTAAATCATTCACATAAACTCTGCTTAAACTTATACAACGGTTAAAAGGGTTAAATATCCCTAAGGAAATGTTTGCCTTGCTGAATTCAGCATCGCCGCATTTAAACCCTTTAACCACGACGGTAAACGGAAACCTGAATGAAACCGAAGAGATGTCCGCCTCGGCAGCAAAGTTTGTTTTTATGTAATTTCTTAACATATTTTTGCCGTTTATATTAAGAAAGATAAATACAACCAAATGCACTATGGCAATAAGTAATATAAGCGCTGCCAAAATAACGGTTATTTTCTTTTTTCTAATATTTATTTTCATATGCTTATCCTGGGTTATTATAAACTATATTCAATAAGTTATTAAATGCCACGTAGCATGCTAATTGCATAATGTGTAATTACGGTTTTCTAAGATAGTTTTAAGTCGTAGCTGCACGAATTAGCTGCGAACTAATAATAATCATACGCGCCCGGCGTGAATTGAACACGCAACCTACTGCTTAGAAGGCAGTTGCTCTATCCAATTGAGCTACGGGCGCAAGCTGTAAAAATATCAATTTATCCAATTGTCCCACCTTACTATACATCTGAAAATTTTCATAGAAAATTTTCAGAATTCGGCAGGATTAATTCGCGCTATTATTTTTACTTCACGCTCGCCTCACTTCGCGTTTGTAAAAATAATGTGCTTATTAAAGCTAAGGGCGCAAAACAAACCAAACACTATAAGCTCCACTTATAAAAATAGCGGTCAGACTTTTTTAAAAACAGGTTATTCGCCGGACTTCTTCTCTTCTTCAATTATAAACGTCTTGGGCTTAGCTCTTTCCAAATTCATCAAATCCGCCCAATACTGCAAAGATGTGCATTTGTCCGCCTGAATATCATAAATGCGGCCCAAATTTAATCTTGCCGGCATATAGCCAGGATCCAGGCTTAATACTTCTTTAAAATTCTCTGCTGCCTGGGCATAATTTCCGCGCATAGCATACATTACTCCTTTATTGTGCAAAACGAATTTATTGTATCTTGAAGTAAGCATCATGGCCATCGAATATTCCTTGTTAGCTTTTTCAAAGTCCCCGCTCTTCTGCGCTTTTACGCCTTCATTAAAATACTTGTATGCTTCTTGTCTGGAAGCTATACCTTCTGCGTAAACAAAACCGGTAAACAATGCCATAATCAAAAATATAACTGAAACTTTTCTCAAAA
>JALOBR010000099.1 GCA_023228195.1 Candidatus Omnitrophota bacterium
ACGCCGTGCTCTGGAGAAAGCCATATCGATAGATAATGTTGTGTTTCTTGATTTTCATATAGAGCAGGAAGAAAATGTTTTTCCGATGGTTCCTGCGGGAGAAGCCATAAATAGAATGATTGGGGGCATGGCTTAAAACGCAGATTACCACAGATTGAAAAGCACAGATAGTCACAGACAAATATCTGTGCTTATCTGTTTCAAAATCTGTGCTAACCTGTGAATGAGGAGCGAGGCGACGAATGAGGCATACAATATCTGTTACAGTCGAGAATAAACCTGGTGTATTGGCGCGTGTTGCCGGATTATTTAGCGCAAGAGGCTATAACATCGCATCTCTTGCGGTGAGTGAGACTCTGGATCCGACAATATCTTATATGACTATGGTTGTTGAGGCGCAGGATGAAAGAATACTGGAACAGATTAAAAAACAACTTAACAAATTAATAGATGTAATCACTATTACTGATTTTACAAAAAAAGAGCATGTTGACAGAGAGCTCGTTCTTTTAAAGATAAATTATTCTTCAAAAGATAAATCTAAAATAGAGTCAATTCTGGATAAGTATACGGCTAAGATTGTTTCGCATAAGGCGGATGCGGCGATTGTCGAGGCCATGGGCGATCAAGACCAAATAAAGCAGCTTTTGTCCGGTTTGCAGCAATTTGGTATACAGGAATTAGTTAGAACCGGCAGATTAGCTATCGCGTAAATTATAAATACAAGGAGGTCTATATGGCAAAGGTGTATTACGACAAAGACGCTGACTTAAATCTTTTAAAAGGAAAAACTATTGCAATTATCGGTTACGGTATACAAGGCCGCGGGCAGGCATTGTGCCTTCGCGATTCCGGATGTAATGTTGTAGTTTCGGAAATGCAAGGAACCCCTAATTACGAACAGGCAAAAAAGGACGGGTTTAATCCGGTTTCAGCTGCAGAAGCTGCTAAAGAAGCCGACATCATACAAATTCTTACGCAGGATCATGTGCAGGCAAAAGTTTATAGCGAAAGCATTAAGGAAAATTTGAAAAAAGGAAAAGCGCTCTGTTTTTCCCATGGTTTTAATATACGTTTCAAGCAAATAAAGCCGCCGAAAAAAGTTGACGTGTTTATGGTCGCACCCAAGGGCCCGGGAGCTTTAGTTAGAAGAATGTATGAAGAGGGAAAAGGCGTGCCATGCCTCGTCGCGGTATTTCAGGATGCAAGCGGACAGGCTATGAAAATTGCACTTGCCTACGCAAAAGCAATCGGCGGAACACGTATGGGCGTAATTGAAACTACTTTCGCCGAAGAGACAGAAACAGATTTGTTTGGAGAACAAGCAGTTCTCTGCGGAGGGGTAGCCGAAATGATAAAGGCAGGTTTTGATACTTTGGTTGAAGCGGGATACCAGCCTGAGATTGCGTATTTCGAGGTTTTGCATGAGTTGAAACTTATTACTGATTTAGTTCAGGAGTACGGTATAAGCGGAATGCGCCGCAGGGTTTCAAACACGGCTTGTTACGGTGATTTAACCAGAGGCCCGCGCATAATCAACGAAAGAACGAGAAAAGAAATGAAAAAAATTCTTAAAGAAATACGCTCAGGAAAATTTGCCAAAGAATGGATTAATGAGAATGCAACCGGAAGAGCTAATTTTAACCAGCTTTTAAAAGCGGGCGATGAGCATAAGATTGAGGAAGTAGGCAAGCAGTTACGAGAAATGATGCCTTGGATGAAGAAATAGGTTTTTGAGTATAACGAGTCTTTGGCATATTCCCCTTACGGGGATAATTCAACTAAGGTTGCTTTAGGCAGGAAGCCCAAAACAACCAAGTTTCATTATGGAAAGAATAATCATATTTGATACGACGTTACGCGATGGGGAGCAGGCCCCGGGAGCATCTTTAACTGCCGAGCAGAAGTTGGAAGTAGCTTTCCAGCTTGAACGCCTCGGAGCAGATGTAATTGAGGCAGGTTTTCCTATCGCAAGCCCCGGAGATTTTAACGCTGTGGATTCTGTTGCGCGTAATGTAAAAAAATGCATCGTCTGTGGCCTTGCGAGGTGCGTTAAGGCAGACATAGAAGCGGTATATAAATCTTTACGTAAAGCAAAAAATCCCCGTATCCACGTTTTTCTCGCTACCTCAAAAATTCATCTTCAATACAAATTTAAAAAAGCTGAGGAAGAGATTCTGGATTTGGGCAGATATGCCCTAAGACTCGCGCGTAATTATTTTGAGGACATAGAATTTTCTCCCGAGGATGCGACGCGTACGGAAAAAAACTTTTTGTTTCGGGTTGTTGAAATGGCCATAGACGAAGGCGCTAAAACAATAAATATCCCCGATACCGTAGGCTATAGCTATCCGCAGGAAATCAGTTCTTTGATTTCCTCCATAGCCGGCAACGTGCCGAATATAAATAAGGCGGTAATTTCCATACACTGCCATGACGATTTGGGCCTAAGTAGCGCAAATTCTCTCTCTGCAATTTTAGGCGGCGCCAGGCAGGTGCATTGTACGGTAAATGGGATAGGCGAACGAGCGGGCAATGCTTCTCTTGAAGAAATAGTTATGGCTTTAAGGACGCGCAAGGATGCATTCGGGCAGTTTTATAATAATATAAACACAAAAGAACTTTGCCGCACATCCAAAATGGTTAGCACTCTCACTGGTTTCGTTGTTCCGCCCAATAAAGCTATAGTCGGCGATAATGCTTTTAGGCACGAATCAGGTATACACCAGGACGCGGTTTTAAAGAAACGGACGACTTATGAAATAATCGATCCTAAGGACGTAGGAATGGGAAAAAGCGAGCTTGTTTTAGGAAAGCATTCCGGCCGCCACGCGCTTATTGCGAGATTAAAAAATTTAGGGCTTAAGCTTGACGATAAAAAAACCGATTTGATTTTTAAAAGATTCAAAGAATTAGCCGACAAGAAAAAGGAAATTTTCGACGAAGATCTTATCGCTTTGGTCGAAGAGGAAACAAAAGAAAAGAAACAAGGCTATGAACTTTTATCTATCGCGGTTTTTACCGGGACAGATGTAAAGCCGCAGGCGACTGTAAAAATAAAATATAAAAAGAAAATACATGAAGCAGCCTCCAGCGGAGACGGGCCGGTTGACGCCTGTTATAAGGCGATAGACAAAATTACGAAAACAAAGACAAAGCTTATTACTTACAGCTTGGAGGCTATTACAAAAGGAAGAGACGCCCAAGGTCTTGCGAGAGTAGAAATAAAAGTTAAAGGCAAGTTTATTTACGGAAAAGGCGCAAGCACCGATATTTTAGAGGCATCAGCTAAAGCGTATCTTGATGCCTTAAACAGATTAGGCTGATTCTTTTATTTATGAAATATGCAGTAAACATAATTGCTATTTTTGTAGTAGTAATTATAGTTATTTTTGCCGTAAACCTCAGGAACAACACCGATAAACTTCCCTTTCAATACGAAATAAAAAAATTTTTCAACGAATTTTCGCAAATGATAAAGACAAGAACTGCCAATATCGGAATGGAAGTTTCTCCTTCAAGAAGAAAGAAAACTACTTTTATAGATAAAGAGGCACAGCTGCGTCAATTCATTCCGGACGTGTTCGGAAAATTCAGTGAATCCGACTGGCGGAATTTCTGGTCGTTTATTTACGACCCTGTTTACGATAAAAAAAGTAAATATGGCAGGAAAAGATACCGTTCTAAAGAAGAGATTGAAGGTTTTCTCCGCGACCGTTTTCCTATGTTCAATTATCTTGATTCCGGGCACTGGAACTATTTCTGGAACGTTGTAGACGTAAAATTTGAATAATAAATTCACAGGTGTATTTATTTTTAAATTAGAATGGCTAAACCAACTACCCTTATTTTCGGCCTTATAGGATTTCCGGTTAAGCACAGTTTTTCCCCAGCCATGCACACGGCGGCTTTCAGCAAGCTAAAAATAAATGCAGAGTACAGGTTATTTGAAATAAAACCGGAACACCTTGAAGATTTTTTACTTAAACCCGAAAAAGAATTCAAAGATACACAAGGCAACATTTTTCGCGCAGGAGATATTTCCGGATTTAACGTAACTATTCCGTACAAGGTAAGGACGAAAGAAATATTAGAAAAATGCTCCGCCACAAAAAACGAAAATCCTTTTTACGCAGATTTATCCGGAGCGGTGAATACCGTTAAGAGAACAAATAACAAGTTAGCTTATTTAAATACGGATGCGCCCGGTTTTCTGACAGCTTTAAAAAAAGAATTGCAGTTTGATTTTTCCGGGAAAAGCGTGTTAATCGTCGGTTGCGGGGGCGCAGGCAGGGCGATTGTCGCTGCCTTAAGCGAAAAAGATTCAGGTATTGATAAAATATTTATATATGATAAAAGTAAAGAGGCAATAGAGAATGTTAAAAAACATTTTTCCGCCTGTGGCATCAACTATCCGTATTTAGAAAAAAAATTAGAATTTATCACGGAAGAGGGAATTCCTGATACAATAAAGAAAAGCAGCTTACTTGTAAATGCTTCGCCTGTCGGCATGAAAGAAGGAGATCCTTCAATCGTCGATGAAAAGTTTCTTCATGAAGATTTATGTGTTTATGACGTTGTGTACAACAGGCAAACACAGTTGATTGCGGATGCAAAATCGCGAGAGTTAAAGGCTGCCTGCGGTTTAGGTATGTTACTGTATCAAGGTGTTTATGCTTTCCAGTTTTGGACGGATACAGAAGCGCCTGTTAGAGAAATGGAGACGGCCTTAAAGAAGGAGATTGGTAAAATATGTTAGAAAAAATACTTATGATTGTATTGGGCGGTTGCGTGGGTAGCTTTCTAAATGTTTGTATTCATAGGCTCCCTAAAGATATGTCAATTGTCGGCCCGCGTTCTTTCTGTCCGCATTGCAAACATCCTATACGCTGGTACGATAATATACCGATATTAAGTTATTTTATATTAAAAGGAAAATGCCGCGACTGTAAAGCCGCAATTTCTCTGAGGTACCCTTTTGTAGAAATTATTACTGCTGTAGTCTTTTTGCCCTTTACGCGCATTTTGGAC
>JALOBR010000100.1 GCA_023228195.1 Candidatus Omnitrophota bacterium
GGATGCTGCGCCTCTCCTGATAAACAGTTTAAAACAAAATCTTTGGGGCGGGGCGTGCCCGCACCACGCCCCGCCCAGTAAGATCGCTTTAAGAATCCTCGGATTTTTTGGATAAAAAGACCTAGTTTCTTAACCAAGATACAACTTCCGAAGAGGTAGTAGACCCTGCTTCAAACATTTTAATCGTATACCCCTCCAACCGTATACAACGATATAATGCTAAATATTCGTTTCCCTTGAACTCATTATCGGTATTTTTCACTACAGGGACTATAGCTATACGCTCTATGGTTTTCATTTGATCCGCAACTCCAATTTCCCAAGGAACCCAGCGAGATGCTAAAGCGTTTGCAGTGGCAAGAATTAAGAAATAGTTGTTTTCTTTGATTTTCTCTTTAATTCTATTGGCGGTTGTTCTATTTGTTATCCGAGGCATACCCGAGTCGTTCCAATCAACATAAATTTTGATGCCGAACGTTGCTAGATAATTTATTAAGCCTTCGACAAAGATTCTGTCTTCATGGCTATGCGACAAAAAAATCGTCTTATCGCCTGAGAGTGCTTTTGATACCAGATTTACTCTGGCATATTCCTTTTTAGAAGTTTCTTGAGCGTATCTTTCTAGCATAGATTCTGTTAAATATCCCATAGCTACCTCCTATTTATTTGTTTTGACACAGCAAAGGAATCTTCGTAAAGAGAAAATTAGCTGCTATTAACATTAAGAGTACAAGCAATTGCGCCCCATAAAACACTTCTAATGTTTTAGATCTTGAGGCGCATTTAATGCTACAAAAACAATCATTAAATTTGCTCGCGTCCATAGAAAAATCAATCTGCTGTTCATTCCGGGCACATATTTCATCATACAATTTTCTATATTTACGTTCTTGGCTTAAGTAAAAACTATCTAGCCACCAAAACATAAAAATAGGAAAAAATATAACAAATAAATATTTTATTTCTGCGCATTTTACGAAAAAAGCTAATAGCGCAGAGAAAATGGTTATCGTCCAACCTTTTATTATAAAAGAATTACTATTCATTCGAGTAATTACATTCTGTATAAACTCCAAATGTTTGATTTTATTATCCATTTCTCCTCCCTCTTTATGAAGAGCTTCTCTGCATCATTTCTCTGGAATTTATTATAAATTCTTTTTTTGAAGATTTGGAAATAGCAAAATCTATTGCATTTTTTAGAGTTAATGCATTAGAAGGCCATGTTATCCAATGAGCATAATTGCTGTTAACATTATCCACTAACCGATCTGGTACTATATATTTACCTTGATAATCTATTATAGCAGTAGCCAAAATAATTCCTAACAAAGCATGCTCATGATGTAATGTAGCATGAATCTCCCAATCAACGAAACGGCGCTTCCAGGTCTCTGCTCCACATAAAACAATTGTGACCGAAGATCCTTTAATATAATCTTCTCTAATTCTTCTGTAGATATAATCGTAATCTTCGCTATCCACTTCGTCATCTAATGAATTGTCGTAGAATACTTCGTAACTAGTGCTAAATGTTTTCCTGAAGGAATTTGCCCAGCCTTCATCGTTTTCGTGATGATAGCTAATAAATACCTTTCTTTTTACCTGAGAGTATAACGGATTCAAGAATGGGTATGGCGTAATTGTCATTTGTCTTAAATCTGCCTATTAAACATTCCTTAATATCTAATAATTTTCCCTAATAGATATCGCTTCCTCAACCCAATTTTCGAGGTTCTCTTTGATGTAATCGTATACATCTGTACTTGTTGAATAAGGAGGATTGTAAACCTTAACGATACTGGAGAGTTTTTGGCTATTCCTCTTCATTGTAAAGTCCTCAAATGGATTTCTCCCTCTATTAGATTGGTTGCCTGTTGTATCTTTCAGATTATGGATATGAATTCCTAAAACCCCCTTCCCGTCATTCCAAGTTTTTTCAATCTCATATTTAATCCATTTCCTTCCGGCTGTATTTTCACCTATAAGAATAATTGAACAAGATTTACCATCCAATTGATCATTGATCCATTTTTGTATTGCATCATCCCCGCCTTTCGTAATTTCTTCCCAATCATTATCCGATACCGGGGCGTTTCCCTCAATAACCCCCATATTTCTTACTTGAGACGCTCTCCAGCAATCTGGCTTATAATGAAAGCTGTAAAAGGTTCTTCTTGCCATCTTTTCCTCCTCTCAACCTTAAAGTTACCAAATAAAAAGGGCAACCCATGCTCTTAGAGAGTTGCCCTTAGGAATTCATTTGGATATCGTAGGCGAATTACATTGTTGCGTGCTCCAAATAAAGCTCACTCTCTTTTTTTTGATCTCCCGCCTTGTATTTTTGAATATCAGCAATAATTTTACCGGCTAGCATTTTTGCGAATTCTACTGGAACAGCATTACCAACCATCTTATAACCGTCGGCAACATCTGTATACTTAAAAATAAAATCATCCGGGAAGGTTTGAATCCTAGCGCATTCTCTTACCGATAATCGTCTATATAAGTGTTCTTTCCCTTTTATAAATTCTCTTTTGTTTTGTTCAATGAACTTCATTTTTGGCGCTTGTGGATGAATTGGGGCGTGCCTTCCTCCCGCTTGGATAGTAAACGACCTTTCGTCCCAACTCCTTACTCTATTTCTAGACATATAAATCGTTGAGAAATTGCCAACCATGTATTCATGATTAGGAATTTCAAGGGCATTGCCATTCGTTTTATTAAATTTCAATGCGGGCTTAGGTTCTTTTAAATCGCCAATTGCATCGCGTAAGCTTATAAATTTTTTAGAACCTTCAGGGAAATTATAAGACATTTCAATTTTCTTGTGGTACCCAACTATAATAACTCTTTCCCTGTCTTGTGGAACGTTATAATTACTAGCATTCAACAGCTTATAAGAAATATTGTAGCCAGCTGCAGAAAACTCGCTTAAAATTTTTTCGAATGCTTCCTTGTGGAGATTTGCTAAAATACCGGATACATTTTCAGCTAAGAAGAATAATGGCTGCTTATCTTTTAATACTCTTATGTAGTCAAAAAACAACTGCCCTCGATGATCATTTATTCCCCGGCAAGCACCAGCCTCGCTCCAACTCTGGCATGGAGGGCCGCCAATCATCCCATCTGCTTTGGGAATTTCCGATAAGGGAATATCTGTAATACTACGTTTATCTAGTGGGGTATTGGGAAAATTAGATGTAAACGTATCCCAAATCGTTTTGTCGAATTCATTTGCCCATATAATTTCAAACCCGGCTTTTTCAAATCCTAGGTCCAAACCGCCACAGCCACTAAAAAGCGAAACTATTTTAAGTTTTTCTTGATTCTTTGTATGCATTTCGGAAGGTCCTCTATTATTTGATGCTGCCAAAATCTTATAACTTTCCAGCCAGCTCTTTTTAATTGCCTATTATTCTTTCTATCCCTTACAATAGTCCTCTCAATTTTCGGGATCCAATAATCACGATTATCTTTAATCTTCTTCTTTTTCTGTTTCCACCGATAGCCATGCCAAAACTCGCCATCAACAAATACTGCTATTTTTTTATTAATAAGAACTACGTCTGGCTTACCGGTTATAGCAACACAGTTTTCCTTAAACTTAATCTTTTCTTTTCGAAGCGCCTTTTGCAGCAGAATTTCTGGGGTTGTCCTGTCGCTCCGTATTTTCCGCATTAAATCAGACCTCTTAGCGGAAACCTTAAACTTATATGCCATATTATAACTCGCAAACTAAACAAGTTCAATCTTTATGCATTTCTTGCCTCCTTTGCTGGGTGGACTGCTTTTCTTCTCCCAATATAATAGACGCAAGAAGTGCCAAAATCTAACACAAAAATTTATCTTTCTTTCTCAAGCATTAAAAAATATACTGTTTTTCTTTCACTCGCGGGGAAACTCCTCATCCAACCACTTCGCGGAGTACCAACTGCCTCATTAAAAACCCAAGGAGCATTTTCTTTCTTTACCACTAGACCAACTGCCCTCCCATGTTCGGATGCGCTATCTTGCCCAACCCACTGCCGCCTAATCGCTATTTTAATTTTATTCTTATATTCTTCAAAATACTCGTCGAAAGTAAAAACATTAATATTTGCTTCTGAAGGATTGCTTGCTGGAGCCTCCAAGATAAATTCTGCTGGGTGAGAAGAAAAACCAACATTCGGGCTGCCTTGCACCATAAGAAACTTAACTAAAGCCTTAAAATCTGCTTCATTAAAAAAATCTTGCCACGATCTATTTCTTCTCTCTAAATTACCTTTATGAAAATCTAATACTTCTTTATCCAACCGTTGCAGCATAGCTTCAGGGTTACTAAAATCCAAAAGGGTAAAGACTTCCAAGATATTAGCTCTTTGCAACCTATTATACAGAAAGCTTGAACCTGCTTGCTTAATCGACACGCCGTGATTATTAACATAAATATCAGCCTTTTTTCTTGAATCTTCGGTAGCCAGGCACCTTTCCACATCTCCTACATTATTTATTTCAAGGCATCCTTCTCTAGATGGATTAGGAGCACCAACTGAATTAACAGTCCCCAATTGCCCTAAGGATAGCTTACCTTTATTCAAAATTAAAAATTTTGTGATTTCGTTCTCGTTTCCCGCCATAATCTCTCCTTAAAATAGCTCTTTCACGGAAACATTAAGAGCTTTTGCAAGTTTAGCAACGTTCTTAAGTGCCAAGTTTCTTTTTCCGCACTCCACCTGACCGATATATGTCCGGTGCAAACCAGCTAATTCCGCGAGCTTCTCTTGAGAGAGTTTTTTCTTAAGGCGATATTTACGTACCCTAGCGCCAAATTGCTCTAAAATCGATGCCATAGTTAACCTCCTTTTATTGACAATATTGTATAACTATGTTATATTTAGGTCTACAGAATCGGAGTAACATATAATTTACATTTTAGTCTTAAATTTTTGTTCTTTGAGCAAAGCGGTAAAATTTTTCCGGAGCGATGGTTGTTGCGGGGCGGGCGTGCCCGCACCACGCCCGCCCCATGCTTTTGCTTT
>JALOBR010000101.1 GCA_023228195.1 Candidatus Omnitrophota bacterium
ATCACGAGTGTCATACGCTAAGTCAAATTCCATAGTGCTTAGGTTGGTGATTCCCGCTTCATCTTTCAAGTCGCTGGTCGCATTTTCTATGACATCAGAAATTTTTACCCTGTCAAAGCGGTAAGCAACCTGACCTTTGAGCGTGTCATTAAAATCTTTTCCCAGACGAACGTCTCCTCCGGTGATATCTTCACTGTAACCATAGCCTACATCTTCATCCTGGTCATGGCCTTTCTTATAGACATCGAAACCGAATGAATATGGCCGGTCGAATATCCAGGGGTTAGTGAAACTTAATTCATAGCGGCTCGTTAAACTTCCAAGGCTTGCGTAAAGGCTTAAATCCTGTCCGCCGCCGGAAAAAGTCGAGAAGTTTTTAAAATCAAAGTTTTTTTGCCGTATTTCTGCAAAACCTACAAACTCTTCAATCGAACTGTAGCCGCCGCCAAAGCTTAAATGCCCTGTTTTTGCCTCTTTAACATCAACTATCAAATTCACCTGTTCAGGTTTTGTGCCTGGTTCGGTGTCAAACCTGACTTCTTCAAAAAATCCAAGGTTTTCAAGTTTTTCTTTGCTTCTTCTTACTGCTTTACCGTCAAATCGTTCCTCAGGATAAACACGCAATTCCCTTCTTATCACTTTATCTTTTGTTTTAATGTTTCCTTTGATATCGATACGTTCGATATAAGCTACCTGATTTTCCACGATTTTATAGGTAACATCAACTTTTTGAGTCTCGGGATTTAATATAGTTATCGGCTCAATCTGCGCAAAAATATACCCTTTGTCAACATATACCGAGCGTATCCTGGAAGACTCTTCATAAAGAGCAGTATCGCTATATACGCTATCAGTTTTAAGTTTCATTGCCTTTTTTATTTCATCCAATGAAACATCTTTATAACCCTCAATCTGTATTGTGCCTATATAATAACGCTTTCCTTCAACTATGCTCACCGTAACATATAAACCTTTTTCGTTGGAATCAAGTTCCGTATCAATTTTTACGTCAGTAAAACCTTCCTGGCGGTAGAAATCGGTTATTCGTTTTATATCATCTTTAAGCGCTTCTTCTTTATAAAGACCGGGATTAAAAAGCCAGGCCGTGCGCGTTTTCATGAGTTTAAGTATTCTTCCTGCCGATATCGCCTTGTTGCCTTGTATTTTTATGCGCCTTACCTTTAAAACACCCTTCTCTTCAATAATATATTTAACTTCTGCTTCGTTCTTTTCCTTGTTAGCTTTAAAATCATAGGTAATTTTTGACTGCGTAAAGCCCTTTTTCGCATAAAGATCTTTGATTTTGCTGGCGACTTCATTTAACTTGTACTCGTCTACAAATGAACCAATTTTTATATCCATTACCTCTTCGATTTTTTTCTTTCGTATAAAGTGTTCCCCCTCAATATCTATTTTAGTAAGCACCGGTTTTTCTCTCACTTTGAAAATTATTACAATCCCTTCGGCTGTCTTTTCTTTTTCAGCCTCAACGGTTTCAAAAAAACCTGTTGCGTAAAGATTTTTTATGTCTTCGTTTACGATATTTTCGTTATAGTCCTGTCCTGAACGGATTTTGATTTTTGAAATGATAGTTGCGTCGCTAACGATTTTTTGCCCTTTAATATCTACCCGGGCAATTGTGTCGCCGTCGGCGCCATAAGCGGAAAAAACAAATAAATAACAGAAAAATAAAACTAATAGTTTACGCATTTATATATTATAAATATTTTTGTCTCCAAAGTCAATAGAAACACGAATATTTGCTAATCAAAGATAAATTGCTGCAAATTTATTCGCGTAAATCTGTTTTAAATCAATGGTAATTCGTGCCACATCAAAACTCTTCATTTGCACCTTTCGCAAGGTTTACAAATTTCATGTATTCACGAATGAAGCCAAGCTTGACGCTTCCTACCGGTCCGTTCCTTTGTTTTGCAATAATTGCTTCGGCCACGCCTTTATTTTCCGGAGTAGGATTGTAATATTCTTCGCGAAGCAAAAGCACAACTACGTCTGCGTCTTGCTCTATTGCCCCTGATTCACGTAAGTCAGAAAGCTGCGGACGATGATCTGTGCGTGATTCAACCGCGCGGGACAACTGGCTGACCGCGAGAACCGGAATGCCAAGCTCTTTTGCCAAAGCTTTCAGTGCCTGAGAAATCTCTGATATTTCCTGCTGACGGCTATCGCCCTTACGCATACCTCTAATCATTTGCAAGTAGTCTATTACGACAAGTTGTATGTTGTAATGAGCGCGAAGCCTCCTTGCTTTTGCTCTTAATTCAAAAACATTGATCGCCGGAGTATCGTCAATATAAATCGGTGCTTCCGAAAGTTTTCCTGCAGCGCTTGTTAAAATTGGCCATTCGCTTGGAGCTAAGAAACCAGTACGTAATTTATGCATGTCAACTTTTGCCTGTGAACATAAAAATCTTTGCATTAATTGTTCTTTAGACATTTCTACGCTAAAAAAAGCAATAGGTATCTTTTCTTCTACCGCGGCAAATTCCGCGATGGATGTAGCAAGGGCGCTTTTCCCCATTGAGGGGCGGCCTGCGACTATTATCAAGTCTCCTTTTTGAAGGCCAGCGGTTTTTACATCGAAATCGCTAAATCCGGTAGGTATGCCGGTTATGTGTGATTTTTTATGGTATAAAGATTCAATGAGCTCAATGCCATCTTTTATGATTTCTTTTATATGTATGTAACCGCCTTCAACGCGTTTATCGCCTATTTCAAAAATAAGCTTTTCCGCTTTATCCAGGATAGTGCTTATTTCTTCATCCTCTTTGTACGCCAAAGAAACAATTTGAGTAGCGCTTGTAATAAGGAGCCTTAAAACTCCTTTTTCTTTCACGATGCGTGCGTAATGGCTGACATTTGCGGATGTGGGTACGAAATCTGCAAGCGAAGCTAAGTAGCTTGCGCCGCCGATTCTTTCAAGAAGTTTTCTTTTACTCAAATCTTCGGATATCGTTAATATATCAACTTTTTTTCTGGAGTTAAAAAGCGAAATGATAGTTTCGAAGATTACTTTGTGCTCTTCTTTATAGAACAAATCAACATCTACAATTTCCATGGCTTCCGCGATCGCCGGCTCATTTATAAGCATTGCGCCAAGCGTAGCCATTTCTGCTTCGATGTTTTGAGGCGGAAGTTTATCGATTGTTTGAGAAGAATTTGCAGAAATCATTTCTTCATTACCCACAAACGCAGATTAGCTTCTACAGTGGGATGGAGTTTAACCTTTAAATTGTAAACGCCTAATTTTTTTACAGGTTCCGGGAGGGCAATTTTTCCTTTATCAAGAGCTAACCCTTCTTCTTTAAGCGCTTTTAGAATCTGCTGCTCTGTAATTGAACCATAAAGTTCTTCGGTATCTTTTGCTTCGGTTGTTATAGTTAATGAAAGCGCTTCAATTTTCGTTTTTATTTCAAGCGCGTCAATTTTTACTTTTTCTTCTTGTTTGTCTTTTCTTTTCTTCAGCTCTTCAATTTCCTTAAAACTATTCTTGGTCGCTTTGATTGCAAGGCCTCTGGGTAGCAGGAAATTACGAGCGAAACCCTCTTTTACTTCTATGACATCGCCCTCTTTTCCGAGTTTTTCCGTGTCTTTTGTAATAATTATCTTCACCTCTATACCTCCTAGTGGTTAGTTGAAGTCTTCTTTTTGTAAAAGCACTACTTAACTACATAAGGAAATATACTTAAAAAACGGGCTATTTTTATTTCCTTAGCAAGTTTTCTTTGGTGTTTCGCGCAATTACCGCTTATGCGCCGGGATAAAACCTTTCCCTTCGATGAAACATAACGGGAAATTAATTCGATATTCTTATAATTTATATCGAATTCTTTTTTACAAAAAACACAGCTTTTTTTAAATCCGACCATTCTTGGTTTTGTTTTAATCATCATATTAACTTACCTCTCCTGCTTCTTGATTGTTGTTTTCTACATCAGGGGTTTCCTGAGGCTCTTCACCTAAATCAACACCTTTAGCTTCTTCTTTCGGACGGTTCGGCATAAACTGCACGTTGTCGGCCTTAACCTCGATAGTCGTACGATTTTTTCCTTCATTGTCTTTCCAGCTTCTTGATTGAAGTCTGCCTTCAACCAAAATTTGCCTGCCTTTGGCCAGGTATTGGTTGCAAACCTCTGCCATCTGACCCCAGACAATTACATTTATAAAACAAGTGTCTTTTTGGTTTTGCCCTGCCTTATCTTTAAAATACCTGTTTACCGCAAGTCCCAGATTAACTACGGCCGCGCCTTGTGGCGTGTAGCGTAATTCCGGATCCCTCGTTAAATTGCCCATTAGAAATATTTTATTCAAACTTGCCATACATCACCTCTACGCTTCGACTTTCTCTGCTTCCATACTTTTACCCTGCAATATCAAACTACGCAGTATGCTTTCTTCAAGCCTGACGGTTTCTTTAAGCTCTGCTAATCTGTCGGTATCAATGCAAAATTCAACCAACCAATAACATCCCTTTGTGTGTTTTTTCTTATCAGCACCTCTGGATTTTAAAAAAAATGCCAGATTCCTTTCTTTGGCCCACACTTTTGCGTCTAAAACTTTACCTTCGAGACTTTCTATTTTTTTTGTTATCTTTTGAAAAATCTCTTCTTGCGCCTTATCTCCTATATCTGCAGTTAAAATCATCATACTCTCGAAATTTTTTTTCACTTTTTTCCTCCTATTACTTACTATGATTCGTCATTACGTAATCTATTCCTAAATTTAGCCAATTTATACACATGGAAGCTGCTGTTTGTATCGCCGTGCGAGCCTCTTCCTTCTCCTCGCCGGAAAAATCAGAAAGAACATAATCCGCCAGATCGTATTCGTCAGATTTACCTATACCGATTTTTAAACGGACAATATCGTTGGTACCCAAATTATCAATAATCGATGCCATACCTTTATGTCCGCCGCTTGAACCGGTTTTCCTAATTCTTAGGGCACCCA
>JALOBR010000102.1 GCA_023228195.1 Candidatus Omnitrophota bacterium
CTTTATGCGCTTTAGCATATTCGGATGGGTACTTAAAATCTCCATAGCCTTATCCGCAAAACTTAAGTTTATCTTTTTCTGTGCTAGACTACGCAATTCATAAGGATCAATGGTTCCTGTTCTGTCTAAATCAAGTTGCGCCAAATCAGATACTTCACTTCTTGCCTTGGATAAATCGTTAAGAAAGAAAGCCTTCACCCCTTCAATTTCGCGTAAATTCTCTTTGGGAAGACGAGCTGCGCCATAGACAAGCTTATAGAGCGCTGTCGCCAAACTTGCCGGAGAGTTTCCTAAATCTAAAGAACCTTTATCCGCGAAATACTCTCTTATGCGCGAAGCATACAAAACCAAAAGGTTTGTAACGAAATAAAATACGAATGCCGCGATACCTATTAAAGCCGCGGAGCCTCCGCTTTCGCGCCTGCGCGAGTACGAACCATAAAGGCTAAAATGCAGAAAAATATAGTATAAGATAAGCGGCACAACCGAAAGTAAAGTGATGAAAAGAACGTCCCTGCTTTTTAGATGGGTCATTTCATGGCCCAATACAGCACGCAGTTCATCTTTGTTTAATAAGTCCAGAACACCTTTGGTAACGCATATTCTTCCGTCTTTAAGGCTTCTTCCGAAAGCAAAAGCGTTCGGCACATTTATATGGGCAATCCCGATTTTGGGCATAGGGACATTCGCCCGCCGGGAGAGATCCTCGACCATTTCAAACAACCAGGGCACATCTTCCTTTTTTACATATTTTACATGCATCGAGAGCTCTACAATCTTCGGGCCTATAAGATATTGGAAAAGCATCATCCCGACCGCGAGTAAAACTTGCGGCAGGAAACCTCGCACGCCCAGATAATGCATTATAAGCGATGCTATAGCATAAAGAATCGCAAACAGTATGATTACCAGGATTGACATTCTTAATCTAAGGCCGAACATATTAACCTCCACTTGGGAAACGCTGTCAACTTTCAGTCGTCAGTTTTCAGCTTTAATATTTTTCTGCTGATAGCTGAGAGCTGATGACTGATAGCTATTAGAAGTTGGTATTTTTAAGAGTTTACTTGGCAGCTTCTTCTTTGTCTGAGCTTTTGTCGAATTCTTTCACAATTTTGCGCACTTCAAGCTCTGTTTCTTCAATCTTTTCGCGGCACAATTTAATAAGTTCGACCGCTCTCTTTACGCGGATAGTCAATTCATCAACGTCTACTCTCTCCGATTCCAGATCGGAAAGTATGCCGTTTAATTCACTAATGGCTTCGTTATATTTTATTGTTTTCTTGCTCATTTTCTTTTTGTTTTTTTTCTACGCGAGAAGTTATATCACCCTTATAAAGGA
This sequence comes from Candidatus Omnitrophota bacterium, assembly GCA_023228195.1. Taxonomy (GTDB): domain Bacteria; phylum Omnitrophota; class Gorgyraeia; order Duberdicusellales; family 4484-171; genus JAJYOP01. The sequence continues at coordinate 1,343 of JALOBR010000102.1, forward strand.
CGGTCTTTATAATATCATTTTCATCTATATCGTCAATAGATTTTATGGGCTTTGAATCCTTAAAAGTTATAGAATAGCCTCTTTTTAAAACATTTTTAGGGTCAAGCAACCTGACCTTACTTTCTATATGTTTCATGCTTTCGCGCGAATCAGACAGGAATGTATTTAATTTTAATTTAAAGATATCGCAACTGCCCAAAAGCTCTTGCCGGCGCATACTTAAAAACTTTTTTGTAAAGTTACCGATATTAGCTTTTTTTAATGAAAGTTCTTCCTTATGAATCTGAAAATAGCGGCTGGCACCGGAATCACACTTAGAGGTTAACATTGCAAGCTGATTCTTATTATTCTCAAGAAAATCTTTCACCGCCAATTCCATCCTTTGCTCAATAGACTCAAGAGAACCGATAAATTCTTTCACCCTTTCAATAATGAACTGGGCTCCTTTTGTGGGAGTCTTAACAAAAGTATGCGCGACCATATCGGTAATACTTGTATTTATCTCATGGCCTATGGCAGATATTAAAGGAAATTTCAGCATTGCTACGGTTTCTGCAATTTTTTTATTGTCGAACCAGCTTAAATCTGCGGTTGAGCCTCCTCCCCTTGCAATGACAATCACGTCAAGTTCATCTCGTGATAAATTATTAAAGAAATTAAGCGCGGCAGTTACGTCACTTTCTACCAATTTACCCTGCATGTAACAGCCGTATATAAATATTTTAAATCCATATTGACTTTTTTTAAACTCATCGAGCACGTCATGATACGCAGCAGAGTCCGGCGCAGTAATAAGGCCCACTTTCAAAGGAATGCTCGGCATCGGGATAAGCTTATTGCGTTCAAGCAGCCCCTTAGCTTTTAACTCTTCAATTATTCTCTGCCTGCTCTGTGCCATTTTCCCCAAAGTATAAACAGTATCTATGTCAAAAACAGTCAGGCTGAATTTTCCTGTCTTTACATATAAATCAACTTTACAGAGCAGTTTTACTTCAATGTCTTTCTTTAATTCAAAGGCTCCGTTTGTTTCTGCGATGCGCTTTGTTATCTGCGGTTTTATATTTTCGAAGATAACCGCATTAACCTGCGCCATTATTTCGTTAGCTTCGGGATGTTTTTGCACAAGATTTAAATTTACAGTGCCTCTATCGCGTAAATCCTGTATTTCACCGCACACCCACACGTAATCAGGAAAATCCATACGTATGAGCTTTTTAACGGTATTATTCAACTCAAGAATACTGTAAACTTTTTCTGTTTTTAAAAATCCGAAACTATGTTGGTCCATTTTTTTTTATTTAATTCTTAAATTTTAAACGCAAAAGTATACCCGTTAGTATAAGCGCCGCGATGGTTACCGTAGAAAGTGCCTCGAAGAATTTTTGTAAACTATCTCCAACAACAGATTGTGCCGCCCAACTTGAAATTATAAAAGATAGCACCATAAAAATCAAAGTGTTTTTGTCCTTAAATTTAGCATTTAAAAGATAATGAATAATTATCATATATGCGAAAATAAAAAATACAAAATTTGCAAGCCAAGCATTCGGATTAAACAATGCCATAAACAAGAACAATAAGGCATAATCGATGAGTTCGGTTTCTTTGTTTTTTCCTCTGACAATTATTAAAAAATAAATAAGCATTCCTATTACTGCGGAAATAATAAGAACCTGATTAAACGTTAATTGGGCTATCGGGTTAAGTTGAGAATCTTTACTGAACATACGTAGAACAAAAGAATAAAGCGATTGATTTTTTGAATCATACCAGGAACCTTTATCCAGGGAAGTTTCGCTTATAAAAGGCATCCAATTCTTAAGGTAATGAGAATTTTTATTTATTCCCACGTAAGCTGCCGGGAGAAAGCAATAAAACAGGATAAATAAAATCATAAATGCTGATAATTTTATCTTTTTTCGTATCAGAAAGTAAGGAAGAAATATTATTGACGTATATTTAAACATAACTGATAAAGCAAGCAATGCGGCTGCTAAAATATCTTTTTTCTTCCGCAGTAAATAAAGCCCCGAAATTATCAAGGCAAATATCATTATCGTCACTTGTCCGGAATCAAGAACTGAAAATATAAAACGCGACGTAAAAAATAAAGGAAAAAAATAAATCATAAAAGACTGTCGATAGGTTAGATTACGCCTTACAATCATTTTTTTGGAAAGCACGCATACAAGAATAAGCAGAAGAAAATTTACACTAAAAAAAATAAGGCTCGCCTGCTTTTGGGGCACAAGGGCAAGCGGTGAAGTAATCAGAGCAAAAACTGCCGAATATTTAAAGGGGGTAATGCTCTCGTCCGGACGGCTATAAATATTTTCCTTGGCAAGAAACCTTTGCGCAGTATTGTAATAAACTCTGAAATCACAATAATGCCGCTTTGGGGCGCGATTGGCATATCTAAAAAATAAAGCTATAAACATCACCGCTATTACGGCATAAGTGATATTTCTTTTTGTAGTAAATTTCATAATTTACGAGGTATCGCGGGTTACAGCTTGTCTATGAATTGAATCCTGCAGCCCGTGGAATTCTGTCTACCGGGACGCCCTGTCCCATTCCCTACATAGAAGATGTTTAGGTGTGGGACGCCCCGAACCTTAATGTCATTATCATAGGTAATGGGGCTACCGGGCTGGCAAAGGGATTAATTTTTATCTTTGTTTTTAAGTTCCCGGTATTTTGCGTAACTTACTATCTGATAAAGCGAAGCAAAATAGGCAATCATAAAACCGTTAAAGCCGTCACGGTGGCCTTTCTTGGCAAAATAGGTGCGGATAAATCTATCCATGGTCCTCCACAGGGCGTGGAAAGTATTCATCTTATATCGCGCTTTTTTAGGGTTCTCCAGGGAAAGTTTATACCATTTTGTAGCTTCCAAAGTAGTCTGATTGTTCAGTTTTTTTAAAAAATCAGCCCAATCTCTATAGGTATAATGTATCAGATCTTTTTTAAGATGGCCGCATTCTCCATCCAAAACGGGACGCGGATGAACTTCAACTTCTTCCCATTTGAATTTACTTTTTTTAAATAATTTAAGCTGAGCGCTCGGATACTGGCCTCCCCAGCGCAGCCAGTAGTTGCCGATAAAATTTCTTCTGGGTATGGTAAAAGCGCTTTGGGTTGGATTGGTAAGCAAAAACGCGTTGATTTCTTCTTTTAATTCGTCCGTCGGCCTCTCGTCAGCGTCAAGGCTTAAAATCCACTCATTGGTTGCTTTTGCGTATGCCCAGTTACGATGAGCGCCCTCGACATCCATTTTTTTAATAAATATTTTAGCGCCCAATTCAGTTGCTATGGCAACCGTTCTATCGGTGCTTTCATCGTCTATCACAATCACTTCATCCGCCCAGCCGGTAACCGAAGAAAGGCAGTCTTTTATTCTTGTCTCTTCGTTTTTAGCAAGTATCACAATTGATAATTTTGTTTTAGCCATAGATATTGATTATATTTTACCAGTAGAGTTTGCGCAAGCAAATTTAAGTATATCTTCAATTTTTGCCAAAAACGAAGATAAATCAGCGCCCTCTATAATCAGGGATTGCGTATTAAACGGCCCCCATCTTTTTGAACTTGATATTTTGAACAATCCTACAACTG
>JALOBR010000103.1 GCA_023228195.1 Candidatus Omnitrophota bacterium
TCGTACGTAAGGGTTCGTATGTTAATCGCAGGTACGGTAAATCCGCTAAAGGCGTCTTTTCCCCGCGCTTCATATAAACCTTGGATAGATGACGGTATCACTCCGAAGGCGATTCCGGCATTGTATGCTACAAAATAACATAACCTTTTAAGATGGGCAGAGTCGGAAAGGATTATAGTGTCGATTAAATCATCGACTATTTTTTTTCTAAAGAAATCAGGATTTTTGATTTCTATTTTTCCGTCTTTCTCAATCAATGTTTTTCCGTCGAAAATTTGCGCTTCATTTTGATAAACCATTTTACCTCCTTTTACCGGAAACTACCTATGTAAGAACTTTAATTAATCTATAGTAAGCCTCAACTTCCATGTCTTTCGGTTTTATTGCTTCCTCAAGGGGAAGTTCTATAAAATCCATATTTTTAAGTGCTACGCATTTATCAGTTTTGCCGTCTTTAATCATCTCTACCGCCATACTTCCGTATCTTGCTGCAAGTATTCTATCGCTTGCTGTCGGTATGCCTCCGCGCTGGATATGGCCTAAAACAACTATGCGTGTTTCAAGTTCGGTTATTTCGGTTATTTTTGCTGCCACATCGCTGGCATGAGCTTTACCTTCGGCAACAACGATTATCCAGCTTATTTTACCCCGGATATTACCTTCGGTTACCGCTTCACATATTTCTTCAATGTCGAAATTACGTTCGGGAACTATAACTTCTTCGCATCCGCCGGCAAGAGCAACCCTTAAAGCAATGTAACCGCAGTCCCGACCCATAACTTCTACGACAAATATTCTTTCCAATGAATCTGCCGTATCGCGTATTTTATCGAGCGCGTCTAGTGCAACGTTAACTGCGGTGTCTGCACCGACGCAGAAATCAACACCGTTTATGTCATTGTCTATTGTGGCTGGCACGCCTATAACCTTTACCCCGTATTTCGAAGCTAAAAGATGAGCGGCGGTGAGTGAGCCGTTGCCGCCAACAACTATAAGTCCGTCAAGGTTATTGTTTTTTATTGTTTGAAGAGCTTTAAATTGGCCTTCTTCTGTCATAAACCGTTTTGAACGGGCGGTTTTTAAAATAGTTCCTCCGGTATTTATTATTCCGGAAACAGAACGCCTGTCAAAAATTTTTGTTTCCCCGTTTATCAAGCCTTCATACCCCCGGGATATACCTACTGTTTCGATCCCGTAATAATTAGCGGTTCTTACAATGGCTCGTATGCAGGCGTTTATTCCGGCACAATCCCTGGTTAATATGCCTATCCTTTTCATAAACATTCTCCCAACTTTTTTCGTCTAATCGGCTGCGGTTGCGCTGCTCGTTACGGCTGCGTTTTACGTCATACGTAAGACGATAAACGAAACGAGTTGCGTAACCGTTTAACGTAACCGATTTTTAAGTTCCTATTTCCCAACTTGCCAGGTATCTTTCTTGTTCTTTTGTTAAAGTGTCTATCTTTATGCCCATTGCCTTTAGCTTAAGTGCAGCAATATTTTTGTCTATATCGTCAGGCACTTTAAATACGTCGTTTTTCATATTTTTATGGTTTGTAACGATATATTCAGCGCTTAATGCCTGATTAGCAAAAGACATATCCATTACCTGCGCAGGATGTCCTTCGGCTGCGGCGAGATTTATAAGCCTGCCTTCGCCAAGAAGATAGATTTTTTTTCCATTTTTTAAAGTGTATTCATCAACAAATTCGCGGATACGCCGTTTAGATTTGCTTAAGGCTTCCAACGAACTTATATCAATTTCAACGTTAAAATGCCCGGTATTTGCAACGATTGCGCCTTCTTTCATAAGCGGAAAATGTTCTTTTCTTATTACGTTTATATCCCCTGTTATGGTTACAAAAATATCTCCTATTTTTGAAGCTTCGCGTATAGGTAAAACTTCAAAACCATCCATCGTGGCCTCCAGGGCACGCAACGGATTAACTTCTACTACTATTACTTTTGCACCAAGGCCCTTTGCGCGCATCGAAACGCCTTTTCCGCACCAGCCATATCCGCAAACAACGAAATTTGCTCCGGCAATGAGCTTATTCGTGGCTCTGATTATTCCATCGAGCGTAGATTGGCCTGTTCCGTAACGGTTATCAAAGAGGTGTTTGGTCAATGCGTCATTAACCGCAATGATAGGGTAACGCAGTCTGCCTTCTTTGGCTAACGCGCGCAGTCTTATAACACCCGTAGTTGTTTCTTCGGTGCCGGCGATGATATTGCTATGTTCTGATGGGTTTTTTTGATGTATTGTGCTGACTAAGTCTGCGCCATCATCCATCGTAATGTCAGGTTTGGGGTCTAAAACCGCTTTTATATGACTGTAATATGTTTTCGTGTCTTCGCCTTTTATTGCAAAAACCTGGATCGCTGAATTTTTAACCAAAGATGCTGCTACATCATCCTGCGTCGATAACGGGTTTGAAGCGCAAAGTAAAACTTGGGCCCCGCTTTCTTTTAAAACCTGCGCCAGGTGAGCGGTTTCAGTCGTAACGTGCAAACAGCAGGCGATTTTTAAGCCCTTGAGAGGTTTTTCTTTTTTGAACCTTTCACTGATTAATTTAAGAACGGGCATATCATTTTTTGCCCATTCTATTCTTAATGCACCTTTTTTTGCCAAATTGATATCTTTAATATCGTATTTCATAGGCTCCTTTTTAATGAGCACATTATTTTTTCAAGCCGCGAGACGGCGTAGGAAAAATGTTGGCTTCATTTTATAATTTTGCAGCCGCTTTTTTAAGTATGCTCGCCTTATCGGTACGTTCCCAGCTGAATTCCGGCTCTTGTCTGCCGAAATGGCCGTAGCAGGCAGTTTTACGATAAATAGGCCTTAGTAAATCCAGCGTTCTAATCATACCTTTTGGCGTTAAGTCGAAATTCTCTGCTATAAGCTTAACGATCGCGCTATCTGAAATTTTACCTGTGCCAAAAGTATCTACGAATACCGAGAGGGGTTCTGCTTTACCAATTACATAAGCGATATGTATCAAGCATTTATCTGCTATTTGTGCTGCAACGATGTTTTTTGCTACATATCTTGCCATATAAGCAGCTGACCGGTCAACTTTTGTAGGGTCTTTTCCGCTGAATGCTCCTCCGCCTGAAGCAACCATTCCTCCGTAGGTATCAACTACGATTTTACGTCCGGTCATGCCGGTATCTGACTGAGGGCCGCCGATTACGAATTTTCCGGTTTCGTTAATATAATATTTGGTATTCTTATCAATATATCCTTTAAGGATAGGTTTAGCAATGGTTTCTATGATTTCCTGGCGCGCTTTTTCGGTAATCCTCTTTTTATCCTTCTTTGGATCTAATATGTTTTCCGTGTGCTGACAGGCAAGGACTACTGAATCAACCCTTTTGGGGTGGCCGTCATGATATTCAACGGTTACTTGTGATTTTCCGTCAGGGCCGAGATATTTCAAAATATTCTCATGGCGGACATCAGCCATGCGTTTTACCAGCTTATGTGCCAGCACAATAGGAAGCGGCATGAGTTCTTCAGTTTCTTTACACGCGTATCCTACCATCATGCCCTGGTCGCCGGCTCCTCCCGTATTTACGCCTTGCGCTATATCCGGAGATTGGCTATTGATCGTGTTTATGATGGCGCAAGTATGATAATCAAAACCGTATTTCGGGTCATCGTAACCAATTTGTTTGATGACTTCACGAGCTAATTTGTGTATGTCAACATAAGCGGAAGTTGTAATCTCTCCCCCTACCATAAGAAGCCCCATGGTGACAAACGTTTCGCATGCAACTCTACCGCTAGGGTCGTGTTTGAGCACTTCATCCAGCACTCCGTCAGAAATTTGGTCACACAACTTATCCGGATGGCCTTCCGCAACTGACTCAGAAGTAAAATAGAACTTCATTCTCGTACCTCCTTTTAGAATCAAATGTTTGGAACTGTATTGTTTTTTTCCAAAGTTTTTTCTTCCAAAACAGCCTTATCTTCTATGGGTTGAGCGTTACTATTCTCCTCAGCGTTAGCTTGAACCGTTTCTTCTTTTGATGCCAAGATCATGAATTCCTCAAGCTTAGGCAAATCTTTTAACGCGTTAAGGCCGAAATATTCCAGAAATTTTCTTGTAGTTACATAAAGAAACGGCTTGCCTGGAACTTCCTTGCGCCCCTCAATTTTTATAAGCCCTAAATCAGCAAGATGTTTCATTACCCCGTCGATATTTACTCCGCGGATTGACTCTATCTCCATTCTGGTTATAGGCTGTTTGTAAGAGATGATTGCAAGCGTTTCCAGGGAAGCTACAGACAGTTTCTGCTTCCCTCTTTCGCGGTACATTTTTTTAATCCACATTTCGCTTTCCGGGGAAGAACACATCTGAAATCCGCCGGCAACCTTAACTATTGAGATACCGCAAGGTTTGTTCGTGTAGTCAGTTACCAATTCTTCAAGTGCTTCTTCTACCAGCCTTTTATCAACGCTAAGTATTTCGCTAAGTTCAGCAATTTCGATAGGTTTTTCGTTTACAAAGAGCAAAGATTCCGCGATAGATTTTATTTTACTTTTATCAAGAGGTAAACTTTCTTGTTTTTCCATAGATATATACCTTAAATGAACTTATCTCTATTTGCGCTGACGGTAGATTTCGTTTAAAAGATCTTCCGTATTATCTATCTCAGGCTGCGTATGCAGCGCTTTTTTTACCATTTCTTCTATCTCTTTACTATTGTACTGAAGGCGTTTTAAAATATTAGAGGCCTCCTCGACTATTTCTTTTTTAACGGGAGTTTTTTTGCATTCTTCAGAACGCATTAAGGCAAATCTGCCTACTTTGCCTTGTAGGGTTGCTATGATTTGCTTTGCTTTTTGCATTCCTATACCCTCGAGG
>JALOBR010000104.1 GCA_023228195.1 Candidatus Omnitrophota bacterium
CGGCGAAAAAGGTTTTACCATATAATCATCCGCGCCAGACTCAAGCCCTTTTACCTTATCTTCAATTTCTCCTTTACCAGTCAGCATGAGCACCGGCAGATGTACAAGCAGCGGGTCCTTTCTTAGTATTTTACATATTTCCGGACCATGCAGGTCGGGAAGCACATAATCCAAAACCAAAAGGTCTGGCACTTCTTTTTTTAACTTTTCTATAGCTTCATTGCCGAGCGCGGCGCACGTAACTTCGTATTCTTCTTCTAGGGTTGCCCTAAGAAGTTCCAGAATATCAGGATCGTCGTCAACTACCATAATTTTAAGTTTTATCATATCGCTTCGCTCCGCACAGATTATCACGGATTTAGAGACGGATGATCGCAGATTTTAATTTACAATATGCAAACCACAAAATTACAAATGAAAAAGTGTTTGTTTTTTGTGATTTCGGTATTGTGATTTGTAATTTTAAATCATCTGTGACTATCTGTGTAATAAAAAAATCTACCTAGATGTTTTTTTCTTTTGCTAATTTAAGCGTGAAACAAAAGGTGCTTCCTTTTCCCATTTCCGATTCAACCCATATTTTTTCTTTATGTATTTCGATAATTCTTTTTACGAGAGATAGCCCCAAGCCCGTTCCTTTGGCTTTAACGTTTATTGAATTATCTACTCTAAAAAATTCCTGAAAAATCTTTTCTAAATTTTCTTTTTCTATTCCATAACCGGTATCTGCTATTGTAACAACAGCCTGATTGCCGCCAGTCTTTACGCTTAGTTTTATCTGGCCGCCTTCAGGGGTAAATTTAACGGCATTTCCTATCAGATTTATAAATACCTGGTCAATAAGGTTTTTATCCATATAAACCAAAAGTGTTTCCGGTGTATCCAGAACTAATTTTATTGATTTTGCCTGCATTTGAGGAGAGAGGAATTCCCCTGTGTCCCTGATTAATTTCGCAATATCGGCAGGAGCTATTTTTACCTCCGTTTTTCCCGATTCTATACGCGCAATGTCCAAAAGGGTATTAACCATGTTTACAAGCTTATCAACGTTTTCATCTATTGTTTCAAGCCGTTTCTTGGCTTCTTCGGGCAGCTTTCCGAATTTTTCAGCAACCAGAAGAGAAGAAAAACCTTTTACCGAAGTAAGAGGAGTGCGCAGTTCATGCGATACATTGGAGATGAAATCGGATTTTGCCCGGCTTATTGCCTCTATTTCGCGCAAGCTTTTAACCAATTCATTGGTTCTTTCTTTTACCTTTCTCTCAAGCTCATCTTTTGCGTTATAGATTTCTTCAAAAAGCTGAATGTTGTCAAGGCACTGGCCAAGATACATGCATATGATTGAGAAAATTTCTTTCTCTGCCCGTCTTACATCGGTTGGCATAACCAGGTTGGCCAAAACAAACACAGCGTATATCTTTTCCCGCGCTTTTATCGGCGCTATTAAAAAATCTTTTGTTTGAAGAGCAGTTATCAATTCTGAGCCCGCTTCGGTTTCCGCTGAGATTAAGGGTATGGCCTGGATGAAGTTCTTTTTATATTTTACAAAATCTTTTAAGGTGTCAACTTCTTTGGGTTTAAAACCGACACTCAATTTTATCTCGCCTTCCATTGTGAGTATTAGGCCTTTTTTAAAACCCAAGTCATTTATGGTTTTGTCGTCTATTTGTGAAAAAAGATTTTCTTTATCCAGAATGTGCAGCGAAGATATTATGAGATTTTTAAGAAGGGTAAGTTTATTAAGCTTGTCTTCAACTTCTTCCTGGTAGAGTTTCAGTTCCATATCCCCCTTGATTATCAGCTTTGCCTGGTAATCAAGTTCCCGGACTGTTTTATTAAGGCGCTCGATGCTTTTTTTGAGGATATTGATAAGTTGCAGTTTGTTTATAATATAAACCACAAGAATAACTACCAGGAAACATAGAAAAATTGCTGAACCCAAAATAGGATTAATAGAATATGACATTTTACCCCGTTAGAGAAAGCCAACAATTTTCGCCCCGTTAGAAAAGAATTTCTTCCAACGGGGTTAATCGACGGATTTCTTTGTATAAATCAGAAGATGCGTAATGCTACCATCGGCGCCAACCGTTAGAGAGCCACTAAGCTCTCTAACGGGATTTAGTTATTTCCACAAGGTCATTAAGATATTCCCGGCTTCAAGGTTTATTTCCCTTCTCTCTGGTTCGGAGAAAAAAGAATAATCGGCGTATATGCCTACTATTTTGAATTTATCCCCAAGCAGTTGTTTTATAATACGGCTTTCTTCATAGGCGTATTCCCGCAATACCTTCTTTCTTAACATAGAGTTTACCATAAATACTAAACCTTCTCCATGGCTCTTTATGATTTCAAGTTTTTTCTTAAGTTCATCAAACAAAGCTTGCGAGTGGAAAAACATTATATGTCCCTGAACATTTTCTTTGAGGTTTCCAATGCAGGCGAGAGAGCCGTCCTTTAAGCATTCAATAACATTTACCAGATGTATAGTATTATTGTAATATATGCCCAGCGGGTATAGCGAGAAAAGATAATTTTTTATGAAAGTGTCAAATTTATCTTCCAGGTAATTTTTGTATATGTTTATGGCCGGCTTGCCGTTTATTTCCATTATTATGCTTCTTTGCGCCATAACTTTTGTGATTGTAAAAGGTTTACCCAGGGGGATAAACCCGGCAATGCTTAGGGATGTTTCTTTTATTCCGCCGCCGATTATGTTAATAAGGCCTTCGGCTACCGTATTGTTTACTATCTGATAATTTTTTGCGGCATATTTTCTAATGTAGCCCGCTCCAAAGACGTTGAAGGATTTTCCTATAGCAAGCTCCAGCCCCCGCAAGTAATTTCGGTAATTGAAGTTATGTGATAAGAAAGAAAAGATGAATTCTTTTTCATAGGAATAATTTTTCAAGGACATCCTAAGAGACGATTCTATTTTTTGCGTTGAATCTTCTTTTATAAAGATTTCAGTTAACTCTTCGTTTTCTTTGTTTATTACAAAAGCAACCATGCCTTCTTCCAGTATCCGGTCTTCAAAATTAAGAAACGGGCTTTGCAGGCCGATTACCCTCCGGGGTTTTAAGGTGAAATTTATCGTTTTTAAGGCTTCGTGCGGGTTATATTGAGGCGTAAAAAACAAGAAGACTTCCTTTACGGCTTTAGGAAAAACAGATTTTATCTTCAAAGAAAGCTCTTTGGCAGCTTCTTCGCCTTTTTTTTCGCTGTATGCTATGGCAAATTTTTCTTCCACTTTGAGGTTTACTGGTTAGGAAAACAGGCAGAAAAGTTTATAAATTTCCCCTTTTTCTGGAACTCGCACGGGCACAACTCATGGATCCTTTTTGTTCGCCCGCTTTAAGCGGGCCACATCTCCTTAGAAATCGCTTAACCCGTACGGGAGCGATTTCAGGGGCTAAATCCCGGGAATCCTCCGGATTCCTCGGGGCCGCTCCGCCACGGTGGCGCTTTGCGTCACCGGTCCACGGGCATAGCCGGGATAGAAAGCCTGTGGTTTGGCTTTACCTTTAAAGCCAAAGCCACCCGCGGTATTCTGATAAAGGGAATAATTTCCCCTTTTTCGAATATTTTCTTTAATCTAACATAGCCCGGGTTAAAAAGCAATTGATTTTTAAATAACATTGGTTACCCGGATATAAGATTATCAGTAGACATTTAGCAGAAAATACTTTAAAATACTTATTAATGAATGTAGGCCCATGGTCTATGTTAGGCAAAATTTGTATTGACATTATTTTCGCAAAAATATAGAATAAAACCCTATAAAAAAAAGGGGGGGGCGCGAAATGAAGTTTAAAATATTTTGTATTTTTTCTACTATAATTACTCTGTCTTTCGGTGCATTTGCTCAAACAGTTCCATCGTCGCAGACAATAGGCGCCGGTGCGCAACGCGAGAAAGCCCTTGAAGAACAAAAGGCGATAGAGCAGCAAATCGAACAAAAAAAGAAAAAGCCGGAAATCAAGGAAGAGCCTGAAAAAGAAGCACCCCTGCCCCCGGATACCAAAAAAGTCCAGATAAAGAAAATAGTTGTTGAAGGGGCTACGCTCATTTCAGAAAAGGAACTGAAAGGTATAGTTTCCGAATACGAAGGCAAAGACCTGGCTCTTCCTGAAATGCAGAAGATTGCCGATAAAATCACCGCAGCCTACAGGGAAAAAGGCTATTCCACCTCCCGCGCTTTCCTTCCGCCGCAGACAATCAAAGATGGCATCCTGACGATAAAGATTATCGAAGGAAAAGTCGGCAAGATTGATATTAAGGGAAACCGTTATTTCAGCACAGCTTTATTGGAAAAAAAAATTAAACTCAAATCCAAAGACTACTTCGACTACGACAGCCTCCAAAATTCTCTTACCTATATAAATGAAAACCCCGACAGAATGGCAAAAGCTATTCTGGTCCCCGGTGTTGAGGCCGGCACAACCGACATAGTAATAGAGGTAAAGGACAACCTGCCAATACATATCGGCTTTGACTATGATAATTTCGGTTCCCGCTATATGGAAAAGAACCGCTGGTCGTTTGTCTATGAAAATAATAACTTATTGGGCTTTGACGACAGACTATACCTTAAATACCAGATGTCGCAAAAAAGCCTTTATAACTTAAAAAACTTAAGATATATCTATCCGATAAACGAAAAGACAGAAATTGGAACTTATTATTCACATAGCCGTTTGGTGCTTGGAAAGGAATTCCGCGCTTTAAGCGCCGTAGGTAAAGCTAACATCGCCGGTATATTCGTAAACCGGGCGCTATATTCAAACAAGATACTTGATTTAAGGTATAATTTCGGCTTTGATTACAAGGATATCAAGAACTATCTTTTAGGCGTGGAATCATCCCGTGATG
>JALOBR010000105.1 GCA_023228195.1 Candidatus Omnitrophota bacterium
TATACGCTGGTACGATAATATACCGATATTAAGTTATTTTATATTAAAAGGAAAATGCCGCGACTGTAAAGCCGCAATTTCTCTGAGGTACCCTTTTGTAGAAATTATTACTGCTGTAGTCTTTTTTGCCCTTTACGCGCATTTTGGACTTTGCTGGAATTTGATAAAATATATTTTCTTTTTTTGCTTTCTCATAGTTGTCTCTTTCATAGATATAGATTATCATGCTATTCCGGCTTACTTATGTTTCTTGGCTATTGCTGTCGGGTTGATTTTCGACATAAGGGCGACAATTGTTTACTTAAAGACAGGCATGCCTTTGGATGTTAGGTTTTTACCTATATTCAGGGCTTTTAGGGCATTACTTTTCGGCCTGGGATTTACATACCTTTTCAAGCTGTTCGGCGACATATTTATTAACTTATATCTTGCGTTACGTAAAAAGGAATCAATCGAGGGCGAAAAAGAATCTTTGGGCCTCGGCGATGTTGATTTTATGGGTGTCGTAGGGGTTTTCCTCGGGCTAAAAGCGGTTATTTTCGTATTTTTCCTTGCTCCATTTTTTGCGCTTCTTTATTCTGTTGTCGCAATGGTTTTTAGAAAATCGCATCTTATACCGTATTTACCTTATCTTTCACTTGCATCTGTTGCAATGTTTTTTTGGGGAAATCATATAATCAGGTTTATAGGAATTATTTTCTAGAAAGTATAAATTGATTATTATAAGGCAACAACAGCTTAAGCATTAAGAATGGAAAATAGAAACAATTACCCCGACTCGCCTAAATATTGGAAAGCTCATCGGGGCAATTCGACTAAATACTTTTTTAGACAGGTTGTCTAAAAAAGTGTAAGTCTCATTGGGGAGGTATAAATGAGAATACTAACTGCAGGGGAATCTCACGGGGAATATTTAAGTACAGTCATAGAAGGCTTTCCTAAGGGGGTGCGCATTGAGCAGGACTTCATAAATCAGGAATTAAAAAGAAGGATGTCAGGCGTGGGTCGGGGAAAAAGAATGTTTATCGAAGACGATAAGGTGGAAATTGTATCGGGCCTGCGCAATAAAATTACTCTTGGTAGCCCTATAACAATACTAGTTAAAAATAATGATGTAAAAATATTTTCACAGAATAAAGATGAGTTACCTTCTCTTTCTGTGCCGCGTCCTGCTCATGCTGATTTGCCCGGAGCCATTAAATATAATGAAGCTGATATCAGGAATATTCTTGAAAGGGCTTCTGCGCGGGAAACTGTAGGAAGGGTATGTGCGGGTGCAGTCTGCAAACAATTCCTTTTAAACTTTTGTATAGATATAGCAAGTTTTACTGTCGGTGTGGGAAATATTATTTCATCGGTTACGCCAAAAAACATCTTAGATATAAAATCAAAGATAAGAGCTTCACAGCTAAATTGTATTGATCCAAAAAAAGAGAAATTGATGATTAAGGAAATAGAAAAAGCGCAAACAGGAAGAGACAGCCTGGGAGGGATTGCGGAAATCTGGATAGAAGGAGTTCCTTGCGGCCTTGGAACATTTATGCATTTCGACAGGCGCCTTGATGCAAAGCTTAGCTGTTATCTTATGAGTATACCGGCAGTTAAAGGGGTAGAGGTCGGCCTCGGGTTCCAATACGCTAAAATGCGCGGCAGTTTGTCGCATGATGAAATTTATTATTCAAAAACAAAAGGTTTTTACAGGAGTACCAATAATTCCGGGGGTATTGAGGGCGGGATTTCAACAGGTGAGCCGATTATTTTAAGAATAGCCATGAAGCCGATTGCAACTTTAAGAAGGCCGCTTAAATCAGTAAACCTAATTAATAAAAAAGCCGAGAAAGCACAAGTTATCCGTTCGGATACCTGCGCAATAGCTGCTTGTGCGGTTATTGCTGAGGGCATGAGCGCTATGGCAATAACCGAAAGTTTCCTTGAGAAGTTTGGCAGCGATACCCTTTCAGAGATAAAAATAGCGTATCGCGCATACGCCAAAAATCTTGACAATCTATAAATTCTCTGTAAAATTTTTATTTATTACCGTATTAGGGCCCCAGGGATTCAGGTGCCCGCATGGTTTGCTTTAAAGAAAAAATGAAAGCCAGTTTTTATTCAACTAAACTAGCTTGTTGCACGGAGATTAAAAAAACTGCAGCGGATCAAAGAAGCCTTCAGGTGCATTCCCCATTTAATTTAGTCGAGTATTTTCTGATACCGGGACATAAACATAATTTAATCACTCGCAGAAATTCTCCCGTTTTAGCCCGTGGGATGTATTGAGATTTTTGCTCGGGAGGGAGCCTCAGGCTTTAGGCCGAGGAGGCCCTACTATTTTAAAAGCTCTTTAGTTTTGAAGTAGCTTTAAGATCCAACTATGAGGATATGAGGAGGTGAATGAATGGTTAGGTTGTGCAGAATTATCTTGTGTATTTTATGTTTGGCGGCATCGGTAATTGTGAATTTGCCTGTTGTATTTTCGCAAAATATTACCGAACCTGTCATAAAAGAAACGTCAGGCAAAATACTTTCCGTAAACACTTTAACTTCAACTTTGGTTGTGAGGCTTTCTGATGATGCAAACGTAGAAGATACTAATGATGTTATGCTTTTAGTTGATGATGACACTTTGATAACAGGCCAGGATTCGAGTTTGACAATTTCTGATTTAAAACCGGAAAGTAAGGCGGAAATAGTTTACGAAACCGGCGCTTCCGGAAAAAATACAGCAAAATCGATAATGGTGAGATAATATTAATAATACTATGGAAGGATACCTTAATAATCAAAAGGAGAAAAAAATGAAAAAAATTGCATTTTTAATGGTGTTTGTATCAATATTTTCTATTTCCTGCGCTAAAAAAGCCGAAAAACCTCAGGTAGATATGGAATCTGAAATGATTATGCCGGAAGCCGGTAGCGTATTGGAAGCGCAGCAGTCAATTGAAACTAAAGATGCTTTGACGTCTCAGCTGCCCGCACAAACAATAGTTGTCCCTGAGAAGCCTACTTCAGAAGATATCCAGAAAGCTTTAAAGAACGCCGGCTTATATACGGGAAGTATTGATGGTAAAATAGGTCCAAAAACGAAAAAAGCCATCGAGCAATTTCAGTCAACAAACGGTTTAACCGTTGACGGAAAAGTTGGCGCAAAAACCTGGGAAAAGCTCGGAGTTTATTTGACTAAAATTGAAGAAACGCCGTCTGCAATGACTGGCAATTTTCAGTAATTTTTTTAGACAGGAAGTCTAAAGGATGTTCGGTCGTTACCCCTTCACTTCGTTCAGGGGTAATTCGCACTAGCATTTTTTCTTCGTGTTGTTACACTTGGAAAAATGCTGTGCTCATTAGGAGGTGTTTAATGTTTCCAAGGATTTTATTGTCCGTAATAATTATTTTGGCTTTGACAGGATGCGCAACAACAAAGAAAACAGCTACGGGTAGCGGAGTAGAAGAGCTTCAAACAAAAGTTTCCGATTTAGAGAGGCAATTACAGGAGAAAGATGATGAGGTGCGTGATTTGGAAGAAAGATTGTCTAAGGTGAAAATGTTTGATTCCGAAGAGATAGTAAATGCGCAGGAAGTTGATATTTCAAAGGTTACCCCAAAAAGAATTCAAATTACGTTGAAGAACGCGGGATTTTATTCTGGCACAATAGACGGCAAAATAGGCAAAAAGACCAGAGAAGCAATTAAAGAATTTCAAAAAGCAAATGGTTTAAAGGCTGATGGAATCGTTGGCAAGCAAACTTGGTACAGGTTGCAGAAATATTTAGAATAATTATGTATAAAGATCCAGCTGATGACTTTATTGGTTTATATTCCGAAAGCCTGATGGCTAACGTGCTATGCGCATGCGTCAGGAATTTTCGTTTATTTTCATTGATTTTGTTTCTTTCAATTTTTATGGTCCCGGTTTTTGCAGGAACCAACCCGGAGAAAAAAGACGAAGACTTAAAGTTGCTTCAGGAAAAATTCACCTGGTGGCCGAGCGATGCGAAACCGGATCCGGTAAAAGACGAAAAATCGGGAGGTTTCTGGTGGTGGCCAACGGCACCCGGACAAACATCACCCTGGGGAAATCGTGGTTATATTTATGTCTATAAGATAATTTTTGATTATAAAGAAGAAGAATTGCCTCCACCCCAGGCACAGGAGAAAAGGCCATCGCTTCTTGTTAAGAAAATAATCAAAAATGTAAAAGTGTATTTCGATTTTGATAGCGCTGCCTTAAGGGATGATGCCATAACTATGCTGGAAGGCGCCGTAAAAACCTTGAACAAAAATCCGGAAACAAACATTCTAATAACCGGTAACTGCGATACGCGCGGTTCAGAAAAGTACAATTTAAAACTTGGCGGCAAACGCGCGGATTCAGTCAAAACTTTCATGATTGAAAACGGTATACCGGAAGAACGGATTAAGATAATAAGCAGAGGAAAACTTGATGCTGTTAGCCCGGTGTCAGACCTACCAGGGATGCAAAAAGACAGGAATGCTCAATTCATGATTGCCGAAGTAGAAGAGGTTATGATTCCTTATAACGGAGAAGGTGTTCCTGCAGATGCAATTCAAGTAGAAGAAGGAAAGTTTGTCGAAGAAGTTGAGGAGCCGATTGAAGGAGAAATTAAGGTTTCTACAAGAGAATATACAATAAAAAGAGGCGATACGCTTTGGAAGATTGCAGAACGCGAACTAGGCAAGGGGCATCGATGGAAGTATATTTATGAGATTAATAAGGATATTATCAAAAATCCGAATAAGCTAAAAGCGGGAAAGAAGATTTTAATACCGGTTGAATAGAAAATTAAAATTAGGAACAAAAACGCTGACCGTAGCGTGGCTATTGTCAGCGTTTTTTTATGTATATT
>JALOBR010000106.1 GCA_023228195.1 Candidatus Omnitrophota bacterium
TATAGCTTATCCCTCTGAAGCTCACCCTTGTTTACTTGTAAGTGAGCGCAGGAGGACCCAAATAGGCCAATTCTCCTCTTATATAATGCCCGCTATATAATGAAAATATCGGCAATATTTTCGTATATGTTAGATTATACCTAGACCATTAAATAGGAATTAACTATTAGTATATGAAGAGAGTGGCGAGGGATATCTCTCAAATTTGCCAATAGCTGTTTACAGAGAGGCCTTTTCCTTGTCGAATATTACTGCCTGGCCTCACGGGAGTTATCTTTCAGGGGGCACTTAATTATTCTTGATTTTTGTAACAATAGTGGTATTATTCATATCTAGTTCCGAGTTTTAAGGTGGGTCTGGACTAAGAAATAACGAGAAACCTTTGTTTGTGGCGAATATCTACGAACAAAGGTTTTTTCTTTTTATAGAGGCTTACGTTTAGATGTTAAATCTTCTGACAAAGAATTTTTTCCTGTTTGATCCTCTTGCCGTATTCTTCCTTGCGGTAATCTTTATTGTATTCCTACCATCGCTAGTTTATTCTTTTAGCTACTTGAAAGGGGAGTATTCAGTTGCCAAGATAATACTCGCTCAGGTTTTACTGTTTGTCTTTGTATTATCCATGGCTTTAGTAGTAAGCGTAAGTGACTGTTTAATGTTCCTTATTTTTTGGGAGATTATGTCTTTAGTTTCTTATTTTTTGGTTATTTTTGATACAGAACATACAAAATCAATTCAAGCGGGCCTAATTTACATAGTAATGACTCATATCGGTACTGGATTCATCATTGCCGCTTTTATGATTTTGCATAATCATGCTCATTCGTTTGATTTTTTTGTTATAAAGAACGCCTGTCAGGCAATGTCATTACAAACTAAAAATATAGTTTTTTTATTATTCTTAATCGGTTTTGGGACTAAAGCCGGGATTGTGCCATTGCATATCTGGCTGCCTTATGCCCATCCACAGGCGCCCAGTCATATTTCAAGTATCATGTCTGGGGTAATGATCAAAACTGCGATTTACGGGATCATTCGTTTTGTAATGTTTATTCTCGGTGTGAATTCATCTTGGTGGGGAGTTCTGGTTTTAATTCTAGCGATAATCTCCTGCCTTGTAGGAGTAATCTACGCACTTATGGAGCATGATATTAAAAGGTTGCTTGCGTATCACAGTGTTGAGAATATAGGAATTATATTATTAGGAGTGGGCCTATCAATGTTTTTTATAAGTTTAAATTTGTCTTATCTGGCTGTTTTTTCTTTAATTGCCGGATTGTATCATTTAATAAATCATGCCATTTTTAAAGGACTCTTGTTTTTGTGTGCTGGCAGCGTTTATAAAGCCACCGGAACGCGCGATATCGAGAAATTAGGTGGTTTAATTAAAAAAATGCCGCAAACCGCAGCATATTTCTTATTAGGCGCTATGGCGATTTCAGCATTGCCGCCCTTAAATGGTTTTGTCAGCGAATGGTTAACCTTACAGGCATTTTTCCTGGGCGCATTTGATGTAATAGGAGGGAACAAGTTTTTCTTAGGGGTTTGCGCTGCGATGTTAGCTTTAACCAGTGGCTTAGCTGCTGCCTGTTTTGTGAAAGCTTTCGGGGTAACCTTTTTGGCCAAGCCGAGGAGTCATTATGCTGAAAGTGCAAAAGAGGTTGCTTTATCCATGCGGATTGGGATGTTAATTTTGGCGGTTCTTATTGTAATTTTTGGTTTAGCCGCAGCGCTGATTATAAAATTACTGGCCAAGGTTTCCGGAAGCGCTTTGGGTATTGATATCAGTGGCATGATTTTTTCCTTAAATAACCTTATTTTTACCCCGCAGATAGCTAAAAACATTTATCTTTCTATTCCTTCACTGGCATTTTGGTTGACTCTCTTTAGTATCGCAGGTTTTGCTATATATAGGATATTCGGCAGAGGCAAATCAGTGATTTATAAAACCTGGGATTGCGGCTATTATAAACATGACTCGCGCAATGAATACACAGCAACTGCTTTTTCAAAACCATTCAGGGTCGCCTTTAGTTTCTTTCTCTTGCCTTATCGCAAGACTCAGAAGATCTGGGAATCATTTTATCATATTAAATCTTTTAGCTATGAAACTCACACCACCAAAGTTTTTAAGAAATATATTTATGATCCGGTGCTTGCTATAGTGTTTAAGACAGCCAAGTCCATGCGTAGGATCCAGCCGGGTAGTATCCATCTGTATTTAGGCTATATTTTTATTACCCTATTGTTGCTGATTATATTTATGGGTCAATTCTAATGATGATTATTCTGCAAATAATTTTATTTATTCTGACTGCACCGCTTTTAAGCGGCCTGATCACTAAGATAAAAAATAATCTTAGAATGCGTAAGGGCCAGAGTATTATTCAGCCGTATTATAATCTAGCAAAACTATTTTCTAAGGATGAGGTAATTTCGGAAACTGCCTCTTGGATATTCCGGGTTACTCCTTTTGTAGTTTTATCCTCAACTCTTGTTGCGGCAATACTTATTCCGGTATTTATCTTCACCGTTCCGGCATGCCAAATTGGAGATTTTCTTGTCCTTATATTTATTTTTGCTTTGGGCCGTTTTTTCCTGGCTCTTTCCGCGTTGGATACGGCAAGTTCTTTTGGAGGGATGGGCGCATCTAGGGAGATGTTTATTTCAAGCCTTGTTGAATCGGCACTTTGCATGGTGATATTCGCTATATCTTTACACTTTGGCTCGACAGATATTTCAGCATTTAGCGGTATGCACGTAATTACGGTTTCTTCTGTTGTTGCGGCAATTGCTTTATTTTTAATCGTTATTGCTGAAACTTCCCGTATTCCGATTGATAATCAGGAAACGCATTTAGAATTGACTATGGTGCACGAGGCAATGGTTTTGGAATATTCAGGACGTTCACTTGCGTTAATTGAAATGGCTTCTTATGTCAAACAGATGATTTTTTTCTTCCTGATTGCTCAGCTTATTTTTCCCATTGGCTTGCCATTGGGTAATTTTGTGCAAATGTTTTTATGGATTCTATGGTATATAGCTCGGATAGCGATTATTGCTATTACAGTTGCGCTGGTTGAAGTTTCCGTAGCCAAGATGCGGCTATTCAGGGTAGCTGATTTTTTAGGGTTCGCTTTTGTATTGGGCGTAATTGCAACTGTGTGCGCAATTTTAGGAGTTTAATATGCAGGGAATAGTTTTATTCTTACTTTTAGCTTCTACATACCTTATGGTTATTACCAAAAGAATGCCTGCTTTAATTCGTAGTTTCCGCTATCAGTCGTTTTTTCTTTTTTTAGTAACGTTTTTGGCTGCATTTAAAGAAAAGGAAATTGGGTTATATGTAGTTTCCGGGATGATTATTTTGGTAAAGGTATTTTTAATTCCTTATTTCTTGAATCTGACGGCAAAGAAGATAAACCTAGATGAGAATCTGGGCCTTTTTGTTAATTCGCAATTGTCGTTGGTTTTGGCCCTTATATTTACATACTATTCTTGGGTGCTTTCTGTAAATTTGGGATTTGGCCAAGCGCTTCTACAGTCAGTGGCGGTAACTGTGGCATTTTCCGTGATTTTTATCGGTGCGTTCATGATGATCTCCCGGATGAAGGCGTTTACGCAGGTAGTGGGTATTTTAATTATGGAAAATGGAATTTTTCTTTTTGCCTCTTCGGTTTCTGGGGGAATGCCTTTTTTTACGGAAATCGCCATATTTTTTGATATTTTTATTAGCGTGGTTATTATGGGGATTTTTGTTTTTAGAATAAATAAGCTTTTTACTCATATTGATGTAAACAAGCTTTCACATTTAAAGGGATAAATTGTAATGGCTATATTTATTATTTTGGGGATTCCGCTTTTGCTTGCGGCAGGGGCATTTATTATTAAAAGGGATCGCCTTTTCGGGGTTATTAATTGCCTGGGGTATTTTGTAGTTCTTTGCTCTAGTATTGTCATATTCAAAGAAACTGCGCTTGTAGGGCACATTAAGGCATTATTTAATTTTATCTATCTGGACCTTTTAAGCGTAGTTTTCATTCTGGTTACTGCAATAGTAGCTTTTGCAGCGGCGCTTTATTCAGTTGCTTACATTAGTAAGGATATTGAACAGAAAATAATTTCTGGAAAAAAAGGGAAATTTTATTATTTACTTTTTAATCTGTTTTGTTTTTCTATGTTTTGCGTTCCGGCTGTGAATAACTTAGGGATGCTTTGGGTGGCGATTGAAATGACCACGCTGATTTCGGCATTTCTCGTAGGTTTTTACAACTCCAAGGAATCGGTTGAGGCTGCCTGGAAGTATATTATTATTTGTTCGGTGGGTATAACCTTTGCGCTTTTGGGGACGATATTATTTTCTTATGCATTTTCAATTTCCGGATTGAGCAAAACTTTGAATTGGTCGGATATGCTGCCCGTAGCGCATGTATTAGATAAAAATATTCTAAAGATCGCTTTTATTTTTATTCTAGTTGGTTATGGAACTAAGGCGGGTTTGGCGCCTATGCACAGCTGGTTGCCTGATGCTCATAGCCAGGCAGTTGCTCCTATAAGTGCGCTTCTTTCGGGAGTCTTGTTAAAAACGGCTATTTACGCCATCTTAAGGTTCGGGATAATTATAATTAAGAGCGGGGAGTTGGCATATTTTACGCATCTAATGATTCTTTTTGGCGTAATTTCATTGGTTATTTCAAGTGGTTTTATTTTGGTTCAGAAAGACCTGAAGCGGCTTCTTGCTTATAGTAGTATTGAGCATATCGGAATAATCTCAATTGGTTTTGGTTTGGGTTCACCCTTAGCCATTGCCGGAGCGATCCTGCATGTTTTTAATCACGCAGT
>JALOBR010000107.1 GCA_023228195.1 Candidatus Omnitrophota bacterium
TTTATGTCGGAACTACGGGTCACAACAGGGGTATTGCTTCTAGTAGTAACGCTGCCCATCGGCGGCCTTTTCTGCATAGAAGCATCGCTTGCTTCTTGGCTGTTTGCATGAAATATGGGTAAGAAAAGAAAGGCTATTAGGAAGTACCGCATCGGATTTAATTTAACATAAATGGATAATTGTGTCAAGAGTTTGAATAAATTTAAAACTCACACCAGCGTAGCAACGAAATGAAACTTATTTTGTGTCATTCGCCGGTAAATTTGAGCTGGGTGTATTTTTTTCTTCCTGCGCCGGAATATCTTTATATTTATCCAACAAGGATTTACCCCTTTGCTTGGAAAGATATGCCAGAGATATGGTAGTTACAAAAAATAACACTGCCAGGAGTACCGTTACCTTGACAAAAAAAGCGCTGGTCTTAGTTCCAAATATAGATTCCACTCCACCCAAAGATTCAATCAAACCGCCGCTTCTTCCGCGTTGGACTAATATAACGGCGATTAACCCTATAACCACGAAAACATGGAACACTAAAATTAAAGTATATAGCATATGTTTAAATAGAATTTTTGACTATTTCGACAAAAGAAGAAACCTCCAATGAAGCGCCCCCTACTAATGCGCCATCAACGTCTTCTTCGTTCATTAATTCTTTTATATTCGCCGGCTTAACGCTTCCGCCGTAAAGTATTCGAAGGCTGTTTGCAACGCCTTGCGAAAAATTTTCAGCAATCCAGGTGCGTATAAATTTATGAACCTCTTCAGCCTGCGTGGCGGTTGCATTTTTACCAGTTCCTATCGCCCACACCGGCTCATACGCAATAACCAGGTTGAGAACATCTTCTATCCCGAATCCAGCCAAACACCCTGTAAGCTGCGTTTTTATAACATCGATGGTTTTACCGGCTTCTCTTTCTTCGAGAGTTTCTCCAACGCAACATATAGCCTTAAGCCCTACATCCAAGGCAGCTTTTACCTTTTTATTAATTATTTCATTGCTTTCAGAAAAATATTTTCTTCTTTCGGAATGCCCGATAATTACAAATTCGCATCCGCAATCCTTAAGCATAATCGGAGAAATCTCTCCGGTGAACGCGCCTTCTTTTTCCCAATATAAATCCTGGCCCCCAAGCTGCATATCTGTATCGCTTATAATATTATAAACTGTCGAAAGGACAGTGAAAGGCGGACAAAGAACAACGTCCGCATTTTCTAAACCCTTCAAACCAGCCTTTATGCCCGCGGTTAGCTTAACAGCTTGATCGCTTGTCTTATACATCTTCCAATTCCCGGCAATAAGTGGTTTACGCATATTTTAACTCCTACGTCTGCTTTGTTATTTTTTATCCGGTATTATTGCTATCCCAGGAAGAGCTTTGCCTTCCAGAAATTCAAGTGAAGCTCCGCCGCCCGTTGAAACGTGAGAAAGCTTATCAGCCACTTGGAACTTTTTCGCAGCTGACGCTGAGTCTCCACCGCCTACGATAACCATAGCCTGCTTTAAATTCGCTAAGCATTCGGCTAAAGCTTTTGTGCCTATTGCGTAATCAGCTTTTTCGAAAATGCCTACCGGGCCGTTCCAGAGAACGGTTTTTGCATCGCTTAACTCTTTTATAAAAAGCTCAACCGTTTTAGGCCCTATATCAACACCCAGGAAACCTGCGGGTATATTATTAACTATATTTTTAACTCTAGGGTTTTCCAGATTGTCGACAACGAGGTGATCTACAGGTAAAATTATTTTTATTTTTTTTGATTCGGCTTTTTCTAAAATATCTCTCGCTAAATCAAGCTTATCCGCCTCCACCCTTGAAGCTCCTACATCTTCACCTTTACTCTTTAAGAAAGTATAGGCCATGGCGCCGCCGATTAAAAATTTATCCGCGCGCTGCATAAGGCTGCTTATAACATCAATTTTATCCGACACCTTAGCTCCGCCAAGTATAACAACGTAGGGCTTTTGCGGCGATAATGCCAAAGATAAATATTTAACTTCCTTTTCAATCAATAGGCCAAGGCACGCAGGTAAAAATTTTGCAATAATGGTTGTTGAGGCGTGAGCGCGATGCGCTGTGCCGAAAGCATCATTAACGTAAATATCCGCCAATGAAGCAAGTTGTTTGGCAAATTTTTCATCGCCCTTTTCTTCTTCGCCGTGGAATCTCAAATTTTCAAGAAGAATAACTCGCTTAGAACTTGCATCTATTTTCTTTTTAATTTCATCACCGACGCAATCATCGAGCTTTTCAACATCTTCTCCTAAAATTTGAGACAGTCTCGCCGCAACCGGATTCATACGAAGGCTATCAACAACTTTACCGTCAGGCCTGCCTAAATGGCTCATAAGAATAAGCTTATTGGCTCCGGCATCAAGAACGTACTTAATAGTTGGTATTGCTTCTTTTATACGCGTATCATCAGTAATGCTGCCTTGTTTTTTATCCAAAGGCACATTAAAATCAACGCGCATGATTACAATCTTGCCCTTAAAATCCATATCTCTTACTGTTACTTTACTCATAAAAATTTCCTTTCTGAAACGGATAGCGTTTAGAAATTTTCACCTATACGCTAAACGCTCTACGCTAATTAAAGTCCTTTATTAACCATCATTTCAATAAGGTCAACAACTCTTGAAGAATAACCCCATTCATTATCGTACCAAGCAATAACCTTAACAAAGTTTCCACCAAGAACTTTAGTCATTTTGGAATCTACCGTTGAAGATGCCGGGTGATGATTAAAATCAACAGAGACCACATCTTCATCCGTATAATCAAGGTAACCTTTCATTCTGCCGGCAGATGCGGTACGAAGGGCATTGTTAATTTCTTCTACAGTTGCTTCCTTCTTAAGCAAACAAGTAAGATCAACCACAGAAACATTAATCACGGGAACTCTCATGGCAAAGCCATCAAGCTTGCCTTTAAGCTCCGGAATAACCGAACCTATTGCTTTAGCCGCGCCGGTTGAAGTAGGTATCATGGAAACCGCGGCAGCGCGCGCTCTGCGCGGGTCTGAATGCGGCAAATCCTGCAGCCTCTGGTCATTTGTATAAGCGTGCACCGTAGTCATTAAACCTTTCTCTATGCCCCATGTGTCATTTAATACTTTTGCAACCGGAGCAAGGCAGTTAGTCGTGCAGGAAGCGTTGGAAATAACGTTATGGTTTTTCGGATCGTATTTATCTTCATTAACGCCCATAACAATAGTTATATCTTCCCCCTGCGCCGGAGCCGATATGATAACTTTTTTTGCTCCGCCTTTTGAGATATGATTAACGGCGCCTTTTACTTCTTTTCCTTTCTTATTAACGCCGTCATTTTTTATGGTAAAAAGCCCGGTGGATTCTACGACAACTTCCACGCCAAGTTGTTTCCAGGGAAGTTCGCTCGGGTCTCTTTTTCCAAGAACTTTTATTTCTTTGCCGTTTACAATTATAGAATCTGTTCCTGCCTTAACATCTCCTCCCGGAAAACGGCCATGCACAGAATCATATTTTAAAAGATGCGCTAGCGTTTTAGCGTCAGTAATATCATTTACCGCGACTAATTCTATATCTTTGGAATTTTTTTCCAAAATAGCGCGCCCAACCATTCTTCCGATTCTTCCAAAACCATTAATACCAACTTTCACTGCCATGTTAACCTCCTCAATGAGACTTACGTTTTTTCAGGCCTCGCCACCGAAGGTGGCAGGGCGCAGAAAAAACATGTAGTTGAATTGATCCCGAAACGCTTCGGTTAAATTTTTGCGAAATTTAACCGATATTTTAGGCGCAAGGGATAAAATCAAGCTAAAATTTTTAAATAAACCTATGCCGCTTCTCGTAAGAATTTCGCTGCGATCTCGGGCGGGGTTCCTACCACGTAAAATCCGCTTCCCCATTCAAAACCCGCGACGCGGGACAACTTAGGCATTATCTCTATATGCCAATGATACGAAAAATGCGCATCCGTATTTACCGGAGACGTATGTATTATATAATTATATGGATGTTCTCCTAAAACTTTTTTAAGACGCGTCAGGGAATCCTTCAAAATGCTAGCCAGTTTTTTGATACGTTCGTCATTTATTTCGCTAAAATGCATAGAATGCTCTTTAGGAATAACCCAGGTTTCAAAAGAAAACCTGCTTGAAAGAGGACAGAATGCAACAAAATCTTCATTCTCTGTCACAATTCTTTCCTTGCCGTTTTCTTCTTCATAGGCAATCATATCGCAAAAAATACATCTTTCCCTGTATTCATAAAAATGACGGGCGCCGCGCACTTCGTCTAAAACGTTCTTTGGCACCATTGGAAGCGCTATAAGCTGCGAATGACCATGCTCTAAAGAAGCGCCTGCTTCCAATCCCACATTTTTAAATATTAAAAGGTATTTAAAGCGCTTGTCTTTTCTTAAATCGAGCATGCGGGAACGGTAAGCTCTTAGCATATACTGGACTTCTAAATCAGTAAGTTCCGCTATCGTCTTAAAATGATGGGGACTGTCTATAATTACTTCATGTGCGCCTACACCATTAGATACGTCATACATACCTATTGCGCGCTTATCCAATTCTCCTTCTATCTTTAGAGCCGGAAATTTATTGGGAACAACTCTTACTTTCCATCCTGGAGTATTGGGAGCGCGCCAAGCTTCAGATACAGCTTCTATCTCGGGGGGGGTCAAATGTTCGTTGCCGTAGCAAAAAGCGCAATCTTTATCGCCTTTCCACGTAAAAGGCACGACCCCGTAATCTTTAGGCAATACAGGCTCTTCCACATTTACTACAACCCAGCGATTCACGATA
>JALOBR010000108.1 GCA_023228195.1 Candidatus Omnitrophota bacterium
TCAAATAGAAGAGATAAAAAACAGGCTCGATATTGCCCAGGTAGTAGAAAAATATGTACCCTTGAAACAAGCAGGAAAGAATTTCTCCGGTTTATGTCCATTTCATAATGAAAAAACACCCTCATTCATTGTTAGTCCCGATATTCAAAGATATAAATGTTTTGGGTGTGGAGAAACCGGAGATATCTTCAATTTTGTACAAAAAATTGAGAATATTGACTTCCCCGAAGCATTAGAAAAATTAGCTAAAGAAGCAGGGGTAGAACTTAAACAGTACAAGAAAAATCCTAAGTACTCCCGATTGGAGGAGATAAACTATTTAGCAACAAAATATTATTATATAGAGCTTAGACAGAACACTATATCTGGCGATTATATTAAGCAACGAGGATTTTCACAGGAGTCGATAAAGCAATTTGGCATAGGTTATGCTCCCAGATATCCGAAGCTCCTTGAATATGTCAAAGAGAACCTCGTCAAGGTCACAAGCCAAGAGCTAGTTAACTCAGGTCTTTTTGTAAACAAAGAAGGAAAGACAAAAGAGAAATTCTATGATCGCATTATGTTTCCAATTCGCTCAACTAAAGGTTCAGTAATCGGTTTCACAGGAAGAATTATGCCTGGGAATGATTACGGGCCAAAGTATATGAACTCTCCAGACACTCTTATATTTCATAAAAAATACAATCTCTTTGCACAATACGAATCCAGACAAGAGATAAGGAAAAAAGATCTTGCTATTTTGTGCGAAGGCTCTCCAGAAGTGATAATGGCACACCAATATGGTATCAAGAATATTGTAGCTCCACTTGGCACAGGATTGACTAAAGAACAACTAGGAAATATCTCCCGGTTAACAAAGAATATCCTCTTTTTCTTTAATAACGATAGTGCTGGTCAGGCAGCAATAATTAGGGCTTTTAATCTTGCCTCTGAGCTAAATCTCTACCCATACGCTACCAACTGTGCACCATACAAGGATATCGATGAGATGCTCCTTAAAGAACCCAATTTGATGCAACAACTAATTGAACAAAAGCAAGAAGCTTTCTCATACATTTTTTCTAATTTCATCAAAGACAAAGATCTCACAAAGCTATCAGATCTAGCTAATACAAAAAACTTTGTTAAAGAGTTACTTTCTCATGTTACCGATCAAATCCTACACAAACATTACACTGAAAAAATTAAACAGATCGGAAAAATTGAGCTTACAGAGAATGTTTCTTCATCAACAAGGCATAAATCCTTACCACAAAATACTAAAGGCTTTCTCGTGAAAGCCGATAATAATTTACTAGGGAAAACGTATTTACAATTATTGATATTTAGCAAAAACAGGACAAAGGAAATATTCATTCCTAGCAGATACCTCTCCTCTCCATTGCTCCAAGAGATATATTTAACGATTAAACATTCAAAGAAAACGGATATATCAGGTATTACCAAGCTTTTTGAGAATAGCCCTGAAAAGAAAACCTTTATCGAGGAAATCATCTTTAAAGCTACCGAGTTTGAAGAAGATATCAATACACAGCTTGTTAAATTAATTAGAAGGCTTAAAAAACAATATCTAACAAGACAACAGAAAGCATTAAGTGTTAGAATAGCTGTAGCAGAGGAAAGTAACAATACAGAAGAGACGAGAAGATTACTACCTAAAATGCTACATCTAACTAAGCTTTTAAAAGAAGTTACTGATGATTGAGGTTTCAAATTACGATTTCTTTGACTATGATTACACCCAGTATTGGAAAGTAAGGAAGTATGAGGATTTTGCTGAGAAGCACGTCTTAGAAAAGATTTTCAATAGCAAAAGGGGGAAATGGTTCATAGATATTGGTGGATCCTATGGAAGATTAACGCCCACATATTACAACAGCTATACTAATCCCATCATCCTAGACTACTCATTGAAAACGTTACAAAGGAACTACTCTATCATTAAAAAGCAATTTCCAAACGTAGAAATGATAGCTGCTAACGCATATCATATGCCTTTTAGAAACGATACCTTCGACGGTGGGCTCATGGTAAGAGTTCTACACCACATATCAGAGCCTGTTGTGTACTTTAATGAGCTGAAACGTATAATGCGCAATGATTCCTACTATATCCAAGAATTTGCAAACAAAGTTAACCTAAAAGCTTCACTTCGAGCCATACTCCATCTCAATTTCAAATTTTTTTCTAAAAAACCATATCAACAGCCCACTTCGAAAAACTTTGAAGGTACACAAACGGGACAAGAAGCAATATCTTTTAACTACCATCCTGCATTTATTGCGAATGTTTTAAAGAATACTGGTTTTGATATCGAAAATAGATATGGCTGTTCATATCTACGTTTTCCAGCTTTAAAAAGACTATTTGGAGATGACAATGTATTAAAAATGGAATACTTCCTTCAAAAGCTACTAAAATCTACCAATATCCCTCCCAGTGTCATCTTTGAAACCAAATTAGTTAAGGTCAAGACCACACAAAAATCCGATTCATCAAAATTAAAAGATATCCTACTATGTCCCAAATGCCTTAGTGATCTGGTTTTCAAAGATAATTCGTCATATTGTAAATGCTGTGACAAAACATACAAAAAGGAAGAAAATATCTGGGATTTTAGAATAGATTAAATGATTAAGAAATCACTCGGACAAAACTTTTTTGTAAATGAAAATCTTGGTGAGAAGATCATCAATTATGTTAAAGATGAAAAACCCGAAGTAGTCGTAGAAATCGGCTCTGGAAGAGGTTTCTTTACACAAAAACTATCTTCCATTACCCCTGATTTAGTTCTAATTGAAAAAGACAATCTTTTAGCACAGGGGTTAAATGACTCCTTTCCAAAAACAATTATCTTAAATATCGATTTTCTTGATTGGGATTTCAAGGAATTAGAACAATTTAAAGAGAAGAAAATCGTGTTCTATGGCTCTCTTCCATACAATGTCAGTAAACCAATAATACACAAGATTATATCATCGAGATTCTTTTCTAATAACTGTTATTTCATAATCCAAAAAGAAGTAGCAGAAAAATATATAGCTAACATTCCTAATAACAATATACTATCATTGAAAACACAACTTTTTGCTAAACCAAAGAAATTGATGGATATTCACCCTGGAGCATTTTTACCACAACCCAAAGTAATGAGTAGTGTAATTAGACTTTCTCCTATTTTAAGACAACAAATTGATATTAATGAGGAAAAATTCGTAAAATTTATAGAAAATTGTTTCAGATCTCCAAGAAAAACGCTGAGAAACAATTTAAAAAATATCTCTTCTCGATTGCAATTTGAGGAATTGTTAGAAAAACGCCCACAAGAACTTACACTGGAACAATATATACAAATCTTTACTAACTTATCCTAGACTTTGATATAATTCAACCATGAAGCGAGCCAAAAAAAAGAAGACTCCTAAACATGTGGAGAAACAGCTGGACCTTGGTATAAAAGACCCTTTAAAAAACAAAATCCTCAAACTGAAGGGTAAAACAGACTTCGTGCTTTTGCAGCTTGAGGTGAAGAAGTTTCTCAAAGATGCTTTCTTTTGGTTTGTTATCGTCTCAAATACGGCAATGCTCATCCAACAAGGGTTCTGGCTTTATAACAATTTTACAAAGTTCCCAAGCTTAACCCCTATACTAAACTATAACCTAGAGGCTGAGAATCGTATTGCGGATAAAAACTTCCTATATATATTTCCCCTCATTACTTTCCTAAGTATTATCATTGGCGTTATAGTAACAATAAAATATTACAATAAAGAGAAGATGCTAACAAAATTCATCTTATTATGCACGCTCTTAGCATCAATCGCAGGTTCGGTCATGCTAATTCATCTAACCCTAAACTATTAATATGGATCTCTCAATTACAACCGATCTCTTAAATAAAATCCTCGCTATACCTTTCTTAGATCAAGTAAATAGTGGGGCATATTTAAAATATATCCAATTCCTTCCACTGTTTTTAATTGGAGCAGTAGCGGCTTTAATATTAACTCCAATAATTGGGAAAATTGCACTAAGACATGATATTACATACAAACCTGGGGTAAAAAAGAACCATAAGGACTTTGACAATCCTGAGAAGGCCCTACACCAAGGAATAACCCCTGCACTTGGAGGCCTTGCAATTACAATACCAATCATTATTGCAATACTAGTGTTTTTCAAACTGGATAGCTTTACCATTCCAATACTTCTGGCAATTCTCGTACTCATGATAGGTTCTGCATTAGATGATATTTTTAATCTTCCAGCAAAAACCCAACTCATATATCAAATATTAGCCTCATTAATAATAGCTTTCTCGGTCATAAACCTTACCAATCTTTCTTTCTTTAACTTAAATCTAGATATTCTGACCTGGAATTTTTCAATACTTGGATTACAGCAATCCCTTTCATTACCGGGAGATATCATTCTTTTTGGTTGGATATTGGTATGTATAAATTCTGTCAAATGGACAGCTGGCTCGCCTGGCATAATTGAAGCCAATTCATTTACAATCTTTGCATTGATCTTCATAATTGCAATTAGATACTCCTCCATTTTTTCCTCAACCATAAGCATTATTGCAGCCGGAGCACTTTTGGTCTTCCTCATATTCGCCTTTCCTCCACAGAAAATCATGTCCGGGTCCTCTGGTAAAACCCTTTATGGATTCTTAATCTGCATTTTCGCAATAGTAGCAGACGCAAAGCT
>JALOBR010000109.1 GCA_023228195.1 Candidatus Omnitrophota bacterium
AGATGAAATGAAAAAGGCGATAGAAGCTACAAAGAGAGAATTTGCTGAACTTCGTTCGGGCCGTGCAAATCCTAAAATGGTTGAAGGTGTGCGTGTTAATTACTATGGAGCCCCTACGCTTCTTAAGGAAATTGCAACAATTGGTGTCCCTGAAGCAAGGCTTGTTATAATAAGCCCGTGGGATCCGTCGGCCCTTAAAGAAATAGAGAAAGCGATACTACAGTCCGATTTAGGCATAACCCCGGTTAATGACGGAAAAATTATAAGGTTGATTGTTCCTGCTTTGTCAGAGGAAAGAAGACAGGAACTCATTAAGATAGTAAAGAAAGTGTCAGAAGAAGGGAAAGTCTCTGTAAGAACCATAAGGCAAAATACGAAAGATAAAATAAAAACATCCGAGAAAGAAAAGAAAATTTCTGAAGATGACCGTTTTAGCGCAGAAGAAGAATTGCAGCGTCTTACCGACAAATATATAACGGATATAGATAAGCTTCTTGGGGAAAAAGAAAAAGAGCTTAAAGAATTCTAAAACGCTAATTCCCGCATATCTTATGCCAATTCCCGCTGACTATTATGTCTAAAATCTCGGCAATTGACGAGATTTTAGTGTTCTTTCATTTATATTGTAATGTTTAAGCGGGCCGCTAGCTCAGTTGGTAGAGCACCGCCCTTTTAAGGCGGGTGTGCCGAGTTCGACCCTCGGGCGGCTCATAAATTTCAGCTTGTCTGAAGATTTTGGTAGAAGTTTCTTTGTAAGTAATTTCCGCCGCCGCGGTGGCGGAATTGGCATACGCGCATGGCTTAGGACCATGTCCCATTGGGATGGGAGTTCAACTCTCCCCCGCGGCATTATTGCTTGTTTGAAAAAATAAGTTAGCCTTTGGGGGGTAAATTTTGCATGCTAGCATCGTTGGATGCAGCACAAGAAGAAAGTTCGCCTTCGTCGAACACTGCATACAACTCTCCCCCGCGGCATTATTGCTTGTTTGAAAAAATTAAAGGCACTTTGGAAGATTTTTATACGTCTTTTTCGCGGGTGTAGCTCAACCGGCTAGAGCGTCACGTTGCCAACGTGAAGGTTGTGGGTTCAATTCCCATCGCCCGCTTATAACTATAGCGGTTGTTTGATAGCTTTGTGCTATGCGCAATATGTTTTTTGGTATGATGTAGATTGGGGCAAAACTAAGAGTAAACTTGCACTTTGTGCAAGAGTTTTGACCCATCGCCCGCTTATAACTATAGCGGTTGTTTGATAGTTATGTAATAGGCAAAATGTTTCCCATCCAGCATCTACTGGCAGCGAAGAGGAGAAACAATAACAAAGGATTTGAAATATGGACATAAATATTCTTGATTATCTTGATAAAGATAGCATCATAATTGGACTAAAGCAGAAAAGTAAAAAGAAAATTTTAGCCGCGATTCTAGAGCATCTCATAGATAAGAAGAAAATAAGCAAAGACAGCGAAAAGGAAATTTTAAAGAATCTGTTTCAAAGAGAAGAGATGGGCTCAACGGCCATAGGCGGATACATTGCCCTCCCTCACGCAAGGATAAATTCCATAAAAGACATAGTGCTTTGTTTTGTTATCTCCCAGGAAGGCATAGAGTTTGATTCTCTTGACCAGGAACCGGTGAATATAATAGCGCTCCTTCTTTCTAATCAGAAAGAAGCAGGCCTGCATTTGAAAATGCTTGCCTTTTTGGCAAGAATGTTGCGTGAAAAATATTTTGTACAACAATTAAAGAGCGCTACAACTAGCGAAGACGTTCTTGCCCTCGTAAATAAGCAGCAGCAATTAATCAGGTAATTGCCGTCAGTCCTTATTTCATGAAAAAATTTATAAAAGCAATAAGGTGGTTGTATCCCGGGCTTAAAATAAAAAGATGGATTATTCTGCTTTTGTCAGGTCTGTTTTTGATATTTGTTTCATCACACCTGATATCGCGGGAAAAATCTTTGATGCCGGTTATTATATACCGGGCGCTTTTTACGGCAGGCATAGGATTGTTTATTTTCGGCACGGCGTATCTTATAAAAAGTTTTTTTGAGGCCATATATCCTTATGACGAAAAAAATTTGCTGGATGTAATTTATGAAAAAAGATTTTTATCCAAAGGGCCAAGGATAGTCGCTATCGGCGGAGGCACGGGTTTATCAACGATTCTGGAAGGATTAAAAGACTTTACTTCAAACATAAGCGCAATCGTTACTGTGGCTGATGAGGGAGGGTCATCCGGAAGGCTTCGCGAAGAATTTGGTATGCTTCCCCCGGGTGATATACGTAACTGCTTGGTTTCATTGGCTGAAGCTTCAAAGCTTATGAGGGATCTTTTTCAGTATCGGTTTACAGAAGGAGACGGTATAAAAGGGCATAGTTTTGGCAATCTTTTTATTGCAGCGATGACCCAGGTTACAGGCAGCTTTGAAGACGCGATTAAGGCTTCAAGCCGTGTTTTAGCCATAAGGGGTCGTGTTATTCCCGCAAGCCTTGATAAGGTACGCATCAAAGCGGAATATAACGATGGAAGCATAAAAGAAGGGGAAGATAAGATTTCTAACGGGACAGAGCCCGTAAAAAAACTTTATTTAACTCCGCCAAATGCGCAGGCAAATCCAGAAGCCATAGAGGCGATACGTGAGGCCGACATGATAATCCTCGGCCCGGGAAGTTTATTTACCAGTATAATACCGAACTTAATTATAAAGCAAATAACAGAAGAAATTTCCAAACGTAACGTGCTAAAGCTTTTTGTATGCAATGTTATGACGCAACACGGAGAAACTGACGGTTTTACTGCTGCGGATCATCTTGAGGCATTATTGGAGCATTCTAAAAAAAATATTATGAATTATTGCCTGGTAAATTCAGGCCGTCTCGACTACAATCTTCTTCTTAGATATTCACAGGACAAATCTTTTCCTGTAATTTTTGACAGGGAACGTTTACGTAAGCTGGGCGTTGTAGTCTTTGAGGGGGATGTTGTAAGCAGGAGCAACTATCTTCATCATGATTTCGAAAAGACCGCAAAAGTTATTATGGACATATATAATTATGATAAAAGAAAATGGAAAGGATTGAAGAGGAAATTATTGTAAGTAATCCGCATGGTTTGCATGCGCGTCCAGCTGCGCTACTTGTACAAATCGCTAATAAATTCGATTCAAGGATTATGCTGGAAAAAGACGGAGAAATCATTGACGGTAAGTCAATAATTGCGATTTTAAGCCTGGGTGTTAATTGCGGCGCGTCTCTTAAAATTATCATCGAAGGATCAGACGCTAACGAGGCGCTTGGAGAAATAAAAGAATTTTTAAGGAGAGAAAGTGAATAGATTAAAAGGAATTGCTGCTTCAGGTGGAATAGGCATAGGTAAAGCTTTAGTGCTTGGCAAGGAAGATCTATCTGCGCCTAAGATAAAAATATCTCATGAGGATATATCAAAGGAGATCTACCGCCTTGAGGAGGCTCTTATTGAGACCCGCAAGGAGATATCTAATTTACAAAAAAAGATTCTACTTGATTTGGGGTTTGATCATGCAAAGGTGTTCGAGGCTCACTTGCTTGTTTTGGAGGACAGAGTCTTGATAGAGGATATCATCCAACAGATAAAAACAAAAAAAGTAAACGTAGAATATGCTTTTTCGCAGAGTATAAAAAAATATGTCGATACTTTGCTTAAACTCGAAGATGAGTATTTGCGGGAAAGGGTAATAGATATCGAAGACGTCTCAAGACGAGTTTTGAGAAAGCTTCTTAAAAAAGAAGGTACGAATCTCGCGGGTTTAAAGGAAAAGGTGATTATCGTGTCTCACGACCTTTCTCCCAGTCAAACTGCAAGCCTTCCCAAAGAAAATATTTTGGGATTTGTAACTGACGTAGGCGGAAGGACCTCGCATACTACGATAATTGCAAGAAGCCTGGGGATACCTGCTGTTGTGGGCTTGGAGGTTGCTACAAGAAACATAAAATCAGGAGAACGGCTCATAGTTGATGGCTCTGAGGGGGTTGTTTTAATAAATCCCACAGACAAAATTATAAAAGAATATCAGAAAAAACTTACCAAGATAACGAAAGATATAAAAACCATACATGTTTCTCAACTCAAGGCTTCAACTAAAGATAGAAGGGAAGTCGTAGTTTCCGCTAACATAGAACTTCCGGAAGAGCTTTCCTCGGTGCATGAATATGGTGCAGAGGGCGTGGGGCTTTACAGGACAGAATATATATTCTTAGGCAGGCGTGACCTGCCGACAGAAGAAGAACAATTTAGGGCATACTTGAATGTTGCAAAAAAGATGAAACCATACTCCGCAATTATAAGAACAATTGATATAGGGGGCGACAAATTCCTTTCGCAGCCCGAGGTTCCCGTTGAAATGAGTCCATTTTTGGGTTGGCGAGCCATAAGATTTTGTTTGGCTCGCCCGGATGTCTTTAAAACGCAGCTTAGAGCGATATTGCGCGCATCAGTGGAAGGCAATGTTAAAGTGATGTTCCCGATGATTTCCGGAATTGGAGAGCTAAGAGAAGCTAAAAAACTTCTGGATGAGTGTAAAAAGGAATTAAAACGGGAAAATATTTCTTTTGCCGATAACATATCAATTGGAACAATGATTGAAGTTCCCTCCGCGGCCTTAACGGCGGATATCTTGGCAAAAGAGAGTGATTTTTTTAGCATTGGTACGAACGATTTGATACAATATTCATTA
>JALOBR010000014.1 GCA_023228195.1 Candidatus Omnitrophota bacterium
TTTTGCGGAAAAATGGGCCAACGCATTTTTGCTTTGGCCGGAGAGGATAAAAACTTTAAAGTAGTTATCGGCTTGGAAAAAAAAGGCCATCCGGAAGTCGGTAAAACTATAAACGGGGTTCGGGTTGTGGATAATCCGGAAGAAATAAAAGAGTGTGATTGCGTTATTGATTTTACCGTTGCGGCAGCTACTTTAGAAAATCTGCCATATATCGCAAAACACAAAAAATATGCAGTTATCGGCACAACGGGTATTGATGAGAGCCAACAGGCTAGGTTAAAAGAAGCATCAAAGAAAATCGCAATTGTTTTCTCTCCGAATATGAGTATAGGCGTTAATCTTTTGTTTAGCCTGGCTAAAACTGCGGCTAAAACTTTACGCGGATACAAAGTGTTGATTGAAGAGGCTCATCACATTCACAAAAAAGATGCTCCTTCGGGAACTGCAAAGCGCATTGCGCAGATAATAAACGAAGAGGGGCTCAGTTGTCAGGCTGAAGACATAAGAGCCATACGTGAAGGCGAAATCGTGGGAGATCACAGAATAATTCTTGAGAGCGAAGTAGACAGGATTGAATTGTTTCATCATGCGAAAACCCGCGATATATTTGTCAAGGGCGCGCTTATTGCCGCAAAATGGGTTATTGATAAAGAGCCCGGGCTATATTCAATGGATGATGTTTTATCGGAAATAAATAAATAAACAGATGAAAAATTTTGAATTGTCAAAAAGGCTTACTTCGTTGCCGCCGTATTTATTCGCGGAAATCGACCGGCAAAAAAAAGATTTACGTGATAAAGGAATAAAATTTATTGATTTAAGCATAGGGGATCCGGACATTTCCGCTCCGGCTGCTGTTATAGATAATTTATATCAGGCAGCCAAGAATAAAGAAAACCAAAAATACGCATTGGATCAGGGAAAGCAAGCGCTTCGAGCCAGCATAAGCCGCTGGTTTTTAAAAAGATTCGCAGTCACCTTAGATGAAAATAAGGAGATCTTGCCTTTAATTGGGTCAAAAGAAGGGCTTGTGCATTTTCCTTTAGCTTTTGTTAATAAGGGCGACTATGCGCTTATTCCAAGCCCCGGGTATCCAGGATACCGCGGAGCTGCCGTTTTTGCCGGCGCAAAAATATATGAGATGCCGCTTTTGGAAAAAAACAATTTTTTGCCTGATTTAGACAAAATACCTGAAAGTGTTAAAAATAAGGCTAAAATTATTTATGTGAATTATCCGAATAACCCGACCAGCGTGGTCGCTCCGCTTGAATTTCTTAAAAGGTTGGTTGCTTTTTGCGCTAAATACGGAATTATTCTTGCTTACGATAATGCTTATTCTGAAATTTATTTCGAAGAAAAACCCCTCAGTATTTTCGAGGTTCCTGGAGCGCGCGAAATTGCCATAGAATTTCATTCATTTTCCAAGACTTTCTGCATGACGGGTTTTAGGGTTGGCTGGGCCTGCGGCAACGAAAATCTGGTAAACGGCCTCTTGAAGGTAAAAACAAATATTGATTCCGGTATTTTTGGCGCGATACAGGATGCCGCCGGTTACGCGTTAGATAAAGAAGCAGTATACATGGAAGATATGAGGAAAATATTTAAAGAAAGAAGAGACTTTTTTGTGCAGAATATCAAAAATAAAACTTTTAAGAATGTACATGCGCAAGCTACCTTTTATGTGTGGGCTAAATTACCCCGTAAATTTAAATCGTCCATTGAGTTTTCAAAGTATCTTATACAGGAAAAACGGATAATTGCTACTCCGGGTATTGGTTTCGGAAAGTACGGTGAGGGTTTTATACGTTTTGCTTTAACATGTGATAAGCAGGTTCTTAAGGAAGCAATCAATCTGTTGTAATACTAAAAATAGATGTATGTTTATATCGGTATCGGTTCAAATTTAGAGGATAGGCTAGCGAACGTAAATTACGCGCTACAAGAACTGAAAAGTAATCCTGATATCAGAATAGAAAAAATTTCTTCAATTATTGAGACCGCGCCGGTAGGCGGGCCTGCCCAGGGAAATTACCTAAACGGTGTTATTAAAATAAAAACCGAAATTTCTGCTCACTCGCTTCTATGTGTTTTACAAAATATAGAAAAAAAATTAGGGCGAGTACGGACAATAAAGAATGGTCCGCGCACAATAGATTTAGATATGCTTTTGTATGGCGATAAAACGATAAACGAGTCGAACTTGAAAGTGCCTCACCCGAAAATGCTTGAGCGGGATTTTGTAATGAAGCCTCTATTAGAAATTGAGCCGCAAATAATGAAACAGATTAAAAGGATAAATTCTAAACCAGAAACACTAAACTCCAAATAAACTCAAAATCAAAAATCAAAAACGTTTTGAGTTTATAGTTTTGTGTTTGTGATTTGTTTAAGATTTAGAGTTTTAAGCTCAACTGCAAAAACTATGGTAATTGCAAAAACAATTAAACACGTTAGAAAAATAATCTTTGCCGCAAAGCAAAAAAATAAAACAATCGGTTTTGTGCCGACTATGGGCGCTTTACATTATGGCCATCTTTCGCTGGTAAGAGCCGCGAGAAAAAATTGTGATTTTGTCGTTGTGAGTATCTTTATTAACCCGACGCAATTCGGCCCGAAAGAAGACTTTAGGAAATATCCGAGACAATTTAACCAGGATAAACGACTGCTGGAAATAGAAAAAGTAGATTTGGTTTTTTATCCTTCCGCTGCTGAAATGTATCTAAAAGATTCTTCTACATATATTAAAGAAGTATATTTAAGTGAGCCGTTATGCGGATCAACACGGCCGGGACATTTCAGAGGAGTTTGCACGGTTGTGGCAAAACTATTTAACATAATAGAACCGGATATCGCGTATTTTGGCCAGAAAGATTATCAGCAGGCTCGTGTCGTAAAACGCATGGTAAGGGATTTAAACTTCCCTGTTAAGATAAAGATTTTCCCTACATTACGAGAAAGGTCAGGTTTAGCAATGAGTTCAAGGAACGCTTATCTGGATCAGAAGGCGCGAGGGGATGCTTTAGTTTTGTTTGAATCCTTAAAGCTTGCAAAAAAACTCGTAAAAGAAGGAGAAAGAGACCCGAAAAAAATAATAAATAAAATACGTAAGCTTATAATTTCTATAAAAAACGCTAAAATAGATTATGTTAAGATAGTTGATGTCGAGAACCTTCGTCCCGTAGATAAGATAAAAGCAAAAGTTGCGGTTGTCCTGGCAGTTTATATCGGTAAAATCAGGTTGATAGATAATGTTTTAGTAGATGCTAACAGCAATTGAGCTTGTCCCGTTTTTTCCGGAATTTACGATTTGCCGCCATGGTAGGCGAAAAACATGTAAGTTGAAAAAACGGGATAATTCGACTACCCAACAGGATGCCATGTCCCATTTCTTATATAGAAAACATTGAGGTGTGGGACGCCCCGAACCTTAATATGTTGTTATGGTGAAGGGGCTGTTGGGTTAAACAATTTTTTCGGCAGGAAGTCTAAAAAATTGTAAGTCTCATTAGGAGGTTTTTAATGAAGATAAATAAAGATAAAATAAAAATAGGGATAGTAGGCTGCGGCGCGATAGGCGATGGTGTAGCAACTTTTATTGACAAGCAGCTACGTGATAAAGCGATATTGTGGGCCATCGCAGATAAAGACAGTGAAAAGGCAGAATTTCTCATTGAAAGGCTTTCAACTGTTCCAAAGATAAATACTATCGATAAGCTTGTAAGAGATGTGGACTTGGTGATTGAATCGGCTTCTGTTGATGCGGCTTCTGATGTGCTTGCTAAAGCTATCAAATTTAAGAAAGATGTCATAATCTTAAGCGTTGGCGCCCTCATTAGAGATAAGACCATAATAGGAAAATGTGAAAAACAAGGAATCAATGTTTATGTTCCTTCAGGAGCGATATGCGGCGTTGACGGATTGGGTTCTTTAAGTCTTGGTGAGATAAAAAAGATTTCCCTGACAACCTCGAAGCCGCCTCGCGGGCTCCTGGGGGTGGATTATTTAAAAAAGAAAAAAATAAATTTAAACAATTTAAGAACGGCAAAAGTCGTGTTTCGTGGCGGGGTAAAGGAAGCAACCATGTATTTCCCGCAAAAC
The DNA here is from genome assembly GCA_023228195.1 of Candidatus Omnitrophota bacterium. Classification (GTDB taxonomy): domain Bacteria; phylum Omnitrophota; class Gorgyraeia; order Duberdicusellales; family 4484-171; genus JAJYOP01. The sequence continues at coordinate 4,099 of JALOBR010000014.1, forward strand.
ATAAATGTGGCGGCTATTTTGCTTTTAGCTTCTTCGTTTAAAGATGTAGAAGTCGTTATAAAGGCTGATCCGAACGTAAAACGCAACATTCACCGTATAGAAGTAGACACTGAAGAGGCTAAGGTGAGTATTTCCGTTGAAAATGTTCCTTCAAAAACAAATCCTAAAACAAGCACTTTGGCAATTCTTTCTACTCAGTATCTGCTGAAGAAGATTTTTTCTTCTTTTAAAATAGGTAGTTGATTGTATAATACACAGATTAGCGCAGATTTGAATGGATGAGCACAGATTTTTAAATCACAATATATAAACCACAAATCACAAATAATATACAATAAACAATTCCGAAATCACAAAGGGATTTAAAATTTTGGTCATTGTGATTTTAGAATTGTGATTTGTTTGTAATTTGTAAATTGTGGTTTGTAATTTTCAATAACATCTGCGATCATCTGTGATTTCCAATCTGTGATCATCTGTGTAATAATATATAAAAATGAATGACTATATCATAATAAAGGGTGCCAAGGAGCACAATTTAAAGAATATAGATTTAAAAATTCCAAAGAATAAGCTTGTCTGCATAACCGGTTTGTCCGGTTCCGGTAAATCGTCTTTGGCGTTTGACACTATTTATGCCGAAGGCCAACGCCGATATGTTGAAAGCCTTTCAAGTTACGCCCGCCAATTCCTAGAGCAATTACATAAGCCGGAGGTAGAGCATATCGAAGGCCTGTCTCCAGCTATCGCAATTGAGCAAAGAACCGCAGGGGGCTCGCCGCGTTCAATCGTCGCCACGCAAACAGAGGTTTATGATTATTTAAGGCTTCTTTTCGCGCGCATCGGAAAGCCTCATTGCTACAAATGCGGAAAACCAATCACTAAACAAACTTCCCAGGAAATCATCGAAAAAATATTAGCCATACCTTCCGGTAATAAAGCATATATTCTTTCTCCGGTAATTCGCGGCAAAAAAGGCGAGTATTCAGCTTTATTCGCCAGGCTTCTTAAGGAAGGGTTTTCCCGCGTGCGTGTTGACGGCAGCATCTATGAGCTATCGGAAGAAATAAAATTAACAAAATATAAAATTCATAATATAGAAATAGTTGTTGATAGAATACAGATTTCTTCTGATTATGCAAAAAGGATAGGTGATTCCGTAGAAACCGCCCTTAAACACTCAAATGGGTTGGTTATCGTGCATGATGAAACTCAGAATAAAGAATTTTTTTATAATTCTCAGATGAGTTGTCACGCTTGCGGCATTTCTATAGGTGAACTTGAACCGAGGATGTTTAGTTTTAACGCTCCGGATGGAGCTTGCCCTGCTTGTCATGGCCTAGGGACTAAACCCGAATTCGACACTGATTTAATAATACCCGATAAGAAAAAAACTTTAGAAGAGGGCGCTATAGAAGTCTGGCATCATGGGAGCCGCGGTTACGTAATGTTTCATAAGGCTTTACTTAGAGAATTGTCCCGTGAGGCAAATTTTTCCATGAGCACACCATTTAAAGATTTGTCTAAAGAAACAAGGCGCCTTATTTTATATGGATCAGATAACGTGTATGTCTGGGGAAAGCCTTACGAAGGGGTATTTAAACGGCTTGAAAGGATGGTCAGCAAAACTGAAAGTGCGTATATGAAGGAAGAGATGGCCAGGTATATGTCAAAGTTGCCTTGCCCGGAATGTAAGGGAGCAAGAATTAGAAAAGAAAGCATGGCTGTGCGTGTAGGCGGAAAGTCTATCTGGGACGTAGTTAAAATGAGTATAGGCGATTGCAATGATTTTTTTGTTAATCTTAAATTAACTTCTTATGAAGAGAAGATTGCGTATTACATAGTAAAAGAAATAAAAAAAAGGTTTAATTTTTGTATCGACGTTGGACTTTCCTATCTTTCCCTGGACAGGCTAAGTTCGACGCTTTCCGGAGGAGAGGCGCAAAGGATAAGGCTTGCAACGCAGGTGGGTTCTTCGCTTTCCGGTGTTCTTTATATACTTGATGAACCGACCATAGGCTTGCATCCCCGCGACGATAAAAAACTTATTAATACTTTAAAAAACTTAAGAGTTTTAGGAAATACCGTTATTGTTGTTGAACACGATGAACAAATGATAGACGCAAGCGACTGGGTGATTGATCTTGGCCCTGGTGCCGGAACGAATGGCGGTAGCATCGTATATAATGGAGCGAAAAAAGATGTTTTGAAGGCGAATACTCTCACCGCAAAATATTTACGCGGCGAAGAAAGAATAGAAATTCCAAAAAACAGAAGGCCTTATGCAGATAAACCTTATTTGCTTGTAAGAAAAGCTACCGAACATAATCTTAAAAATATTGATGTAAAGATACCCCTTGAGGTTTTTGTATGCGTAACCGGAGTGTCGGGTTCGGGAAAATCAACTTTGGTTGAGGATATATTGTATAAAACATTAGCCAAAAATTTATATGATTCCAGAGAAAAGCCGGGGGCACACAAAAAAATAGAAGGGCTTAGTTCTATAGATAAGGTGATAATTGTGGACCAATCTCCCATAGGCAGGACTCCACGTTCAAATCCGGCAACTTATACCGGGGTGTTTACGTATATACGGGATGTTTTTAGCCAGCTTCCGGAAGCCAAGCAACGAGGATATACGCCGTCTCGGTTTAGTTTTAACGTTTCAGGGGGTAGATGCGAGGCTTGCCAGGGTGATGGGACAAAGAAGATAGAAATGCATTTTTTGCCCGATGTGTATGTGCCGTGCGAAGTGTGCGAAGGAAAAAGGTTTAATAAGCAGACCCTTGAGGTAACTTTTAAGGGAAAAAGCATATTCGATTGTCTCATGATGAGCGTTGATCAGGCGTGTGAGCTTTTTGAAAATTTCCCTCACATAAAAAACATTCTTAAAACGGTAAAAGATGTAGGATTGGGTTATGTTACTTTGGGGCAAGCTGCTACCACGCTTTCCGGCGGAGAGGCCCAAAGGATAAAGCTTGCTTCGCAGTTGCGTAAAAAAGCAACAGGCAAAACCATCTATATATTGGATGAGCCGACAACAGGGCTTCATTTTGACGATACGAAGAAACTTTTATCTGTACTTGGCAGGCTTGTAGATAAAAAAAATACTGTTTTGGTTATCGAGCATAACCTGGATGTTATAAAATGCGCCGATTACCTTATAGATTTGGGCCCCGAAGGGGGCCAGGACGGCGGCAATCTTGTCGCTTGCGGAGCCCCTGAAGAAGTTATAAAATATAAGTCTTCGTATACGGGAATTTTTTTGAAGAAAAAGTTAAAGTTAGCGTAACAGGAAAAAATATGAAAAAAACAAAAAGAGTTATCCTGATTTTTATTTTGATGTTTTCTTTTACGCAGGTAATTTTTGCGCTGGATAACGAAGAAGAGAAATTTTTCGTAGCGAGTAAAGCATTTTCCGATGGGTTTTATGAAGCAAGCTTCTCGCTTTTTAAAAAATTTACGGAAGACTTTCCAGGCAGTAAGGATGTTTACAGCGCGAAGCTGTATATGGCTAAATGCCTGTATTACAAAGGAGACTATTCTGCCGCGTTGCCTATCTTAAACGAGCTGCTTTCAAAGACTGAAACGGCTCAAGTTTACGATGAGATAAACTATTTGCTTGCGCAGGTTTATTTAAGAGGAAAGAATTTTTCTAATTCGCTTGTATGCGCTAAAAAGATTATCTCTGATTACCCCCAATCAAAGTTTCTTTGGCAGGCTTATTATTTAGCGGGATTGAATTCTCTTGAACTTGGAGATGTGCCTGCGGCGCAGGATTATCTTGAGCAGACAATTTCGCAGAGTAAAGAGAATAATATTATTGATGACGCGTATTCCAGCCTCTTTGATTTTTATTTTCAGCAAAAAAACTATTCACGTATTATTTCCCTTGGAGAAAAATACGAAAAATTTTTAAAAGCCTATCCAAAAAGCAAAATTGTTCCTACCACTTATTTTTACCTTGGGGAATCTTTTTATGACCGCAAAGATTTCGAGCGTGCCAGCCACTATTACCATAAGGCCCTGGAGATAAGCAATGACGATTATCTTGATGATTTAATTTATCAGGGGCTCGCTTTTTCTCTGATAGCTAAGGGAAGCAATGAAGAGGCAAAGAGCAGCATCTCTGAAATAAAAGATGCGCAGGTTAAGCTTTTTTGTGAGGGCACGTATTATTTCCGTACGGGAAACTATCAAAACGCTTTAGATCTTTTCGAGAAATTTTTGAGAGATTTTTCGCAAAGTAAGATGGTTTCAAACATTTATCTTGCAAAAGCGGATACGTTGTATGAAATGGGCAGAATCAATGATTCTTTGTCGGCATACAGGTATATTCTCGATAATTTTAAAAATATTCAATATTCGGACGTACTGGATAAAGCGCATTATGGGCTCGCGTGGTGTTATCTTAAAAAAGGAGAGTTTAGGAAAGCAATTGAAGAATTTAAGAATACCTTAAAATATACGAATAACCTGGTCGTTATGGTGAGTTCGCAGATTCAGATAGCGGATGCTTATCAAGAGGCTGGTAATTTCACCCAGGCGCTGGACGTATACAACGAGATTCTTGCAAATAATCCAAATACGGTTTATACGGATTATATACAGTTTCAAATCGGTATGGTTTTTTTAAAAAGTAAAAAATTGGAAGAGTCTCTTGTCGCATTAAGAAATTTACAGAAAAATTTCCCATCTTCTAAACTTATCCCCCAGGCTCAGTATTATCTTGCGGTTGGATACTTTAGTCAGGATAATTATCACGAAACAAGATTACTTCTTGAAGATTTTATAAAGAAATTTTCCCAGGACGAGTTGCTCGCGCGCGTTTATTATCTGTATGGAAAATGCTTTTTTAACGAAGGAAAATATCAAAAGGCAGCTGATATATTCAAAGAAATGATAGATAAATTCAAAGATGGCCAAACGCAGGAGCTTGGATTTATAGATATAGGTAACTGTTATCTTAATTTATCGGAGTTTGACAAGGCGCGAAAAATATGGGAAGAATTTCTGGTTAAATTTAAATCCTCTCCGTATGCGGCTTCAGTCGCTTTGTATCTTGGCGGGCTATACGAAAAAGAGCAGAATTACGAAGAGGCAGAAAAATATTACAAAATGACACTTGATAATTATCGTGATTCCTCGATCGCCGCCGAAGCTATGTTCTCATTGGGACATCTTGCCATGATGAAGGAGGATTATGCGAAAGCAGAGGATTATTTTAGGAAGATATCGCTTTCGGATGACCCGGTTTCTTTGAAAGCAAAAATTTATCTTGCAAAGATTTATGTGCGTAAGGGCTTAACTAAGGATGCATTGGGCCTATACGATGATTTGATGAGTTCTTCACCCAATATTTCAAAAGCGGCAATGCTGGAGAAGGCATTATTGCTTAAAGATACCAGAGAATACGAACAAGCAAGTAAGCTTTTTAGAAAACTGATCAATCAGGGAGTGGATTCTATGGAAGTAAGGTTTTCCCTGGCCTCCTGTTTAGAAAAAATGGAAAAAAATAAAGAGGCTATAGAAGAGTATTTTAAGGTAATTTATTTATTCTCTTCAGCGAAAGATTCTATGAATAAAGAAGCTGGCAGTGGTTATGAGGTTAAGTCATATTTTAGAATCGCAAAAATTTACGAGAAAGAGAACAAGATAGAAGCAGCAAAAGAGCTTTATCAAAAGATAGCAGGCTCTGACACCGAAGAATCGCGGATTGCCAAAATGCGCCTGGAAGAATTGGGCGCGGGTAAGTAAAACAGCAATTTTCAAGTTCGAAGAGCTCAGGAAAATTGTGTAGCTGAATTTACGCCCACGTCAACCATTAAAAGAATGTTTTATTTTTTATAAAAGATATGTTTACAAAGTAATCTGACAAACTGTATCCAGCTATAAATACAAAAGTTGGTGCGGGGGTATAATTCAACTAAGTTTTTTTAGACAAGAATTCTGAAAAATAACAAGTCTCATTATCGCACTATCATTGTTTTTGAGTGCGGCTCGCGTGGAAAAATGATGTGCTTATTAAAAAGGAGGATACATGTGGCTGTGGATATCTAAGGGCGGTTTGATGATGGTACCTATTATGCTCTGTTCGGTGTTTGCCGCGGCTATTATCGTTGAGCGTATCTTATTCTATTTTTCAAAAATTAGGATAAACAGCCAGGCTTTACTAGGTCAAATAGTGGATTGTGTGCGTAAGAATAAAATGTCGGAGGCCGTTGATATATGCGAAAAAAATCCATACTATATGACAAATATATTAAAGGCAGGCTTGGTTCACTATGAAGATTCCAGAGAAGCTATAAAAGAGGCGATAGAAACTTCTTCGCTTTATGAGCTGCCTAAATTAGAGAAAAATCTAAGTTTTTTGAATATGCTTGCCAATATAACTCCGTTGCTTGGGCTTTTGGGAACGGCTATCGGTTTATTTAAAAGTTTCTATTCAATTTCGCAAAAAGCAATCAGCGTCGGCATTGTTTCGCAAGCTGATATAGCAATTGGTTTATGGCAGTCGCTGATTGCGACTGTAGGCGCTCTGACGGTTGCGCTTCTCGCATCGATATTTTATCAATATTTCGTGCATAAGGTTAATTTTTATATTCTTGAAGTCGAAAGAGCTTCCGGAGAGTTGCTGGAGGCTTTGTCTCAGAGGAGATACGCAGGTGAGATTTAAAAGACGGTTGGGCAGAGCTATATACTTTAATCAGATAAATACTATTTCTTTTCTGAATGTATTGTTGTTGTTCTTTTCTTTTCTAATGCTTGGCACCGGCTTTGCGGTTGTGCCGGGATTAAATGTTAAACTTCCTGACATGGTAACTTCAAAAGAGTTCGTTAAGATAGTTGATATTAGAATTTCAGAAGACGATACAATATATTTGCAAGGCAACCCGGCATTCATCAAGGATGTAGCAACATTTTTGAAAAAAAATAAATATGAGACGGTTTTTATCAAAGCAGATAAAAATTCAAACGTAGGAGTTTTAACTGAAGTATGGCAGGCTTGTAAAGATGCAGGTATAGGGAAAATAAGTTTTGTTACAAATATGTAGAGCGTAACTAATTGAGGCTGTTGAAGTTGAAATAAAATGCATCCAGTACTTTTAAAATTTGGTTCATTCACAATCTACACATATGGATTTTTTGTTTTTTTAGGAGTTTTGTTCGGATACTTTTTCTGCCTAAAACAGGCTATCCGTGAAAATATAAACAAAGGCGTATTCTCGGACATAATTTTCTGGACTCTTATTTTTTCTTTTCTTGGCGCAAGATTTTTTTATATATTAACAGATTTTGAAAATTTTCTCCTCAATCCTTTAGAGGTGTTATTAAGCAGGAGCGGATTTGTTTTCTATGGAGGAGTTGTTTTCGGGGTAGTTGCGCTTTATGTTTTGGCTAGGTTGCATAAGATGAATTTTTTTAAGTTATCCGATATAATTGTTTCCGGAGTTCCTTTGGCTCATGCTTTTGGAAGGCTGGGATGTTTCTCTCAGGGCTGTTGTTACGGCCGGGAGACGGACTCCTTTATTGGTGTTTTATTTCCTAAAGATTCTCCCGCGGGATTCGCCGGAGTTCGCGTAATACCTACGCAGCTAATAGAAGCAGTTTCCCTTTTTTTACTTTTTGCTGCTTTGATAATTTTAAAAAAGAAAAAGAAATTTGACGGCCAGATTTTAGCGTTTTATCTAATTTTTTATTCAATAATCAGGTTTATCATCGAATTTTTCCGTGGCGACCCGAGAGGCAGTATATTATTTCTTTCTTTTTCGCAGTCTATTTCGGTAATTCTTATGGCGTTCGGCATATTTTTATATTTTTGGCTTGGGTTGCGAGCGGCCCAGAAGAGGAATAAAATCATATAACTCGTATGTTAAAAATCGCATTAGCACAAATAAATCCTTGTGTCGGAGATTTGGAATATAACGCGAAGAAAATCATTTCGAATATCGTAAAGGCAAAAAAAGCGAAAGCAGATATAGTGATATTTCCGGAATTAGCCCTTACCGGCTATCCGCCCGAAGACCTTCTTTTAAAGCCGCATTTTATTGATGAAAACCTGCGTTATTTAAAAATTATCGAGAAAGAATCGAAAGGCATAATAGTGCTTCTTGGATTTGTCGATAAATACAACGATAAAATATATAATTCCTGCGCGTTTCTGAAAGACGGTAAGTTGAGAGATGTTTACCGCAAAATCTATCTTCCTAATTATGGAGTTTTCGATGAGAAAAGATATTTTGCGCCCGGAAGCCTTTTGTCGTTTTATACATTCAAGGGGTATAAATTCTGTGTTAGTGTATGCGAGGACATCTGGAGAAAAGGTTTTGTAAAAAGCTTGGCCGGCAAAAAACTCGATTTTATTGTTAATATATCTGCTTCGCCGTTTCATCTTGGAAAAATTTCTATGCGCAAGGAAGTTATTTCTGAGCTCGCCAAGAGAACCAACGCTTTTGTGTTCTACGCTGATTTAGTTGGGGGCCAGGATGAGCTTGTGTTCGATGGAACCAGTATGGCAGTTTCTCCTTCAGGCAAGATAGTTTCGGTTGCAAATAGGTTTAAAGAGGATTTTTTGTTTTTCGAATTGGATAACAACAAAAAATATCCCGCAAAGCAGGTATCTGCAAGACAAGAAGAGGATACGTTCTCCGCGCTTAAGCTTGGTTTGTATGATTACGTTAATAAGAATGGTTTCAAGAAAGTTATAATAGGTGTAAGCGGAGGGATCGATTCTGCAGTTGTCGCGGCTATCGCGGCGTCTGCCCTTGGAAAAGATAATGTTTGCGGGCTTATTATGCCTTCGCGTTATACTTCACAAGCAACTTTCGCGGATGCAAAAACCTTATGCGAGAATTTGGGCATAGATTATAAAATTATAAACATAAATGAAACACTTGATGTATATTTAAAAACCCTTTGGCCGTTGTTTGGAAAAAAAGACGGCACCAAAACAGAAGAAAATTTACAGGCAAGGATAAGAGGCAATTTGCTTATGTCGTATTCAAACGAGTTCGGATATCTTGTGCTAAATACGGGAAATAAGAGCGAGGTTTCCTGCGGATATTGCACTCTTTATGGCGATATGGTGGGCGGTTTTGGCCTGTTAAAAGATATACCGAAGACACTTGTCTATAAAATATCACGCTACATTAATCATATCCATCCTAAACCGGTAATCCCTCTTTCTGTTATACGCAGGGCTCCTTCAGCTGAACTTAAACCCAACCAGAAAGATACTGACAGTTTGCCGCCGTATTCATTGCTTGATCCGATTGTGAAATTATATGTCGAAGATGATTTTTCGCTTGAAAAAATAGTGAAAAAAGGGTTTAATAAGAAACTGGTCCGCAAGGTAATGACAATGATTGACGTAAGTGAATATAAGCGCAGGCAGGCTCCGATTGGTATAAAAATTACGCCGCGCGCTTTTGGCAGAGACAGGCGCATGCCTATCACAAACAAATTTAATTATTGATAACGCAGATGATCGCAGATTTTGAAGCGGACGATCACAGATAAATTTCAAGACGATTGGAATACGATAGAAAAACGGTTGATGCGTAGTAGAATGCGGTTGTCTTTTTATCTGTGACTATCTGTAATTTACCATCTGTGACCATCTGTCCCGTTTCTTATATATAATTATTAAGGTGCGGGACGCCCCGAACCTTAATATAGTTATTGAGGGTAACGTGGCTGTGTATAAAAAAAAGGAGTAGCATGGCAAAGATTAAGCAAGTTCACGCAAGGGAGATTCTTGATTCAAGGGGTAATCCAACAGTTGAGGTAGACGTTATTTTAAGTAACGGCATCCTCGGTAGGGCCGCAGTTCCTTCCGGGGCTTCTACCGGCGAGCACGAAGCGCTTGAGCTTAGAGACAAAGATAGCAAACGGTTCATGGGGAAAGGCGTGCTCAAGGCCGTTGAAAACGTAAATAAAATAATTTTTCCTGAAATAAAAGGTGAGGAGCCTAATTTTAAAAAGATTGATAAGCTTATGCTTAAGCTTGATGGTACGCCTAATAAATCCAAGCTTGGCGCAAATGCGATTTTGGGGGTGTCTCTGGCTGTTGCGAAAGCCGCTGCAAATGCAAAAAAAATGCCGCTTTACCGCTATGTAGGCGGGACAAAAAGTAAGCTTTTGCCGGTTCCGTTGATGAACATTTTAAACGGCGGTTTGCATGCTGATAACAATTTAGATATTCAGGAATTTATGATTGCGCCGATAGGTTTTGATAGTTTTAGGCGGGCGCTGCAGGCTGCAACAGAAATATTTCATAATTTAAAATCGATTTTGAAAGGCAAAAAATTATCCACCTCGGTAGGAGATGAAGGCGGTTTCGCCCCTAATTTAACCAAAAATAGCGAAGCATTAGAATTAATTATCCAGGCGATCGAAAAAGCAGGATATAAGCCCGGTAAGGAAGTGGCCCTCGCCTTAGATCCGGCATCCAGTTCGTTTTTTAAGGATGGCGGTTATATGTTAGAAGGTCAAAAGGTTGATTCGGATTATATGATTAATTTTTATTCGCAACTTATCGCTAAGTTTCCGATTGTTTCTATTGAAGACGGTTTAGCCGAGGATGATTGGGGTGGTTGGAAAAAATTTACCGCAAATTTAGGCAAGAAAATTCAGATTGTAGGAGATGATTTATTTGTTACTAACACGAAAAGGCTCGAGAAAGGCATAGAGGAAAAAGCAGCTAATTCTATTTTGATAAAAGTAAACCAGATCGGAAGCCTGTCCGAAACGCTTGCGGCGATAGATTTGGCGTTTAAGAACAATTTTACCGCAGTAATGTCACATCGCTCCGGAGAAACTGAAGACGTAACGATTGCCCAGCTCGCGGTAGGAACTAGCTGCGGGCAGATTAAGACCGGTTCACTTTCAAGAACGGATAGAGTTGCTAAATATAATGAATTATTAAGAATTGAGGAAGAGCTTGGTAAGCGAGCTGAATATGCTGGCAAAACTTTTAAATTTAAATCATTTTAAGGCGATTAAGATTATCTTTATAAGTGTGATATTGGTGGTAGCTGGCCTGATTATTTATTTTCCGAATTACGCGAAATTAAAAAAATTACGGCAGGTAAATCAGGGCCTTTTGCTTAAAAACAAAGATTTGCATAAAGAAATCAAGAATTTACAGATAAAGGTAAAAAGAGTAGGTAATGATCCGTATCTTTACGAAAAACTCGCGCGCGACAGCCTTGGTGTAGCCAGAGAAAACGAAATAGTTGTTGACATAGCAGAATAAGTTGATAGAATTCTTGAACATAACGCGGGGTGGAGCAGACAGGTAGCTCGCAAGGCTCATAACCTTGAGGTCACAGGTTCAAATCCTGTCCCCGCAATTTAGAAAAATAAGCCCGCCGGTATTCCGGCGGGCTATATTTTTCTTATCCCGTCGAGCGCGTCAAAATTATCCTGCGAGCGAAGCGAGCGTGAGAATTTTGACGCATCTTCAGCGAGACGGGATGTCTTGGTGAAAACATCCCCAGCGAGGCAGGGGTGGATTCGTTACCTGTATTATTTATTCCTTTAAATAACTTTAAATCGAAAGCGTAGATTGAAGAAATTCAGTCTACGCTTTCTTCTTTCCCCTTATCGAAATTATTATCAAAATTCCTACCAAAAATTTTATTCTGTAATATAATAAAATATAGTTGTGTTAATGGTATTGTAGGGTATTTGCATACAAAACGATGCCTATGGTTAATAAAGTAAAAACTTTCATGCATTCGCGGCGCCGTATCTGTAGCCTTAAGACTGTTAATATGTGTGTGCGCCGCTCAGTATTGGCCTTGCTGAGGCCTCGGGCTAAAGCCCGAGGAGTTATGGAAGGCTTTATATTTTTGCTGCTGTTTTTTTCTGCTATTGGAGCAGTTTATCCTTCCGATGAAGAAATAAAGCTTCCTAATGTCTGCGTGAGTGGAATCCTGTATGATGCTGATAGCCCTCTGGCGGTTGTTAATGGAGAACCTGCCAGGCAGGGAGAGCGAATCGATGGGGTAACGGTAGTGAAAATTTCCGATTCGACGGTTTCTTTCGAATATAAAGGGAGAACTTTTGAAAAAACGATAGGGCAAGGTTGTCTGACCCCGGAACTTCTTTATAAAAAAACTTCGCAAATAACAAAAATTATTAACCGCCAGAAGTCTTCACGGATATCCCGTAGGAATTCCGTCAATATTAATCGAGTGCCTTTTTTTAGCTATGAAAATATTTTTGTGCTTGTCCTTTTAGCTGTATCAATTTTGCTTTATATTTATAATTCGCTATGCCTGTCTAAAATAGCCGGTAAAACAAATACGGCTTTTGGCTGGTTTGCCTGGTTACCCATACTGAATGTGTTTCTTATGTTAATGATAGCAAAAAAATCATTCTGGTGGTTTATTCTTCTGTTAATTCCGCTAATAAATTTTGTATGTATGGTTATCGTTTGGATGGAAATTGCAAGAATGCGTAACAAGCCGGCATGGCTTGGGCTTTTGATGATGCTGCCTATAGCCAATTTTATAATTATTGGATATCTTGCTTTTTCAAGGTAAAATATAATTCTATGAGGATGAAGCCTCAAGGAGGATTAAAATGTATAGCGGAACAGAAAGGCGACGTTATCCCAGAGCGAATGTGAATTTCCTTGTCAGCTATAAAGATATGTATGCAGGCGTTGATTTCAATATTTCGCAAACGGTAAATGTAAGCCAGGGAGGCATGCTTATTACAACAAGCGAAATTTTTCCAAGAGGGACAACGCTTAAAATGCTTACTTTTTTTCCGTTTTTCTCTCAGCGGGTAAATTTAGCAGGAAAAGTAGTGAGGCAAAAAGAAGTCGCAAAGGGCTTTATATACGAAACAGGTGTAGAATTTACGAATTTAGAGCAAGTTGTTTTTGATAAGCTCGGCGACTTCATTCAGGGAAAGCCAGTTTAGTGGTAAGTGCGGTTTCGGTGCCGGTATCAAGAAGCTATAGTTAGTTATTAAGAGGGAGGTGCTATGAAGTCTGGTAAGATGTTTACGATATTAGTGGGTGTTTTATTTATTGCTATAGCTGCTGCTACAGCTCTTAGTCTTAAGTTATACAAGGACTCTAACGAAAAGATAGATCTTGCTAACAGGCAATACAAATTTTTGAATGATAAGCTGAATGAATTTGAGATGAACATATCCAGTTTTAAACTGAACCTTGAAGAGTTTAAAATTGATTATGATAAATATAAAGACGAGCTTTCCGGTAGACTCGGTAATCCGGAGCAGATTAAAACTGAAATTAACGAAAAGATAGAAAGTTTGAAAAAAGAAATGCAAAGTATTCAGGAAAATTATAAAAAAATTCAAAACGATATTAAAGATAAGCTAAGTAGCGTAAAAAAAGAAATGGAAGCAAGCGTTAAGGAAGGGGCAAAAAAGGTTGATCTTGGAGAGATTTCCGTAAAGCCTGGAGAACAACCGGTTAAGCAATAAAATATAGCGATGGAAAAAACAATTGTCAGGTTGTCCGGTATCTATGTTGCATGTGTTGGTATCGTTGTGTCTATCATAATGACGCTTGGGCTATTATCCCGCGGAAATTTAACTAAAAACCAGCCGTTTTTGGGGGCGGTAATCGTTTATTCATTGCTTTTAGTTTTGTGGCCTGTGGCAACGGGGCTTGGGATAATATTTAAGAAAAACTGGGCAAGGTATTCTATCTTTGTTATGTCGGTATTTGCGATATTCATAGGGATATCGTCCGCCGTCTCACTCATATTTATCCCGCAATCTGTTTATGATGCTCAAGCAAAGCCAGCGAATTATATTCCGGAATTTTTTATTTCTGTAGCAAATTTTATTTTCTTTATCTGCATCCCGATGTATTTTATGATTTTTTTTAACAAGGGCGTGGTGAAAAAGATATTCGGCGTGGTAAAGCCGCAGGTTACGAACAAAAAAAGGCCCCTTGGCATAACCCTTATTTCGATACTATCGTTTTTCACTGCCTTGTCTTCTGCAATTTTTATTTTTATGCCGGTAGATCCTAAAGCTCCCTTGATAGGTGGATTGTTTATTACCGGAACCGGAGAAAAGATTTATTTCCTGGTAGTAAGCGTAATCAACCTGTATATTTCGATAGGTTTTTTAAGAATGAAAAAAAGCGCCTGGACGGCTTATATTGTTTTTTATATTGTAAGCATCACTATCGGAATAGTTAATAGTTTTACTGCCTCAAAGATGACTTTTTTCGAGATAGTTCCCAGTATCCAGAGCAGTTACGATGCGATGCCGAATATCCTTTATAAATTTTCCGGGGTTATAGGGCTTATTCTGCCCACGTTTGTTTTAATGTACGTTGTTTCCAAGAAGCGTTTATTTGACGCTCACAAATAATTTATATGCATAGAGAACCTAAAATTTTGGAAGAAGAAGCGTATTCATTTCTTTATCAAGAAAAATTTGACGAAGCTTTTGGCCTGTTTAGAAAAGCCGGAGATATCTATAAAACTAAAGGCAATCATAAACAAGCCGCCATATGCCTTGCTGCGGCAGGAAGCAGCTGGAGCGTAAAGTGTGGTGAGAAGACTTTTTATAATTCAGCCATGTGTTATGAGGAAGCTTCCATGGAGGCAGAGCAAGCCGGGGATTATGAATACGCGTCTTTGCTGTATAAATATGCTGCTGCTAATTATGAAAGGGATATGGAGTTTTTTAAGTTTGCTGATTGCTTTTATAGCTCAAAGGAATGCCGCAGGAAATTTTTAACCTACCTGCTTTTAAAACCAGGCAAAATTCATCAAATAGCTAAAAGTGAAGAAGAAAGAGGCATTATGCCGCTTTTGAGGCGTATTTTTTCCTGGTTAGCTTTGACTTTTTCCTATATTATTTGGGGCCATGGTGAACGGCCTTCAAGGACAGTCTTGTCAGGATTAGCTATAATTTTTGTTTCGGCGTTACTGTATACTTTTGGGTATCTTTCAAGGGGCGGTGGCGCTTTTAAACCGGATTTCATTGAGGCTCTTTATTTTAGCGTAATAACATTTTCTACCGTAGGCTACGGAGACATAATAGCCGTAGGCGCCAATAAGGCAGTTGTTATGTTTGAAGCGATGTGCGGGCTGTTTGTTATGTCTATTTTTATTGTAGGCCTTTCGCGTAAATACCTAAGAATATAGTTAATTGCGTATATTCCGGTCGTTATATTTTAGGTTGACATATTTCTTCGAGGCGATATAATTTCTTCCGCTTTTCGTTATCACCGTTTTAAAGGTTCCGTGGCAAAGGTATGGAGGCAGATCATGACAGAAAAGGTATTTAAGATAGTATGCAGTTCCGGTGAACATCTTACCGCAGAAACAATTGCTATGGCATTGCTTAAGCAGGTGAGCATGGAATCAAAGAAAGCAAAAGTATTCTTTGCCGTTAGGGAAGTAGGCAAAGAAAGCCAAAACCGGAAGAATTCAAAGCAAATCTGCTTTATAGAGTAATGCATTTTTAGAGACCGCTCATTTTTCCGGCATCGCAACATTTCTGTTGAAAAAAAGCAAAAACATAGTATTATAAATGCAATGAGACGAAGCAGTTTGTTGTCGTTGTTTTTTTTGTTTTTGTTTTGTATGTTATTGAGCGGCTGTGAATTACTTACCTTGCCGTTTCAACTGGTTGGTTCCGCTATCGGGCTTGCGGGCAACGCAATGAGTCTGGCGGGAAGCTTACCAATGCCGCCTCCCTGGGTGTTCTTTTAACGAGATTTGCTTGTTTTGTAGCTTACTCAGGCAAAAAGGTCTAGTCGAGTTACCCACGAAGTGGGTGGTGGAGATTATTAGTCATAGGATTTTACAATATGCCAGAAATATCTAAGAAAAGCATACTTATAGTTGACGATGAAGAAACGACGTTGAGTTATCTTTGTCATATTCTGGAGCGCGAAAACTATAAGGTTCTTTCAACCACTAAGGGGAAAGAAGCCTTTGATCTTGCTTTAAATAATAAACCGGATGTCATAGTTTTAGACATAATACTTCCG
>JALOBR010000015.1 GCA_023228195.1 Candidatus Omnitrophota bacterium
TCCAGATATGCCAATCGTTTTACCCAGCCTTCATATGCCTTTAAATATTCTTCATTTTCCTGGCTTGTTTTTATTTGCAATTTTACTTTCTTTTGAGCTATGCCTAAGTCAGCTTTTATATTTCTTATTTCTCCAATTGTCTCAAAAAGCATATTTATTTTTCTTACATCGCCGCAACTTTGCGGCATTTCTACAGGCAGAGGCCACTTGGATTTCAATAAACTATCTTCCAGCCCCAAAGAAAGATTCTGTTCAATTAAATGAAAAATTTCCTCAGTTATAAACGGCATAACGGGATGAAGCAATTTCATAGAATTTACAAGCGTATAAATTGCCACTTTACCTTTGGCTAGATTAAAATTATCCTTGATTATTTCCACGTACCAATCACAAAAAGTGTGCCAAAAAAATTCGTACATGCATTTAGTTGCTTCATTAATGCGGTAATTCTCCAAATGCCTAGTTACCTCTTCGATAACAGAATTTAACCTATTTATAAGCCAGGCGTCTATCTCGTCTAAATCGCCAAATGCGAGATTTTCTATTTTTATGCCGGACTGCGAAATCTTAAGAAAAATAAACCTGGTAGCATTCCAGATTTTATTTGAAAAATTTCTGCCTACCAGAAACTTTTCATCTGAAAGATAAACATCGCTTCCGCTTGCCGCAAGAAGCATCAAAGAAAACCTAAGGCTATCAGAGCCGAATTTTTCGATTACCTCCAGAGGGTCAATTATATTACCTAGAGATTTGGACATTTTAGTTCCCCGCGCATCTCTCACCGTACCATGGATTATAACAGAGCTAAAAGGGATTTCTTTCTTGAATTCAAAACCTGCCATTATCATTCTGGCAACCCAAAAAAACAATATCTCCGAAGCTGTAACCAGAGTTGAAGTTGGGTAAAAATAATCTAAATCAGCTTTCAGATTTCGGCTGTCAGCTTTAAGCTTTTTTAAATCATCAGTTAACACTGACGGCTCTGTGAATGGCCAGTAAAACGCGGCAAATGGCCAAAGCCACGAAGAAAACCATGTATCAAGCACATCCTCATCTTGAGTTAAGTTAGCTGAACCGCAGACTGGACACTTCTCCGGTTTTACTTTTGAAACGATGACTCCCATGGTATTATTGGAATCCTGGTCGTTGGGATTTGTTTGTGATTTGGGATTTGGAACTTGTGACTTGCCTTCCTGACAATTGCTACAATAATATACTGGCAGGCGGTGCCCCCACCAAATCTGGCGGGAAATGCACCAATCTTGTATATTATACATCCAATTAAGATAAACCTTCTTCCATCGCTGCGGATAAAATTTTATTTTATCCTCTTCTACTGCTTTTATGGCCGGCTCCGACAAAGGCTTCATCTTCACAAACCATTGCAAAGATATACGGGGTTCAATTATAGTATGACAACGGTAGCAATGCCCGGCTGATACTTTGTAAGGCTCTTTTTTATCGATAAGCTTTTTTTCTTCTAAAACTGCTAAAATCGCCTCTCTTGCTTCAAACCTGTCCATGCCGGAAAACTCACCGGCATTTTCATTTAAGGTTGCATCATCATTCATTATATTTATGAATTCAAGGTTATGTTTCTTGCCCAGGTTAAAGTCAACGGGATCATGGGAGGGTGTTACCTTAACCACACCGGTTCCGAACTCTATATCAACAACCTCATCTTCAATAACCCTCAACTCTCTGTCCATAATCGGAAGAATAACTTTTGCACCAGAAAGCCATTTTAATCTTTCATCTTTCGGATTTATCGCAACTGCGGTGTCTCCCAGCATCGTCTCCGGCCTTGTTGTAGCAACTATCACATACTCTGCCGCGGAGTCTCCGCTCTTTATCTGTTGCTTTACGGGATACTTAATATAATACAGCCAGCCATTTATTTCCTTATGAGCGGCCTCTTCGTCGGAAAGAGCAGTTTTGCAACGCGGACACCAGTTGATAATGCGTTTTCCTCTATAAATTAATCCCTTTTCATGCAATCTTACAAATACCTCGCAAACTGCCTCTGCGTAAGGCGCATCCATGGTGAAACGTAATCTTTGCCAATCGCAGCCACACCCAAGCCTCTTAAGCTGACTTATAATTGTGGCGCCGCATCTATCGGTCCATTGCCATAATTTTTTTAAAAACTCTTCCCTCCCTATGTCCTCTTTTTTTAAATTTTGCTTAGCAAGATCGCGCTCAACAACATTCTGGGTTGCAATGCCTGCATGGTCTGTCCCCGGCATCCATAAAGCCTCATAACCTTGCATTCGCTTGAATCTTATAAGCACATCCTGGATAGTATCATTAAGAGCGTGGCCCATGTGCAGGATACCGGTTACGTTGGGCGGCGGGATAACGATTGAAAAAGGGTTTTTTGACTTATCAACTTTTACAGAAAACAAACCGCTCTCAAGCCATTCTTTAAGGATTTTTTCTTCGACTTCTTTTGGATTATATCTTGGTGCTATTTCCATGTTTAATAGTTTTTATTTTCTCACAGATAATCACAGATGGTAAATCGCAGATGACCACAGATATCCTAAACAATAAATTTCTATTAATTTCCTATTTCTGGCTATTTTTATTAATATCAACAAAAATCAGCTTCACGGAATCTGCGATAATCTGTGCTGATACCTCAATAATTTATTAAGGTGTTTCTATCTGTGCTAATCTGCGGTTATGAGAAAAAATTATATACCACGGCGGTAAAAATACAATACAAATCTTAGGAATTAGACCAAAAACTGAAGACCAAAGACTTAAGACTAAAAACAAAAAAAGACATGCTAGTTTTTTTCAGAACTTAATATGCCGGCTATATTGAGGTTAAAATATGGAAATCGCGAAGGGCCTCTATGAACTTATCCGCCAAAACAGGGTCTAGTTTCTTGCCTTTTGCTTTTTCGATTTCATTAACCGACTCTTCTACGGAAAATGCCGATTTGTAAGACCTTCCGGTGGTTAACGCGTCAAACATATCGGCGACAGCGATAACGCGCGCCCCTAAAGGAATAAAATCGGCAGCAAGGCCGTGGGGATACCCGCTTCCGTCAAAATTTTCGTGGTGGTATAGAATGTATGGAATAATATCCTTAAACTCTTTGATAGGCTCAAGTATCTTAGCGCTTAATATTTCATGTTCTTTTATTATGGAAAATTCCTCATCGGTCAATTGGCCCTTTTTATGAAGAACGCTGTCCGGAATGCCAATTTTACCCAAATCATGCAACAGCGCAGCCTTTCTTATGCGTTCTTTCTCCTCAAGAGAAAGGTTAAGTTTTTGCGTAAGCATAAGGCTATAATTGCAAACTCTTTGAGTGTGCCCCTTTGTATAAGGGTCCTTTGACTCAAGGGCCGTAACCAAAGAAGCTATAAGTTCAAAATAAGCTTCTTTTGTTTTTCGCTCTTCATTTTTAAGCTGTCCGATAAGATTCAATAATTCGGCGTTTTTATCTTCCGCATCAAGGCATAAAGAATAGAGCCGCTTTTCGTATTTTGCTTTATGATGTATCTCTTTCGGCAAATGTTTATATGCCAGAGAAATTATATCCTCAGAGCTTTTATGTATTTCAGAAACCAGAAACTCCGAAGCTTTCAATATATCCGTATCAACACTTATATTCGCAGCTGCCATTTTTACCTTAATGCCTTTTTCCGATACTGTCTCGTTAAGCACCTCTTTTATGTAAGTTAAATCGGGGGACCTTCTCATTAAGCCGACCACAATATCATCAGCGTACCTCGCCCAGAGATTTGATACGGAAAAAAGTGAACCGGAAATTCTGCCCCATGTGTTTTTCAATTGTTCAAAATTCTGCGCTTTAGAATACGCTTTATAGCCATCCAGAAATAACACAATCAAATATTTTCTCTTACGGAAAATACCCTTTGAGTCTAAATATAGCCTTTCGGAAAAATATCTGATGTTAAATAGATTAGTCAAGGGGTCTCTTATGAGTTTATTTTTAATTTGCATTAAAAATGCCACAGATATTGCGTAATTATAAAAACTGCCAAGCGCTACAAAAACTAACGAACAAACTATTATGCTGCCCAGAGGAAGATACCAGCCAAAAGATTTAACTGCTATATTAAGCCAAAACATACCCAAAACTATTCCAAAATATAAGAAAATTCCGCGCAAAAAGGTGAAAAAGCTTAACATGTATAAAGTTGCAACCAAAATCACTATCACCAAAAGCAAAGGAATGATTACCGAAACAGGTCTCGCTAGTTTTGCCTCCATTATGTCCGTAATGACATTAATATGGATAAAAACTCCGGGCATGACCCCGAGCGGTGTGCGATGAATATCATGGGCTATACCAAGGGTAGGGCCGACAAGTACGATTTTATCCTTGAAAAACCCTGCTGGAAAATTTTCATTAATCAAATCATATAAAGATATTGTTTTAATATCATTAGGCTTTATCAGATAATTTACATTAAATACATACTGCTCTTTTATTCCTTCTTCCCGCAAATCCAAAGGGTCTGTTTTTTGTCCGGAAACAATGCTCCTTATCAACTCTTGCGAATAATTCTTGTAAGCCGAGGCTATTTTTATTGCAAAAGAAACATCGGAAAAATCATCAAATTTAACATAACTTATGCATTTTCTTTCAGTGCCGTCAAAATCATTGATGGAATTAATAAACCCATGCACGGCATATTGCAAAAATTTTTTTCTAGGTAAATGTAAACCGCTTTTATCCCAAAAATAACCAAGTATTATTTTACCTTTAAAATCTTTTATGGCGGAAGCAAAAGATTCATCGTCTTCTTTAAGCGGGCTTTCTCCCTCAAAAATCAGATCAAATCCAACGACCTTCGCGTTTTGACCGTTAAGAATATTTAAAGCTTTTGCGTAAAGGCTCCTTCTTATGGGCCAGCTCTGGCCGATTTCCTTAAAAGAATAATCATCAATAGCCACGAGGACTATATTGTTTGCATCAATGCTTTTTTTATTTAAATAATAGAAAATTTGGCTTGAAAAATCGTCAAGACTCAAGGAAAGGCGAGAAAGGTAAGGAAAAGAGAGGAAAAGCGGCAAGATAGAAACTAATGAGATTAATGCTAGAATTGTATAACGTTTTTTGTTCAAATCAGCAAATTTATTTTTTATCTTTTATTTCTTTTACTTCCCAGTAAAAATTTTATTT
Organism: Candidatus Omnitrophota bacterium; assembly: GCA_023228195.1. Taxonomy (GTDB): domain Bacteria; phylum Omnitrophota; class Gorgyraeia; order Duberdicusellales; family 4484-171; genus JAJYOP01. The sequence continues at coordinate 5,169 of JALOBR010000015.1, forward strand.
ACCTTTTACTTAAAATTGTAAAAACTTAAAAATATTTTCCTTTGCAATAGCAGCTATAATCATTTATTTTTATTGCCTTCACCACCGCCGCTCGTATGAACTTTCTTTTCCTTGTGGCCCTTGGTAAGCGTTACTGCGTAATTAGTTGAGCCTACGATTCTATACTCCTTATGCCGTCCCGCCAATTGTCCATCGCCAACGAATACATTACTATCGCAATCTCCAACAACTATTACCGCTCCAGGCTCTGCATTATACTCTTCAAATGTTTTTCCGGCTAAGCTTGAGTTTATACCATAAGAAATGCCTCCATGGGCGCTGGGGCACTGCAACACACTGCTCTCAGCAATAAAATTATGAATCCAAGGTTCTGCATTTTTCGCATAAGCTAAGCCGTTTTTATCAAAATTTACAAGAAAATAAACAAATTTGACCTTAAAAGTGCCCTCTTTTTTTAAAACCTTTGCCCAGGCTTTCCGAAAATTCTTATCGCTAATCGAACTCAATGACGCGGGAAAACTATTGTGCTCTAATGTCTGCGCTTCAACCGCGCCTAAAATAGTTTTTAGGTTAAGTTCACAGGCTTTAGCTTTTGCATTCTCTATTGTATTATTATATAAAGGAATACCGATAGTAACCAAGATGCCGATCATAACTATCACTATCACTATTTCGCTAAGGGTAAGGTTCTTTTTCTTCATGCACAGCCCTCCTTTTTATACATAAATTTAAAACATAATTATTATAACACCGGCAACGTATAAGTCTACAAAAACAAAGCTATTCTCCTGTTATCTTGACTATAACCCTCTTGGGCCGCCGGCCGTCAAATTCACCGTAAAAAATCTGCTCCCAAGGCCCAAGATCCAACTTTCCTTTAGTTACAGCTAAAACTGCCTCTCTACCCATAATGGTGCGCTTAAGATGGGCTGACGCGTTGTTTTCTCCGGTAAGATTATGAAAATATTTCTTATTATCCGAAACCAATTCTTCAAGCCATTTTTTAAAATCATTTTTTAAGCCTTCCTCTTCATCGTTTACAAATACTGATGCGGTTATATGCATTGCGCTGACAAGACACAACCCTTCTTTTACTCCGCTTTTTGTAATTAACCCCTCAATGGTATCGGTAATATTTAAAAATTCAATTTTTTCTTTTGTGTTAAAAATAAGATACTCTGTATGCGCCTTCATGTGTTCACCCGTTAAAAAACCCCGTCCTTTCTGACAGGGTTTACTTCAAGGATTTAAAATTGGACAAAACTGCGTCTGCCTGGCTCCCTTTACTCTTAATTGTAAAAAATACCGGTATACGCTTGGAATCAGCGCTAACATAAGCGCTTAAAGTCTCACCGCCCACGAGCTTGGATATGAGCGGCGAAGATAACTCTACAGAAACGACGTTAACACAATCGCCGCTTCCCAGTTTTATCAGGTTGACATTACCCGTAACCATTTTAATCGGCCAATTTTTACCGTTATATACAATATTAAAATTATATACTTTGCTGGTTTCCAACCCCTTTAGACGGAAATAATATAAAAATGATAATAAATCCTGATTATTCTTGGTAAGCTCTATAGTTTTTTTAGTTTTACCCGTGTATTCCCATATTGCCTTATTATTGCCATAGTCAAAGATAATAGTTTCCTCTGTAACTTTTCCTTTAACTGATTTCTTTTTATAAAATTTTAAAGGCAGCCCCGTATCTTTGTCTACGTAAGTTTCAACCATGTATTTGATATTAAAGAAAATAGAAAAGAAATTATTTGGCCCGGCAGTAGCAATAACATGATAATAATTATAATTATCAATTCTTTCAATGCCTTTTGTCTCAAGCGTTAACCTTCCTGATGGGATGCCGTGCCAGGAAAGGCCATATATTAATTTCTCAGCAACAGGAAGACTGCTGGGCTCTTTTACGATAGCGCATTGCTTTAAAGGAGGCGTGTATTGCATAACTATTTTTGGCCTGTACGCACAAGCTGTCATAGCCAGGAGTATGGCTAAAAAACAATATTTGCAGTTTGTTATGACAAAATTCATTTGAATTTTATATATTCGCTTTACTGGAACCTCGGACTTTAGCCCGGCAGGGCACCCTGTGGGTAATCCGAGAATTGACGCAAGGCTTCATTTTATATAATTAACCAGTTTTGCGATTCCTTCAATCTCAATTTCAATGGTATCTCCTCTTTCCATCGCGCCTATCCCGGAAGGAGTTCCTGTAGAGATTACATCTCCCGGATTAAGAGTCATAATCTTAGAAATAAATGATACTAAATAATCATATGGAAAAATAAACTCCGAAGTATTGGAATCCTGCCTCAATTTTCCATTTAGATATGAACGTATTCTTAAGTCCTTCGGAGAAACCCCGGTTTCAAGCCAGGGGCCAAGGGGGCAAAAGGTATCAAACGATTTTGCTCTGGTCCATTGTCCATCCCTTCTCTGCAAATCCCTCGCTGTCACATCATTAAGACAGGTAAACCCGAGTATGTATTTTCGGACATCTTTTGGTTTTATGTTTTTACCTTCTTTTTTTATTACGATTGCAAGCTCTGCCTCATAGTCCAATTGTCTAACCGAACTTGGATATGTTATTGCATCATTATGCCCGATTAACGAAGTCGACGGCTTTAAAAAAATGAGCGGTTCTTTGGGAAGCGCCATATTAAGCTCCCTTGCGTGATCCTTGTAGTTAAGCCCGATAAGAACGATCTTTGTAGGCTTGGCGGGGGGTAAAAATTTTACGCAATCTACCGGGATCTTTTTTGAAACGGGCTTGATACCCCTGGAAGGCTCTTCCCTGATAATTCTTATATTTTTTTCTTCGAGTATCCCCCAATATTCTTTTCTATTATGCGAAAAATGAATCAATCTCATTTATATAACGATTTTACTAAAGAAATAAATTCCGGGAATGATTTATTAATACAAAAAGTATCATCGATCCTGCTTCCATCTTCCAAAGCCATAGCAAAAATTATCATACTCATCGCCGTACGATGGTCATGGAAACTTTCAAAATTACAAGCCTTATGCTTACGTTTACCGGCAATTACAATTTTTAAATCATTACCGTAAGATTCTTCGTAGATATCAACGCCTGCCTTGCTTAAATTAACAATCATCGACCTGACCCTGTCTGTTTCCTTAACTCTCAATTCTTTGACCCCTTTAATTTGGGTTTTACCCTCTGCGAAACTGCTGGCTACGCATAAAACCGGGATCTCATCAATCATCGATGGCACCTCATCTGGTTCAACTATAGCAGCTTTCAACTGTGAACTCTCGACAATTATATCCGCATATGGCTCGTAAGTATTTTTCTCGTTTGTTATTTTAATATTTGCTCCCATACGTTTTAACACATTCAATAACCCGCACCGCGTAGGGTTAATATTTACATCTTTAATTATTAAACGGCTGTTTCTCAATATCAAACCTAAAACAATAAAAAATGCAGCCGAAGAAAAATCTCCCGGTATTAATAAATTTCCTGGCGATACCAGATGCTTTACCGGCTGGCAAGTTACAGTCGTATCTTTAACTATTATGTTTGCACCGAAAAGCTTAAGCATCCGCTCTGTATGATCGCGTGACCTATACGGCTCGGTAATTATGGTTTTACCCTTTGCGTAAAGGGCTGCAAGCATAATGGCAGATTTAATCTGCGCGCTTGCCACTTCAAGCATAAATTCGTTTGAGATTATTTTTTTGGCAGGTTCTATACGCAGCGGCGGATAAATATCTTTTTTCCCGCTTGCTGCACTTTCTTTCGAGACACCGCTGATTATTGCCCCCATCTCCTTTAAAGGCGCTACGACTCGTTCCATTGGCCTCTTAGAAAGCGATGGCGCCGCCTCAAATATGGTGGTAAATTTCTGGGAACAAAGCAAACCGCTCAGAATACGCATAGTTGTACCTGACTCAGCGGCATAAAGCGAAACTGGGATTTTCTTAAGTTTCGGTTTAAAATACATACCCGTACCGCTAATTGTAAGTGACTTTTTTGTCAATTTCGCCCCTACTCCTAATTTCTTCATGCAATTTAAAGTCGTCAAAATATCATCACTTTCAATGAACGGTTTTATGGTTGTTTTACCACTACAAAGAGAAGAAAGAATAACCGCTCTATGGGATATGGATTTATCCGGAGGGACTGTTATTTGTTTTTTGACGCTGGATAGTGGTTTTATGGTATACATTCTTTTATAAATATTAAATAACCAATAACCAAGATACAAGATACAAATAATATCCAAATTCCAATATCCAATAACCAAACGGAGATATTGGTTTTTGTTTGGTTATTGAGATTTGGTTATTGGTCATTGTTTGGTTATTGTATCTTGGAGCTTGGTTATTTATTATGATATCTATGTTCTTCTATAAATTTTATAAACCTTTCCGGTATTGGCGATACAAATTCCATAAATTTACCGGTACATGGATGGAAAAGGCCCAATTTATGTGCGTGTAAAAACATTTCATCATAATCGTCTTTTATACCGTATTTTTTATCGCCAACTATAGGAAAACCCAGGAATTTAAGGTGCACACGGATTTGGTGCATTCTCCCCGTTAGCAAATTTATACTTACAAATGTAGCGTCATCTAAGCGTTCCTTTACGTTAAATTCTGTGTGTGCCTTTTTTGATTGAAGGAAACTCACTTTCATCCTAAGCCTGTTTTTTTCATCCCTGCGTAGCGGCATATCAACCACGAGGTTATCTTTTTTGACTATGCCCCATACGATAGTCAGATATTCTTTTTTAATCTTCCTCTTTCTAAACTGCTCAACCAAGTTAAGATGCGAAAAATTATTCTTCGCAAGCACCAAACATCCGCTGGTCTCGCGATCCAGTCTGTGCACTACGCCGGGCCGATTTGCGCTTATGCTGGATAAATCTTTCTTCATATATAAAAGAGCGTTAACCAAAGTATCTTGCACCGCTGGTTGCGGCGGATGAACGATAATATCTATCGGTTTTTCTATAACCAATATATCGCTATCTTCATAGATAATATTAACTTCAAACTTAAATGGTTTCAACACATCTTTTTTATCTTCTTCCATCTCAACGGATATTACCTGTCCGGCTTTTAATCTATAGTTTGGTTTCTTAGGCTGCCCATCGACAAGGACACGATTCGTCTTTATGAGTAAACTAAATTTCGTCCGCGAAACTGACTGCAAATTACGCTGCAAAAATTTATCCAGGCGTTCTCCGCCAGACTCAGGCGAAACTGTTAATGACTGTTGCATATTATATTTTTTTAGGTTTTCTAAATTCGTTAAGCAGAAGAAGAAAGGCGCCGACGCTTATGGCGGAATCGGACAAATTAAAAACGGGCCACACTCTTACATCTATATAATCAACGACAAAGCCCATAAAAACCCTGTCATAAAGGTTTGACAAGGCGCCCCCCATAATCAAACCGCAGGAAACAAGAAAAAAGAAACTTTTTCTCCTTTCGTTTATAACGGCAAAAAGGAATACAATAAGAAAAATTACCCCGGTATAAATCAAAAGAGAAGTTTTTCCTTTCAATATACCGAAAGCAGCGCCTTTGTTAAATACAACGGTAAGATATAAAATATTTTTTATTACGGGAATGGACTCAAAGGAAGGATTAGCCAAGAAATATCGTTTTATAAAAAAATCAGCGGTAAATACGAAAGAAGCTACGATACATACAAAAGCAAGGCTTACAACTTGTTTTCTTTTTCCATTTTTTCCTGGCATTTTTTGCAATACTTTACATATGGAATAGATTTTAAACGGACGGCGGCAATAACTTTTTCGCACAACTGGCAAACACCGTAGTCCTTAGCTTCTATCCTTTTTAATGCCTCCTCTATCTCAAGAAGCACTTTACGTTCATCGGAAACCAAACCTAAGCTGAAATCCCTTTCGTAATTATCCGATGCGACATCTGCGATATGTATTCCGTAACCGGACATATCTCCCGAGATGTCCTTCTGGCTCTTCATAAGAGTATCTTCGGAAATCTCACGGATTTTTGCCATGACCTCTTCCTTAAGATTTATGAGTTTTTCTTTATACTCTTTTAATTCTTTAGCTGCTAAATGAGTCTTCATTAATGCCTCCTTAATTTTATGCCGCAAGCAGAAAATTAACCCCGAAGCGCTTCTTACGGGCGCGAGGGGCAATTACCATTGCTGCCAGATTCTCAACTTTTATTTTTCAATGCGTCAACGCATCTTAAGCACGTGCCGGGAAAATCTTTGTTACTTCCCAGATTATCCCTGTAATTCCAGCAACGTAAACATTTTTCTTTCGCAGTCTTCTCTACCCGTATTTCCGGGTTTCCCTCGTCAATTGTCACCGCGGAAACTATGAAAACTTCACGAAGAATATCTTCGTACCCCTTATAAAAAACAAGCTCTTTATCCTTGAATTTAAGAAAAACTTCTGCCTCAAGAGAACTTCCGATTGCGCCTGTTGAGCGTTTATCCTCTATCTCTTTAAGCACCTTTTCTCTCAACTCAAATATAGCCTGCCATTTTTTTGATAGGCTTTCGTTGACCCATTCTTGATGATAACTCTCATCTAATTGTGAAAGGAAAATGGATTCCTTCCCGCCATATAAGAAAGAAGCCGCGGAGTAAGCTTCTTCCGCGGTAAAAGAAATAATCGGGGCTATCAATTTTAAAAGAACATTAAGGATATTATAAATAACAAATTGGCACGAACGCCGTTCTTTTGAATTCGGAGAGAAAGTATATAGTCTATCCTTCAAAATGTCAAGATAAAAAGAACTTAAGTCCAGGTTACAGAAGTTAAAAATTTCCTGGCATACTTTATAAAAACTATAATTTTCGTAATTTTCCGTAACGCGGCTATAAAGCTCCATGGTTTTTGACAGCATTAATTTATCAACCTCCAGGAGCTCTTCGTAACTTATTTTATTCTGCATCGGTGCATAATCATAAAGATTGCCTAGTATAAATTTTATGGTATTTCTGACTTTTCTATAAATATCAACAAGCTGTTTGACTATATTATCTGATATTTTGACATCCTCACTATAATCACTGTAAGCCGCCCAGAGCCGTAGAATTTCTGCGCCATATTGCTTTATGGTAGCTTGCGGAGCAATTACATTACCCAGGGATTTCGACATTTTTTTACCTTCGCCGTCAACCACAAAACCATGTGTTAGGATAGTTTTAAAAGGCGCTTTATTTTCTATGGCAACCGAAGGCAATAGAGAAACCTGAAACCAACCCCTGTGCTGGTCGCTTCCTTCAAGATACATATCAGCCGGAAAATTAAGGTCCGGATTATCTTTAAGGACGGCAAAAAAACTTGCTCCTGATTCAAACCAAACATCAAGTATGTCGAATTCTTTTACGAACTCAACTGTTTTACATTCCTTGCAGGCAAACCCTTCCGGAAGGAAATTATTGATTTCTAAATTAAACCACGAATCAGAGCCTTTTTCTTTGAAAATCTCCGCGCATTTTTTAAGCACCTCTTCGTCGAGAACTACATTACCGCATTTTTTGCATTTTACTGCCGGGATGGGTATGCCCCAAAGGCGTTGGCGAGATAAACACCAATCCGGACGCAACTCAACCATTCCTTTCATTCTTTCCTTACCAGAAGAAGGCACCCATCTTATATTATCTATCTCCTTTAATACTTTGCTGCGCAAATCATTATGGTCAACGTTAAGAAACCATTGAAATGTCGCCCGGGTAATTAGCGGATTTTTGCAACGCCAGCAGTGAGGGTAAGAATGGGTTATCTTACCGGCAGAAAGTAATAACTCCCTGCTGTTTAAATCTTCAATGATCTCATCATTAGCCTTATGAACATATTTCCCTTGCCATTTGCCGCAAGTGTCATCAAACTTGCCCTTACCGTCAACCGGCATAAGAATTTCCAAGCCGTATTTCTTGCCGGTTGAATAATCATCTTGCCCGTGCCCAGGTGCGGTATGCACGCATCCGGTACCGTCTTCCATAGATACGTAATCTGCAGTAACAACTTTTCCTTCCCCTCCAAACGGGCGCTCATAAGTTGACCCAAACCAATCTTTGCCTTGAGCAAGCCAGATGCAATCGAAATCGCTTTCTTCTTTATTGAGAACTTTTAGAAAAGAGGTTTTAAGCTTTTCGGCAACAACCCAGGCTTCTCCATTGCTTTGAACCAAGCAGCAATATCTTTCTTCAGGATGCAGAGCGACTGCCACGTTCGCCAGTAAAGTCCAGGGGGTAGTTGTCCAGATAACAAAATACACATCTTTGGGCTGAAAACGTTGTCCAACTTGCTTTATACGCTTTTCTATATCGACTCTTTTCTTTTCAGGGCCAGTTAATGTTTTTGTTTTAAATTTAACAAATATAGAAGGCGAAGTATGATTTTCATATTCAACTTCCGCTTCAGCCAGCGCTGTTTCACAAGACGCACACCAATTAACCGGTTTTCTGCCTCTATAAATAAACCCAAGCCTGGTCAACGCCTCTAATAGCTTAATTACGTTATATTCGTATCGCGGATTAAACGTCAAATATGGGTTGTCGAAGTCGCTAAAGATTCCGAGCCGCTTAAAATCTTCTTTCTGCAATTCAACAAATTTTAGCGCAAAATCCTTCGCCTTTTTACGAAAATCAGCCACGTCAACATCATTTTTGGTTTTATTCAACTCTTTAAGCAACTGATGCTCAACCGGCAGGCCATGACAATCCCATCCGAAGACAGATGGACAATCTGCGCCTTTTAAAACCATATATTTGGTGATTATATCTTTTAGAATTTTATTTAGGGCGTGGCCTATGTGTATTGAGCCATTCGCATAAGGCGGGCCGTCGTGGAGAACGAATTTATTTTTTCCTTTTCGAGAGAGCCTTATTTTTTCGTAAATACCAATCTCTTTCCAAAAGACAAGCATCTTCGGCTCCAAAACCGAAAGATTCGCTTTCATGGAAAAGTCAGTCTTAGGCAGATTTAAGGTATCTTTGTAATTAGGATTATCCATATTTTTAGCTTATATTATAAATCAAAAATCAAAATGCAAAAATCAAAATTACATATCAAAATTAAAAATGTTTCGAAAATCTTTGAATTTTGCATTGTCATTTTGATGTTTGATTTTTGATATTTGATTTTTTATCTTAAAAGCAAGTAAGCTGCTTAAATTCTTTGAGACGTTTTTCTACTTCCGGCTTAGTTAATGAAACCAGCCGCCATGGCCCAAACTCTTCAACCGCGAAAGTAGCCATTATGTTTCCATAAACAATTGCACGCCGAAGGGCATCCTCGCTTAAGCTCTTTTGATTTGCAAGGTACCCCATAACTCCTCCGGCAAAAGTATCCCCTGCGCCTGTCGGGTCATATACATCTTCCAGTAAAAATGCCGGAACGCAAAAAACAGAATTTCTCGAAAAGAGCATTGCTCCATGCTCTCCTTTTTTTATGATTATGCGCTTTGGCCCAAACTTAAATATTGCCTTTGCCGCGCGAAGTAAATTATTTTCTCCGGAAAGCTGCCTGGCCTCGCCATCGTTTAAAAATAAAATATCTACTTTTTTCAAGAATTTGGTTAATTGCTTCTTTTTGCTTTCAATCCAGTGGTTCATTGTATCGCAAGCAACAAGCTTAGGATTTTTTACCTGCCTTAACACCCGTTCCTGAATTTCCGGGTCAATGTTCGCCAGAAAAACATATTTACTATGCTTATATTCTAAGGGCAGTTTTGGATTAAAATCCGAAAAAACATTAAGATGCGTGGCAATAGTTTTTGCGCTGTTAAAATCCCACTCGTATTCGCCTTCCCAGCGAAATGTTTCGCCATCGGCTATTTCCAGGCCTTTTATGCCAATCCCTTTATCCCGGAATAATTTAATATACTTGGCAGGAAAATCACGGCCTACGACGGCAACAAGATTAACCTGGCCAAACAGGCGCGCGCTAAAGGAAAAAAACGTAGCCGACCCGCCTAAAACTTCCTCGCATCTTGAATGTGGAGTTTTTATCGCATCCAAAGCAACTGAACCTACGACTAATATGCTCATATATCTAAGACTAAAGACAAAAGACTAAAGACCAAAGACTTTTTTAGATAAAAACCTTCTAACAATAAAACAGAATTCAAATTTTTAATATTTTTCATTTTTAGGTCTTTTGTCTTCGGTCTTTGGTCTATGGTCTAATCTATATATTTTCCTGCAATAACTTTAAGTTTAGTTTTTATTTCTTTGGGAATAAACTTTTTATTCGTGACTATGGCGTATTTCAAAGCGTCTTTGCAGGCACACGTACGCTCTTTTGGCACCTGCCTTATTATTTCTTTTATTATTTCTTTCGATTTCTCTACGTTTTTGCAAAGGTTGGCTATAATCATCTCGACAGTTACGGTTTCGTGAGATTCATGCCAGCAATCATAATCGGTTACTGCTGCCAGAGTTGAGTAACACATTTCCGCCTCACGCGCCAATCGAGCTTCAGTCATATTGGTCATTCCGATAATTCCCATATCCCAACTGCGATAAAGATTAGACTCGGCCAAGGTAGAAAATTGAGGGCCTTCCATATTAACATAGGTAGCTCCGTAGTGCGCGGTTACACCTTTATTCTCCGCGCTAACATATACCAACTTAGCTAAATCCTCACAAACCGGATGAGCAAAACTTATATGCGCCACAACTCCTTTGTCGAAAAAGGTTTGCTTTCTAGCCTGATTAGTCCTGTCGATAAATTGCGTCGGCACGACAAAATCCAATGGTTTATATTCGCCCTTAAGCGAGCCGCAGGCAGTAACAGAAATAATCCTTCCAACGCCAAGCTTCTTCATTCCGTAAATATTTGCCCTGTAATTTATTTCTGTCGGGTTTATAGAATGTTTCTTGTCGTGGCGGGGTAGAAATACAACCTCTTTACCTTCAAATTCAGCAAGAATAAATTTATCGGAAGGCTTTCCGAAAGGCGTAGTAATTGTAACTTCTTTCTTTACTTTGATACCATCGAGTTTATAAAGCCCGCTTCCGCCGATTATTCCTATTTTTTCCATTTTATCTCCTTGATAACTCTTTGGCTCTTTTAAGCGCGGCCTTAAATGCTTTTGATAAAAACTTTTTGTTTCCTTTTAAAACTTTTAATCCAGCTTCTGTGGTTCCGCCCTTGGAAGCCACTTGTTTAAGTAAGTTTTCAGCTGAAATATTGCTTTTCTCCAACAAAGCCATGGTGCCAGCCGTTGTAGCTACGGCTAACAATTCAGCTTGGCCCCGCTTAAAGCCTATATCCATACCTGCATCAAGCATTAAAGGCACAAGTTCTATTTGTGCTATTTTTTTCGCTTCCTTTAAGCTCTTACCAGAAACTAATTGGCATATAAATCCCGGACCGCTTCCAGAATCAGCAGTAGCCGCATCCATCATATTCTCATTTAAAACCAGCGTATCACCAATAAAATCAAATATTTTTTTGGCGAATTTTAAATCACTGTTATTTGCAAATTTTCCTTTGCACAAGCAAGACATACCCTTGCCTATTTTTGCAGGTAAATTCGGCATTACCCTTACGACTCTTACCTTGCCGAGAATTTTTTCTATGCCTCTCGTTGGCCTTCCTGCCGCGATTGAAATTATCAATTTATCATCTATATTATTTTTGATTTCAGCTAAAACATCATTAAAATCCTGCGGCTTTACCGCCAAAATTAACGCGTCAACATTATCGAGTAAGCTAAAAATACTTTTTACAGTTTTTACTTTTACTATATTTTTGGTTTTACTGGCCTCTTTGTCAAAAACAAAAACCTGATATTTAGAACTAATTCCCCTGGCAATAGCTGCACCCATATTTCCATAGCCAATAATACCGATTTTTGTATTTTTTGTCATAATTGACTGGTAAGTTATCACAAAAAGGTAGCAGTGTCAATCGCTCTTAGTCTCCAATAACAAGAAATGTTAGAATCATACCGCTGCTGTCTGGCCGGATCATAACACTGTTATTTGTGCCATTAGTCTTTGCATCAAATTCATATCCGCCGCCATCGGAAGGCGTAAGCAAAACCGCGTAAATGTTATTAAATGGCGTATTAGTCCAGGAAACTGTATACCAAGTATCAGTGCCCGGAGGGGTAAAGCTTCCTAATAAAATTTTTGGCGCGCCTTTCTTTTCGGCTGTTCCTGCCGCGTTCCTGACATACAATTCGGCATTTCCGGAAAAACCTTTCCAAATGCTTCCATTGTAATACCTGAATCCTTTAACAGAAGCACTATTGTTGTAATAGAATGTCCCCTCTGTCGTAGTTGCAGGATCAGTAGCTCTTGGAGTGAGTAGTAAAGTATCATTTACTTCCAATCGCGCCCGCGGATTATTAACACCCATGCCAACATTACCATTGTTACGGATTACAAGCCGCGTCGCGGGGCCTCCATTTACAGTTTGATGAATCATAAAAGCGCCGGCATCTGCGCTATCTTGCGCGGCAGCTGAATCAAATTCATCAGCGCGTACCTGCCAGGAAGCTCCGCCGGGAGTTAACAAGAGCGCGGTTACGCTGTCGCCTCCTCCTGACCAAGTTCCGCTGCTTCCTCGACGAGGATTCAATATTTCCATAAGTGCAATTTGTTCGCCAAGGCCGTTTGTACTTGTATTATCGGTAACAGCAAGCCTGTTTTGACGGTTCCAACCCACATTAACGTCACCAATACCTACTTTTAAGTTGGTATCAAACGGGCGGATATCAATCGGGTCTGCGCCATTTGGGCCGGTTGTGCCTGCTTGCACCCACAGGCTTCCTGCAGACTGGAAACCATAAGTATCGGGTGCGGTTGAAGTTTGACGGCAAACCATCAAAAGGTTAGTGTTATTATCATAATACATTACGCCTTCGTTATTTACATCACAAGCGGGCTGAACCGTTGTGGGAAATAATCTTAAATTTTCATAAACCCCCATAGGCGCGGGATAGTATGTGGTTATGGTTATGTTTTCCTGGGGATAGATAGAAGGAATGATGCAAAAAGAAATAAAGAATAAAACTAAAATATTTTTTTTCATTACGCCCCCATCCTTAAGCTAAGTTAATTTGAAATTTTAATTACTTTATACTTGAGAGTTCCTGCAGGAATATTCACATCCACCACGTCGTTTTCTTTGTGCCCCAGAAGCGCACGGCCGACAGGTGAACTTATGGAAATAAAACCATTAACCGGGTCTGCTTCATCGGGGCCTACCATTTTATATTCAACTTCTTCGTTGCTATCCAAATCAACGATTTTAACTTTTACGCCCAGGCACACCGCGCCGGTAGAAACAGCGTTCTCTTCTATTATCTCCGCCGTGCTTAGTTTACCTTCAAGCTCACGTATTCTTTTTTCGTTAAAGGCAAGCGCTTCTTTCGCGGCATCGTATTCTGCGTTTTCTTTTAAATCACCCAAAAGCCTTGCGTGTTCAACAGCCGCGGAAAACTCTTTGCGCTTCACAATTTTTAAATGCTCAAGCTCCTGCATGAGTTTTTCGTAACCTTCGCGGGTAAGATATGTTCTTTCCATTTGTTTATAGTATATTTGGCTGTATTTATAAATTAACCCTGTTTAAAACAAGGCCTAAAGTTTAACCCCATATTCTTTTATAATGCGCTGCTGCTCAAGGCTGTATTTCTTTGATATCTCAGATATCTCCTTATTCTGTCTTTCTACAATTTTTGTCGCCTCTCCCGGAGGTAAAGACTTCTCTAGAAGTTCATCCAGGCCGCTGATTCTAGCTTTACATTTTTTTAAAAAAATCTCCTTAAGCAATTTACAGCTGGTAGGCGTTTTCATTTTTTCTACTTCCGTAATCCTTTCTTTTGTCGCGCTTATAACGCTTTTTATGGATTCATACTGCTGATCGGTCATTTTCACCGCTTTAGGATCAAGGGCTTTGCTCATACGTTCATTCACGATAGAATCTATTTTATTATTTATACCGTCTAACCTTTTAATAAAATCAACAATATCGTCAACTTTGTTGGAACTATCCGCACCGCTTCCTTTTATCTTAATGGAAATCAATTCTTTCTCCTGCGCCGGATCAGTCGAGTTGGTTGCTGTTTTTGTTTCATTAATCTTTTCAATCTGGTCATTAAAATATTTTAATTTTACACCCATAAAATCCACTTCAGTATATTCATTCGTTCTATTCGTTATTTTTCCTTCTACAGTTTTACCGGACTTAAGAACAATTGTTTCCGCTAAAGAAACGCTGACAAAAAATAATCCTGCGAATAAAGAAAAAAATAATATTTTTACATTCTTGGACATTTAATCTACTCCTAGGTTACGAACAATAACCAGAATCAGACATCCCATTAAAATTTTCAAGCTACAGAAATACGATTAAAAAAACTCAAGCTGTCAATTGATATAATCTTCTATCTTACACAGGAAATAGTCAAAGCTGCTTCATGATTATCAAAATCGTTAGTAACACATCCGTTACCTTTAATAATAGCTTACATTTTAGAAAAAATAATTCAAGCTAAAAAACAAAAATTTTAGGCAGAAAAATAGACAGATAATTTTTGAATTCGATTTTTTTATTTGGAATTTGGGATTTGAAAGGTTGGGGTTCGTTTGTGATTTGCCCGTCAATTTGCTACAAGCAAATTGACGAGGTCTCGCCTCTGGCGGAGAAATTGTGATTTGTAAATTTCTTCTTCTTTTTGCTCAAAGCAAAAAAGAAGACAATGGGGGCACCGACCTACTCTCCCACCTCCTTGCGAAGGAAGTACCATTGGCCCAGAAGAGCTTAACGGCCGTATTCGGAATGGGAACGGGT
>JALOBR010000110.1 GCA_023228195.1 Candidatus Omnitrophota bacterium
TTTTTGTTTTCAATAGATGGCACTTTTGACCTTCCTAACCGGACATAAAACGGGCCGTTAGTTTCGAAGGCAGCAAGAACGGCCGCGCGTGTTTCAGGGCCATCGGCAGGAACTATTATTTTCATATTAGGTATGGCGCGCATAAAATTTATATCTTCTAAAGCCTGGTGAGAAGCGCCATCTTCGCCGACAGTTACTCCGCTATGAGTTGCCACTATTTTGACATTTAAATTATTATAACATATGCTATTTCTGACCTGATCCAGCGCTCTTGCGCTTGCAAACATAGCAAAAGTTGAGACAAATACCACTTTACCACAACTGGCAATTCCTGCCGCGGTTGCCATCATATTCTGCTCAGCCACGCCGAAATTAAAAAATCTGTCAGGAAATTCTTTTGCGAATAAAATTGTTCTTGTTGAACCTGACAAATCCGCATCGCACACAATAACCCTTGCGTCGCGCTTTCCAAGCTCGACAAGAGTTTTACCGTAAACATCACGTTGATACAATTGTTCTGTAGCCATTATTCCTCTTCCTCTATGTTTTCTTCGACTTTTTCAATTTCACTGAGTTCGCGAAGAGCGATTTCTCTTTCTTTTTCTGTAGGCGCTCTTCCATGGAAATCAACCACATGTTCCATAAAAGAAACACCCTTACCTTTTACCGTGTGAGCTATTATAACCGTAGGTTTAAGCTTAACCGTCTTGGCGGCCGCGAAAGCCTCCAGCAATTCTTTGATATTATGGCCGTCGCAGGAAATAACGTGCCAGCCAAAAGCTTCCCATTTATTTAACAGAGGCTCCAGATTCATAACGTCATCGGTTCTTCCGTCAATCTGAAAGTGATTATAATCAATTATAGCGCATAAATTATCTGCTTTAAAATGCGCCGCGGCCATAGCTGCTTCCCAGACATTGCCTTCCTGTATTTCACCGTCACCCATAAGGCAATAAACACGATATCCTTTCTTGTCGACTTTTGCGGAAAGTGCCATTCCCAAAGCAACAGATAAACCCTGCCCCAAAGATCCGCTTGCAACTTCTATTCCAGGAACACGTTTATCCGGATGGCCTTGAAGCATGGAATTAAATTTACGCAAAGTCCATAAAACTTCCCGGGGAAAATAGCCGCTTAAAGAAAGTACTGCATAAAGCGCGGGGCAGCAATGCCCTTTGGACAAGTGGAACCTGTCTCTATCCGGCCATACGGGATTCTTTGGATCATGATGCATAACCTCGAAATAAAGACACGTAATTATGTCTGATGACGAAAGAGAGCCGCCGGGATGGCCGCTTCCTGCCCTGGCAAGCATTTCAATGATAAGCTTCCGTATCTCGGTCGCTTTACTTTTTAGGTATTTTAATTTCGTTTCCATATTTATCGACTTTACTTTTTAATTCTTTATTATCCGGAAAACGCTCCAGGCCTTTTTTGTAAAAATTAAACGCTTCATCCTTATTGTTCAAAGCTATATAGACATCGCCTATATGTTCGTAAATAACCGGGTCTTCCTGATATTCTATAGCTTTTTTAAGGTAATCCTGTGCTTTTTTGTAATCTTTCTTTTTAAAATAAATCCAACCAATACTATCAAGATATGCACCATTTTCAGGTTCTGCCTCTAAAGCTTTTTTAAGCATGCTTTCGGCTTCATCAAGATTTTTACCTTCCTCTGCGTATAGATACCCAAGAGAATTCAAGGTTTGGGCATGATTAGGTGAAATCTGCAAACCTTTTTTCCAGGTTTTTATCGCATCCTCGCGCCGGTTAAGGTCTTCATACAAAAATCCAAGCCAAAATAAAGCATCAACATAATCAGGCTGATTTTTTACAATGTCTTCATATATTACTAATGCTTCTTTAGGTTGTTTTTTATAAAAATAAAACTGCGCGAGGTATTCGGAAATCTTTATATCTTCCGGTTTTAATTTATGGGCCTTTTTAAGGAACTCTTCATATTCACTTTCAAGTTCGATATCTTTCTGGCCGTAGGAATATAGGAAAATCAAGCCCAGGGATGCTTCGAAACTTTCAGGATTAAGCGCTTTTGCGTCTTTAAGCTCGGCTTCCGCTTTTTCAAGGGCGCCCATTCGTATCAGTACGCTTGCTATCTTTAATCTTACATATATGGAATTAGGATCAACTTTTTTTACTTTATTGAGTTCTTTCAGCGACTGTTCGTAATTACCTTCTTCAGCATAGAACAAACCCTTAAGATAATCGCCATATAGCTTTTTAATAGATTCCTCGCTCGCGGCAAAGAGATTTAAAGCGTAAAGGCAGGAAATAAAAAAGATTACAAGCGGCAATAGAAAACTTCGCTTTACCCCGTTAGAAAATATTTTTCTAGCAGAGTCAACGCAGTAAACCGTTAGGTAACCTAGCCTTCCAACGGGATTTACTGCCGCAGGCTTTTTAAAGTTAATAGCGTTTTCGATATTCAAGCGCTTGACAGAAGTAGGCATCCGAAAAAATATCATAGAAGTTTACCAAATACAATATAACTGGCTGCGCGAAACAAGAACTTAGGTTTGCGCAGCCAGTTATATTATCTTGACTTATGTCTCTGTTGTTTTCTTCTCTTTTTAAACCAGTGTCTTTTTACTTTTTTTAGCTTTCTTTTTCTTCCACAAGGCATTTTTTCCTCCTATACCTTAATCTAGTATATAAGCTTGTTCAACGGATATTCGATTATACCCTCCGCCCCATTTTCTTTAAAAAGCGGAAGAAGTTTCCTTACTTCTTTTTCCTCAATTATAACCTCAAGCGCGTACCACCCTTCAAGCGTTAAAGATGAGATTGTCGGCTTTTTAAGTGAAGGAAGTATTGATAAAATTTTCTGAAGATTCTCTTTCTTAACGTTAAGCTTTAAGCCGACCTTATCTCTCGCTTCAAGCGCGCCCTTTAAAAGAAGCAGAATGTAGTTTATCTTTTTCTTTTTCCAATCATCCTTATATGCTTCTTTGTTCGCTATAAACTTGGTTGTTGAGGTGCATACAGTAGCTATTTCTGTTAAACCGTTCGCGCGAAGGCTTTCACCTGTTTCGGTGAGTTCAACTATCGCATCAACTAATCCGGTTTTAACTTTTACCTCTGTCGCTCCCCAGCTAAATTCCACTTCGATATTTATTTTTTGTTCCTTAAAAAATTTCTTAGTGTAATTCGCCAATTCTGTAGCTATTCTTTTTCCTTCAAGGTCTTTTAGCTTTTTTATCTTGGAATCATCACGCACGGCAACCACCCAACGCACGGGATTTAAAGTTCTTTTCGCGTATAAAAGCTCATCAACGCGTATAACATCTGAATTATTTTCAAGAATCCAATCCTCGCCTGTTATGCCGCAATCCAACACTCCGTCTGCAACATAACGCGACATTTCCTGAGCGCGTAAAAGCGTTGGTTTTATTTCTACGTCATCTATCGAAGGCGTATATGAACGCGAACTTACAGAAATATTAAAACCGCCGTTTTTAAAAATTTCCAGAGTTTTTTCCTGAAGACTTCCTTTTGGTATCCCTAACTTTAAAACTTTCACCTAATACCTCCGTATTCCTAAAGATTAAATCAATAAAAGCATTACAACTTGTAAATTATACAACCGGAAACTATGCTTGTAAAGAAAAATTAGCCCGCAAACCTTTTAGGGGCATCGCTCTTATCTTGTATCTATCCACGGAATGTTTTCGATGGTTCGTGGAATTCCGGGGAATGGAGCAAATCTAAACTTTTAAAAGCGATTTTGCCGCAATAAATACCTCATCAACAGTTATCTCTCTAAGGCATTTTTTATCAGTGTTACAACCACTGAAACGAAAAGATTTATAGCATGGCCGGCAAGAGATATGCTTAGCGAAAACTACGCAATTATCTGCCACAGGATATGCGCCATAAACCTTATCATCTACCGGGCCGAATAAAACTATCGCTTTCTTGCCTAAAGCCTGGGCAATATGAAAAGGCCCGCCGTCATTAGCAACAACAAGATTACATAAAGAAATAGCCGCGCAGAATTCTTCCAAATCTATTTTTCCGCACAAATTTATTGCATTGCCTTGTAATTCTTCTGATATGTATAGACATATGCTCTCCTCCGGCTCAGAACCAAAAAGTAATATTTTTGCTTTTAATTCATCCTTAAGCTTTCGACAAAGTTTTGAAAAATCTTCCTGCGGCCAGCGTTTAAAATGAGCAGTATCGCCCCAGCTATCCCCGGAACCAGGACAAACAGCAATCAGTAAATCATTTTCATTTATGCCGCATTTCTTAAAAGTTTCTTTTGCCTTCTTTAGCGTTTCTCCGGAAACAAACAGTTCAAATTTATAATCTTTTGGTGCAATATTTAGAAATTTGAGAAGTTCGAGATGATACCTTGCAACGTGCTTATCGCTATAGCCGTAAACGATATCTATTTTATCAGTGAGAAATCGCCCTCTATTTTTAAAGTTAAAACCTACGCGTTTTTTAATACCGCTCATTTTCAGAAAAAAACCATATTGAGAATTCAGGGAAAGGTCAAAAACAACATCATATTTTTCTTTCTTTATCTCTTTGAAAAAAGAAACAGCTTT
>JALOBR010000111.1 GCA_023228195.1 Candidatus Omnitrophota bacterium
ATAAGATTTACAGGAAGGAACGCAAGTATTTTCTAATGTCTTTCCTTTTAAGGATTTTCAGTAAAATTTCAACTATTTGCGGGTCAAATTGCTTACCCATTTGATTACGTAACTCTTTTTCTATCTCCTTAAGATGTATTCTTTTCCTATAAGGCCGGCCGAAATACATTGCATCAAATGCATCAAGCAAAGATAATATACGGGAACCCAGCGGTATCTGATCCTTGCTGAATTTTGAAGGGTAACCTTTTCCGTCATATCGTTCATGATGATGTAAAATTATCGGTATAACCGGCTTTAATATCTCTAAATCCTTTATCATCTCAACCCCTTTACGCGGATGCTTCATTATTATTTTATATTCCTCGTCTGTAAGCGGGGTTTGTTTTTTAAGTATGCCGGAGGGAAGTTGAATTTTCCCGGCGTCGTGCAGAAGCGATGCATACTCAAGAGATTTTGTTTCGGACTCAGAAAGCTTCATTTCCTTACCGATAGCCTTAATTAATCTAAATATGCTTTTGGTGTGCAAATATGAGGTTGGAACATATTGATCAAGTAATTTTGTGAGCGACTTTATATAGTTTATCATTAACCTTTTTTCTTCACGGTAAAGGTTAAAAATCCTTAAGGATATGCTTATTTCTTCGGAAAGTGACAAAAACCATTTTTTTTCTAATTCATTAAATTCCGGGCTATTCGGATTGCGCTTGAGATAAACAGCACCGAGAGTATCGGAAAAGATAAAAGGATATATCAGGCGGTTTCCAAGCATTATCTCCTTCTCCTGATGCAATATCTCCTTCTCTCTGTTGGTAAGTATAGATATACCGCCCTTTTTAAACGACTGTCTTTTACTCTCAAGCCGCATCTTCATAAATCCCTGGGCGTTAACGTTTTTAAATACAACTGTAACTTTATCTGCCGCGAATATGTTCCTATAAAGCCGGCATACGCCCATTGCAAAATTCTTTATATCGCCGGAAGTAGTAATCAGGCGGTATATCGTGTGAAATGAAGAAAATATAGCTTTATACTTTTTCATAAGGGTCAAAAAATTTCTTATATTCCTCTAACGCATATCTATCCGTCATTCCTGCCAAATAATCGCATATTGTGCGTTTAACTCCTTTGCTTTGTGGTTCATCCCTAAAGGGCGGCGGAAGCAACTGCGGATTGTGAAGATAAATATCAAAAAGAGCGCTGACGAACCTCGTTGCCTTATCAGTCATGCGCAACACGCGCCAATGGCAGTAAAGATTATCAAAAAGAAATTCACGAAGCTCACTTCTTAAATTATTCATTCCATCGCTAAAAGACACAATACGCTCTTTACATTTGAGAACATCCTTAAGTGTAGATACTTTTAATTTGCTGACATTACGAAAAGTATTTTCTATTAAATCGGTAACTTGCATATTTATAAGATTTCTTATCATAAGATAAACGCGCAGATTACTGTTAAGATTTGCGTGCTCTGCTTTCACTTTCTTGTAAGTCATACTCCATAGCCGAGATTTACTTCGTAAATCTTTTTCAAAAATCAACCCTGATTTTATGCCATCGTCTATATCATGATTGTCATAAGCTATTTCATCAGAAACATCCATCACCTGGGTTTCAAGAGTAGGATGCTCGGCAGGATTAAACTCGGCATAACGGGCAGCAAAATCTTTACTTGCATTCATGCTGTGCTTTATTATGCCTTCACGAGTCTCCCAGGAAAGATTAAGCCCTTTAAAAGAAGGATATTTTTCTTCTAAAAAATCTACTACGCGAAGCCCCTGTTCATTATGGTTGAAGCCGCCATCGCCTGCCATTAATTCGTTAAGCACAGACTCAACTGCATGCCCAAACGGAGTATGTCCTACATCGTGCGCAAGCGCAATTGCCTCAGTAAGGTCATCGTTTAACCTAAGATTTCTGCTTATGGTCCGCGCTATCTGAGCAACTTCCAAAGTATGCGTAAGCCGGGTACGAAAATAATCGCCTTCATGGTATACGAAAACCTGGGTTTTATACTCAAGCCTCCTGAAAGCCGCGGAATGTATAATTCTATCCCTGTCTCTCTGGTATAACGACCGGTAAGGATGTTCTTTTTCGTAATGTTTTCTCCCCCTGGAATATTTAGACTTCATGGCAAGCGGAGAAAGTATTTTTTCCTCATAATCCTGCCAACCATGTTTATCGCTTGTCTTAATATTTTTTTGTATGGTAACCTTGCTCATAGTCTAATTTATTTCTTTTTCGCGGCATGCTCAATTAACTTGCCGTAAAGCTCGCTTAAACTTTGCGATATTATTTTGGTATCAGACAAAACAGGCATAAAATTTGTATCTCCAAGCCAGCGCGGAACAATATGAATATGCATGTGCTTGTCTATACCAGCGCCTGCGACTTTCCCTAAATTTATACCGACATTAAAGCCTGCGGGTCTTAATACTGTTTTAAGCGCGGATATCATTATGACGAGCACTTTATTTATATCCAGGGTTTCTTCATCCTTAAGCTTTTCGATAGAAGAAACATGCCGGTTGGAAACAACCATAACGTGGCCGTTGTTATAAGGAAAAGTATTAAGAATAGCAAACGCGTGCTTGGACCTTAAAACTACAAGGTTTTTTTTGTCTTTTTTCTCCTTAAAAGCCCTGCAAAAAATACACCCCTTGGCCCGGGCGTTAGAAACATAAGTTATGCGCCAGGGTGCCCACAATTTATTCAAATTTCACTATCCTCCGTGTGATATTTTTCCCGTCTATTTCTAGAATGCCATAAGACGGCTCCGGCGCGAAAACCCTATCCGTGCAAGAACCGGAATTAAAATATACCCTGCCATTAATTTCTTTGTCCAACGGATGATGGGTGTGCCCAAAAATAATTATATTTAACATATTTAATTCCTGCTTAAACTCTGTATCAATATAATTCATAAGCGTTGCGGGAGAGCCTCTACCGTGGATTAAACCTGCCCGTATGCTACCCAATTCGATTATTTGTTTTTCCGGAAGCTCCTTTCTAATATCAGAATTATCCATATTACCGCACACACCATATGTTTTAGTTATTTTAGAAAGCTCGCGAAACACGCTCGCATCGACAAAATCTCCGGCGTGTATGCACACATCGCTCTTTTTGGCTTCCTCTATTACAACCGCAGGCAATTTGTTCGCCGTAATAGGTATATGCGTATCAGAGATTACCAACACTCTCATTATTCCCTCTATGCCTGTTTAGCTTCAACACAAATAATGGGCTTATTGTATGCCCGGCACAAATCATTCATTTCGTTAATTCCCCAGGCAATTAATTTATTATTTTTCGCAATTAACTTGGCGCTGGATGTAAAATCCTCGAGCGAAATAAATATCTTTTTTACGTTTTTTCCTTTTAGAGAACCGCCCTTTTCGATAAAATCAAAAATATCATTATCGTTTACTTCTTCCTCTTTTATCGCGACAAACAGAACTTCCCTGCCTTCGCCGATAAGCAAATGCATTTTTTTATCGGGATAAGACATAAGCCTGCTTTTTTCTATGAGTGGCAGCCGGTAACGGTCTTTCCCCAATTTTAATACATCGTTTTTAAAGGAACCAAAAAGTTCAAGAACCTTCTTTATTTTATCTTTGTAAAAATCTTCCTTAAAAAGTAAAACCGATTCCTCTACTTTCCTACGAAACAAAAGAAGCCTTTTCTGCGAATCAAAAACAGGAGTGGAAAAAAACATTTTAAAAACATGAGATACCCAAAAAGAAAACAAAGGATCTTTTATCCTGAAAACGCCGCCAAGGTTCTCTACGAAATTTAAGTCGTAAAGTTTCTGCAATTTATTCTTTAAATTTTTAGCATCAAGAATGCGTAGCGATGCGAGCTCTCCTTCCCTGATATAACCATCGCTTATGGCAATCAATAATTTAATTAACGCTGCCGAATCCCGAAAGTTTTCTTCGATTTTATTCATTTTTTTCATGAATTTTTGGAAAAAATACGTTTCCCGCACATATAACGCATCACGTAATGCCGTAACTATAGAGTAGTTCTCGTCTTCCTTCTTGTAAGTATTTTTAACGTAATGTTTCATTAGATTGTAATAAACTGTGTTTGAACCGAGAATATTGACAAAAAATGACACAAAAAAGGGAAGGCATTCGATATCTTCGAAAGATTTTCTCACGCACATAAACCTGTTTACGAAATTACTTTCGCTGATTGCGATTTTTTCGAAATTTCCAAACAGAAAATTCAATTCGCTATAAAGTGTTTTTTCCGACTCTTTTGTATCAACATCACTTAAGACAACCATGCAGCTATTTTGCAAAATTATAAATTTAGAAAAATCCTGATGAAAGGTTGGAAAGATATCTCTTAATTTAAGAAAATTTTCTATTATAAAAACGCATCGTTTTGAGGTTTCATTTATAAATTTGTTTATCAACTCCAGGGCTTCGATGAAAGACGGAGCGTTATTACGCTTAATCACGTCTTTAGCAAAATTAAGCGTAGAAGGCAACATGCCCTGGCTGAAATTTATGAGACTATCCAGACTGTA
>JALOBR010000112.1 GCA_023228195.1 Candidatus Omnitrophota bacterium
ATCACGTAAAGGATTTGCTATTTTTAATTCCGGAAGGCCATGCTGCATGCGGCCGAAAAAATCTCCCGGGCCCCTTAGCTGTAGATCTTCTTCCGCTATCCTGAAACCGTCATTCGACTCTTCCAGGACTTTAAGCCTTTGTGAAACTTCCTCGCAAAGAACGCCGCCGCTTAAAAGGATAAAATACGGTGGGTGGATTGAACGTTGAATCCTCCCGCGAAGCTGATGCAATTGCGCGAGTCCAAATCTTTCCGGATTTTCAACCACCATTACAGTTGCATTCTCGATATTTACTCCGACCTCTACAACAGTGGTAGAAACCAATATATCAATTTTGCCTTCGCGGAATTCATTTATCACAGATAATTTCTGCTGTGGCTTAAGACGCCCGTGAAACATTCCTATTTTAAATTTTGAAAACTTTTTTTTCAGTTTTTCATACATTACTTCCAGGGACCTTAAATCCTCATCTTCATTCTCCTCAATTATAGGATAAATTATATACGCTTGCCGGCCTGCTGATACTTTTTCTTTTATAAAATCATAAACCCAGGCCCTCTTGTCTTCCTTAACCCACATAGTTTCAGGCGCAATGCGGCCAAAAGGCAATTCTGTGATAACCGATAAATCGAGGTCTCCATATAAAGAAAGCGCCAAACTTCTCGGTATTGGAGTTGCGCTCATTATAAGATAATGCGGGTTCATCCCCTTTTTCGGCAATAATGCCCGCTGCGCTACACCGAATTTATGCTGCTCATCAATAGCTACAAATCTTAAGTTTTTAAAAAGCAAATCTTCAGATATAAGCGCATGCGTACCTATAATAATATCAATTTTACCTTCACCCAGCTCTTTGCGTATCCTTTCAATTTCCCCTTTAGGCAGGGATGCAACCAGCACTTCTGTCTTATATCCAAGATTCTTAAAAAGATTATGGAAAGTTTCCTTGTGCTGGTAGGCAAGTATTTCGGTTGGAACCATAAATGCCGCCTGGTATCCGGAAGAAACAGCGCAGGCAAAAGCAAACGCGCAAACTACCGTCTTGCCGCAGCCGACATCGCCCTGAAGAAGCCGATGCATAGGATAACTTTTCTTAAGATCTTCAAGTATTTCATCCAAAGCCTTTTCCTGTGAAGCAGTCAAAGAAAATTTTAGATTCTGTTTCAATTTCGCAATCAGCTTAGGGCTAACGTCAAAACAATTAGCAATTTGGCTTCGGTGCTTAGCTTTACGCAGATAAACGAGAATTTGAGAAAAAAATAATTCTTCGAAAATAAACCTCTCCCGTGATTTCTCTGCTTCTTCAAAAGACCCGGGAAAATGTATCCATTTAAATGCTTGTATGATGTTTGGCAATTTTTTTTCGCGCCTTATGTCAAAAGGTAACGAATCTTTTGTTTCTGAGTCCAGATTTTCCAAGGCAAGTGAAATTGTTCTTCTGATAAATTTTTGTCCCAAATTCTGCGTTAAGCTATAAATACCTACAATTCTACCGATATTAAGGCAATCTTCCCCTTCTTCAAACATCTCAAACTCAGGCGCTATAAGTTTTAATTTACCATCGTGCATTTTAGGTTTACCATAAATAATCAAAGTATCGCCGATTGTCATTTTGTCATAGAGATAGCCCTGATTAAACCAGGTGCAGTTAACAGTGGCTGTGTCATCGCTTATTGCAATTTCCAATATATTTTTCACTCTCCTCGCGCGCAAAAAATAAGGCATTTTTTTCAGGTTCCTGGCAAGTATTTTTCCTTTTATTACGCAAAATTCATTTTCCTTTATATCTTTCATTTTTTTGAAATTGCGCCGGTCTTCGTAGCGAAACGGAAAATAATGCAGCATATCATCCAAAGTGCGGACGCCTACCTTATTAAATATTTCTTCTTTTTTCGGGCCAACACCCTTTAAATATCGTATAAATTCGGTACGTATCATAAATCAGGGTTTAGACGACAGGAAATAGAGACGCAAAGCAGATGTTGTAAGATAAATCACTTTATTTTTTACTTTTGACCCGTTCAACATAATCTTTAATTATCTGCCTGTGGTCAAAAGCGATTTTTTCGGGAAGCGAATCAACCACATATATTTTCACATTCTTAGCATCTGAAGCCGCCTTAAGTTCGCCTTTACCTTTTCCGTAAAATACGGTAGAGATGGTATGGAACCGGGCATCTCTTTTTGGCTCAGAATAAACACCAAGCAATTTAAAATCAAAAAAATCAAGATTAGTTTCTTCTTTTATTTCGCGTTTTACTGCGCCTTCAACTGTTTCTCCATAATCAACAAATCCTCCGGGAAACGCCCATCCCAAAGGAGGGTTCATGCGTTCTATCATTACAATGCCATTATCAAGCTCTACTATGCCATCAACTGTAAGAAATGGGCCCTCGCGAAGCTTACCTGTAATATGTTCCAGATAGCCAACGATATTCTTTTGAAATATTTTTAATGCTTCTTCAGAAAATAGAATAAACTCGATTTTTTTAAGTGTCGGCTCTTTTGTTTCCTGCAAATACCTGAAAATTTCCTGCGCCATAATTTTTGAAGCAGCCTCGTAAGAAAAACCACCCACTCCGCAGCCTAAAGCGCAGAATGCGATTGAGCTTATTGTTTTCTCCTGAGCCAGCTTAAGAGCGCTATGCGCAGCCTTTCGTATTATATCTTCATCCGTTTTAAAATCCATTTTCATAGTTGCGGCGTGAATGACGTATTTTGCTTTTAAGACGCCTGCTTGTGTTATAACCGCTTCTCCAACGCCAACCGGGCCTTGTTTTATGGCTTCTTCTTCAATAATTCTCCCGCCTTTTTTCTTAATTGCTCCGGCGACTCCCCCGCCCATATAAAATCTGTTATTTGCGGCATTTACTATTGCCTCATTCCCTGATTCAGTAATATCGCCTTTTGTTATTAATATTTCGATATTTTTTATTTTCATAATTATGCGCCTTTGGATAGCTTTTTATGCTTTGTCCCGGCTATTATATGCTTTGCCACGCGATAGGCATCAGATTTTGTTTTTACTTTAGAAAGCGCCTGTTCTTCCTTAACCTTATTAAGAATTTCCCCTATTAAAGCGCCTGGCGTAAGATTAAATTTTTTCATTACGTCATAGCCATCGATAAGTTTAGGCAGAGGTTTTTTTTCCTTCTCTACAAGATAATGGTCTATCAATTTAAACATGACTCTTTCATGTTTTTTTCTTTTTACAAGATTCGTGAGCGGGCCGCGCGTTGCGCGCCAGTCAGAAAGCGAAAGGAGTATAACTGAAATGCCTTCTTCCTGGGTATCGCGGAAAAAATGATAAATCGCTCTCTTTGTGGGGGGGGCCTGGTCCGCCAGATATCCCGGACGAAGATGCCAGAAAATAAGTTTTTTCAAAACTTCCTTCTCCCTCAAAGAAAGTTTAATTTTTTTTGAAATCTTTTCCGCTAAATCCCTTCCAATTTTTTCGTGAGTATGGAATATCGTGCGGTTTCCTTTTTTGTTCTTGGCAATAGGCTTGCCGATATCATGCAAAAGACAGGCTATTTTTATAATCTGCGTCCGCGTGCGATTTTCCGCGAGAGGTTCATTAAGATATTCAAATATTTCCTTTTTATATACCAGGTATTTACGGTAAAGCAATTCAAACTCGCGAAGCGCCTCCAGGGAATGCCTCCAGACATCCAGATGATGGAATCCACCTTGATGCACGTTCCTTGTTTTGGAAATTTGCGGGATAATCTCATCAATTATTCTTAATTCTTCCATACGCTTTATGGCATCATAAGAATGCGGACAGGCGAATATTTTAAAAAGTTCTTCGTTTATGCGTTCTCCGGAAACGTTTTTAAGCAGCTTCTTAAATTTAGCAAATGCTTTTTGCGTATTTTTATCTATTTTAAAACCATAGTTTACCATAAAAGAAAAACCTCTTAAGATGCGTAAAGGATCCTGGCGCAAAACATCGCTATCGGCAGTTCTAATTAATTTATTTTTAAGGTCATCTCTCGAGCCAAAAATGTCTATAATATGATTTTCTTTATTCCGGACATTTACGGCAAGCATATTTATAGTAAAATCACGCAGGTATAAATCCTCGAGAAAAGTTCTCCCCCTCATCAGCGTAAAATCGTAGGTATAAATTTTTGAATGTTTTTTAAGAATAACCCTGTAACTGCCCTCTTCCTCGTCGAGCACTATAAATTTAGAAGAGGTTTTTTTAGAAAACTCTTTAACTATACTCAAAACTTTTTTTTCTACGCAAAAATCGAAATCAGTGAGATCTTTTTTTCTTTTAAGAAATAAGTCCCGTAAGACTCCTCCCACAAGCCAGATGCTTGTTTTATGCTTAGCGGAAATTCTGCCTATTAAATTAAAATAAGGAATTTTTTTGGAAAGAATTTTAAGATTCATTATGTACCGTGGCTCACTATGGTTTGCTTGATTGCAGACTGGAGCCTTTCCCGCCAGTTACGGGGCGACGTCCCGCTCCATATTAACCACGGGGATGCCTTCGACAGCCCGTGGGATTCCGGCAAAAGGACTTCAAACGG
>JALOBR010000113.1 GCA_023228195.1 Candidatus Omnitrophota bacterium
GAGCTAAGTACTTAGGGTCAAATATCGCCCCCTCTTCTTCTTTTACCTTCCAATTTTCTATCATTTTTTACCCAATAAAAGCTGTGTAGACTTTTTCTGTACAGTCCGCGTCTAATTCTTGAAGAAGCCAATAGCGGGATAAAGGCTTTAGCTAAATATTTATTATCATTTTTGAGGGGTAGTTTTCGTTAAAAGGAGGTATGTCATGTTAGGAAGAATTACAAGAAATAGGTTTCTGGTCGCCGGCCTTTTATCTCTTATGCTTATATTTGTTTCTTCGGATTTATTTGCCAAGGACCGTGGACATAGTAATGACCGTAGTCATTACTATTACCGTCAGAACCATTGGTATAAAAGTGGCTCATTCTGGGGGCGCACAATAGTTTCCGGTTTGGTAGCAGGCGCCATAGTAGCATCTTTGCCGCCAAGAACACGCACGGTATATGTAAGCAACGCCCCGTATTATTACGATGGGGTTTACTATTTCAGGTCCTGCCCGGAAGGTTATGTTGTTGTTGAACCCTCCGTAATTCAACGGCCTACTTTTATTATAGAGGGGCAGCCTGCTATTCGAGTGCAATCACAAAACACTGATGTAACAACAATTAATATACCTAACACCTATGGGGGATATAGTTCTGTAGCACTTATTCGGCAAGGTAACGGTTATATAGGGCCGCAGGGAGAATACTATAATGACAACCCCACGGTAGAACAATTAAGGGCCTTGTACGGAAAATAAAAAAGCCAGCGTGCTTGCGACGCGGCAAAGTTTTTGGATAAAGTGAAGCCTCCCCGGTCTAAAGACCGGGGCTTCCTCCCGAGCAGAAATCTAGAATTACATTCATCCCACGGGCCATCCCAACGGGAATGGCCCTTACTGATACCTTGTTAAGGAAGGGGCCTAAAGCCCGGGGTATCTCGCGAGGGATTAAAATTTACCAAACGTTATCCTGCATCCAACCGTCTGCTCTTTTTAAATTACGTCCGGTGTTATAAACATCATCAGCTACACCGGCAGCAATCCGGTGTATACCGTATGCGGTGTTCTTTGTTGTTTCACATCCGCCAAGAAGAAAAACAAAAATTGCAGTAAACATTAGTAAAAATATTTTACGCATTTGCACCTCCCAATGAGCACATCATTTTCCCAAACAATGAGACTTAGCCGAAACTACCGTTAAGGCCGCGATCGAATTGTATAGAAAAAATAGTGCGAATTGTCCCGAACTGCTCTCAAAAAATATAATTCATCTAAGCCTGACTCATCAGGCAAGTTTCATTAGATTTTTTAAGTATTTAGGCGCTTCGGGATAAATATAACTTATATCCCCCAAATCTCAAACAAAGTTTTACTTCTTAAACTTATGCGCTATTTTCGCCCAAGCATCCCGCAAGGTAGAAATGCGGTTAAAAATCAAATTTTGCCCGGAACTTTTAGTATCAAGACAAAAATAACCAAGACGTTCAAATTGATAGCGTTGGCCAGGCAGCGCTTCTTTAAGTGCTGGCTCAAGTTTTGCATTCTTAATAATTTCTAACGAGTGCGGATTTATATTTGATTTGAAATCTCCGCCGCCGCCAACATTTTCCGGGTCAGGATTATTAAAAAGCCTGTCGTAAAGGTTAACCTGCGCATCGAAACTTTTTGCGGCAGACACCCAATGAATTGTCGCTTTTACCTTTCGTCCGTCTGGAGCGTTGCCGCCGCGGGTTTGCGGATCATAACTACAAATTAGCTCGACGATATTGCCGTCTTTACCCTTAATTACTTCTTCACATTTAAGAAAATAGGCATAACGTAACCGCACTTCACGGCCCGGAGAAAGACGAAAAAATTCCTTGGGAGGATTTTCGCGAAAATCCTCCTGTTCAATGTAAATCTCGCGGGAGAAAAATATTTTTCTTGAGCCCATAGAAACATCTTCCGGATTATTCACCGCCTCGAGCTCTTCGAACTTTCCTTCAGGATAATTTTTAACGATAATTTTAAGCGGCCTAAGCACTGCCATTACGCGCGTAGCTGTTTTATTTAAGATTCCGCGTACCGATTCTTCAAGCACGCCAACATCAATTGTACTGTTAAATTTAGCCACGCCTATTTCTTCGCAGAAATTATATAACGCCTCTTTGGGGTAACCGCGGCGGCGCAGGCCTGCGATGGTTGGCATACGCGGGTCATCCCAGCCGCTCACGAAATTACCTTCAACCAATTCAAGAAGTTTTCGCTTGCTTAATACCGTGTAGGTAATATTTAAACGGGCAAACTCAATTTGCTGCGGATGGAATATCCCTAATTGGTCAATAAACCAATCATACAAAGGCCTGTGATTCTCAAATTCAAGCGTGCATATTGAATGAGTAATGTTTTCTATGGAGTCTTCCAATCCATGCGCCCAATCGTATGTAGGATAAATACACCAGGTATCTTTGGTGCGATGATGACTGGAATGCAGTATTCGATACATTATTGGGTCCCTTAGATTTAAATTAGGATGCGCCATGTCTATTTTTGCGCGTAAAGTCTTTGCGCCGTCGGGGAATTCGCCGCTACGCATACGCGTAAATAAATCCAAATTCTCTTCTGCGCTGCGATTCCGATAGGGACTATCTTTGCCCGGCGCGGTTAACGTGCCGCGGAATTCACGGATTTTCTCCGCGTTTAAATCGCAAACATAGGCTTTGCCTTTTTTAATCAGCGCCGCCGCGTAATTATACATTTGCTCAAAATAATCCGAGGCGTAAAAAATGCGGTCTTGGTAATCCGCGCCTAACCATAAAACGTCCTCAATAATAGAGTTAACATACTCCTGCTCTTCTTTACAGGGATTGGTGTCATCAAAACGCAGGTTAAATTTTCCGTTGTATTGTTTGGCTATTGCGTAATTTGCGTAAATTGCTTTGGCGTGGCCGATATGTAAATAGCCGTTTGGTTCGGGAGGAAAACGCGTATGCACCCGGGCGGCGAACCTACCGGTTTTATTATGCTCATCAATAATTTCGGTAATAAAATTTGGTTTCATGTAAAATTGCTTTTTATTATTTTATACGTTGGCGCCCCAATAATCAATCAACCGTTTCAACATGGCTACAACCCTTTCCCTGCCCAAGACTTCCATGGTTTCAAATAAGCTGGGGCCTACTTTTTTTCCGGAAAGCGCTACCCTCACAGGATGAACCAACTCTTTGGTTTTAAGGCCTAAATCGGTTGCTGTCTTTCGGAATTCTTTTTCTACTTCTTCGTGATTAAAATTTGCGAGGGCGGAAAATTTTTCTGCTAATACTTTTATTTCTTTGGATAAATTCCGCTGGAGAATTTCCTTTGTGTCTTCGTCATAAGTATAATCATCGTAAAAACAAAATCTGGCGCGGACGAATAAATCGGATAGCTTGGAAAGCCTGTCTTTAAAAAGCAGGAATACCTTTTTAGCGTATTCTTTATCGATATTATCCGGTAAAAAGTTTTTTCCTTTTAAATACTCTTCAACCAGCGACAGGTATTCCTCTGGGCTTTTTTTCTTTATATATTCTGAATTCATCCAGTTCAATTTATCCATAGAAAAAGCCGCGGCGGTCTTATTTACCTTTTTTATCTCAAAAATATCTTTAGCTTCGGCGAGTGTAATTATTTCACGGTTGCCCCCGGGAGACCAACTTAAAAGTAAAAGGTAGTTAGCGATTGCTTCGGCCAAATAACCATCCTCTTTATATTCACGTATGGAAGTTGCGCCGTAGCGTTTGGACATTCTTCCGCCTTCTTCAGACATAATTAAAGGCACATGCGCGAACTGAGGCACGGAAAACCCAAGCGCTTTATACATTAATATTTGTTTTGGGGTATTTGAAATATGATCTTCCCCTCTTATAACAAGCGACATTTCCATAAGCGCATCATCTATGCAGCAGCTAAAATTGTAGGTGGGAGTGCCATCTTTTTTAATAATAACCTCTTCTTCTTTGGGCAATTCATTGAAAACAATTTTTCCGCGGATTAAATCATCAATCTCCACATTAGTATTAGCAAAATCGTATTTAAAAAATACCGCGTCGTCTTTCCTGTAAGCTCGGCCAGCATCTACAAGTTTTTGCGCGTAATCGCGGTAAAGATCGAATCTTTTTGACTGATAATATATTTCATCCCAATCCATTCCCAACCATTTTATACTTTCTAAAATTTCATCAAGATACTCCTGTTTTGAGCGCGCTAAATCGGTATCTTCAATGCGCAGAATAAATTTTCCTTTTGTGTGCCGCGCGTAAAGCCAGTTAAAAAGGCAAGTTCTCGCTCCGCCTATATGCAAATACCCGGTAGGCGATGGTGCGAATCTAACTATTGCCTGATCAGAACTTTTCATTTTTTGTTTCCTCCAAGAATTTATCAAAATCTACTTTATATTTTTCTGCTTCCCTGCGTGCGTCTTCTAAGTTTGCGGTTTTTATATATATTTTCGCTAAAAGGACATGCGCGCCCTCTAAAG
>JALOBR010000114.1 GCA_023228195.1 Candidatus Omnitrophota bacterium
AAGCGGCGAAAGAAGTTTTCAAGAGAATGTTTCTTGACCCGCGCAGGTATGATTTAGGAAGGGTCGGCAGATACCTCTTGAATAAAAAACTGGGAATGGATACTCCTTTAAGCAAAAGAGTAA
Organism: Candidatus Omnitrophota bacterium; assembly: GCA_023228195.1. GTDB lineage: Bacteria > Omnitrophota > Gorgyraeia > Duberdicusellales > 4484-171 > JAJYOP01. The sequence goes on from JALOBR010000114.1 coordinate 124, forward strand.
TAGATTTAGAAACGCTGGTAGAGATAGTTAAAAATCTTCTTAAAGTAAAAGCAGGCGCGCGCCCTACCGACGATATAGATCATCTTGCAAATAGGCGCATAAAATTAATAGGAGAGCTCCTGCAGCATCAGGTAAGGGTTGGGCTGCTTCGCGTAGAAAGAACTTTTCTTGACAGGTATCCGCTTATTGCCTCCAGTGATTTTTCAATACAGCATCTTATAAATTCCAGAGCGTTCTCTGCCCAGATACAGGACTTTTTCGCGCGTTCGCCGCTTTCTCAATTTATGGACCAGACAAATCCGCTTGCGGAAATTACCCACAAGAGAAGGCTTTCAGCAATGGGCCCTGGTGGGCTTTCCCGTGAACGTGCAGGGTTTGAGGTAAGAGACGTCCATCCAACTCATTACGGAAAAATATGTCCAATCGAAACCCCGGAAGGCGCGAACATTGGTTTGCTTTCCTCACTTACTACATATGTCAGAATAAACCCGTTGGGATTTCTTACGACCTCCTACAGGAAAGTTGAAAAAGGCGTTGTGTTGGATAAAGTTGAATATTTAGCCGGAGATGAGGATGAAAATCGTGTAATTGCCCAGGTGTCACATAATTTAGATGAAGATGGAAAGATTAAAGATAAAGAAATTTATGCACGTTTTAAAGGGAAATTTCCTAAAGTAAAGCCTCATGACGTCGAATACATGGATATCTCTCCGCAGCAGATAGTTTCTGTGTCCGCATGTTTAATACCATTTCTTGAACATGACGACGCAAACAGGGCTTTAATGGGTTCAAACATGCAAAGACAGGCTGTGCCGCTTCTTTTTCCGGAAGAGCCGCTTGTTTCAACAGGTGCCGAACGTAAAGTTGCGCGTGACAGCGGTGTAGTTGTTTTAAATAAGGAAGAAGGCATGGTTGATGAAGTAGACGCACACCATATAAAAATCGGCAGTTTCGTTTATAAGCTTAAAAAATTCGAACGTTCAAATGCAGATACTTGCGTAAATCAGCGCCCAATTGTTACAAGGGGCGAAAAAGTTAAAGTTGGCGAAACCATTGCTGATGGTATGGGGACCCGCCACGGCGAGCTCGCATTAGGCAGAAATCTACTGGTTGCTTTTATGCCATGGAGAGGCTATAACTTTGAGGACGCAATTATAATAAACGAACGATTGGTTAAGGATGATGTGCTTACTTCTGTTCATGTTGAAAAATTTGAAGTTGAAGCGCGAGAAACGCGCCTTGGCAACGAAGAAGTGACAAGAGATATTCCTAACGTAAGCGAGGAAGTTTTAAAGAATCTTGATGAAAATGGCGTAGTGCGCCTTGGCGCAGAAGTTATGCCGGATGATATTTTAGTCGGACGTGTTACCCCCAAAACAGAAAAAGAGCTTTCTCCCGAAGAAAGGCTGCTACGCGCGATATTCGGAGAAAAAGCAGCAGATGTTAAGGATACATCCTTGAGGGTCCCGCCCGGAGTTTATGGTGTTGTTATCAACGTTGAAGTATTTCAGAGAAAAGACCGCGGCCGCCGTTCCAAAAAAGAAAAAACAGAAGAATTGAAAAGAGTCCGCGAAATAGAAAGATATTACGAAGAAGAAAAAGAGCTTTTAACCCGGGAAAAGATGAGGCGCTTAAGCGCAATTTTGGGTAAAAGTGAAGGAAGGATAAACTCAGATGATATAGATGCAAGCGAAGAAGCAAAAGCTATGGTAAATATTTATGATGAACGCTTGCAGGAACTTGCCATGGAAAGGGAACTCGAGAGCGCAAAGATTAAAAAGGGAGACGAGCTTCCTACCGGTGTGTTGAAAAGAGTTGTTGTTTTTGTCGCGATGAAGCGAAAGGTATCTGCCGGAGATAAGCTTTCGGGCCGGCACGGTAACAAGGGTGTTATCTCAAAAATATTGCCGGAAGAAGACATGCCGTTTCTTGAAGACGGTTCTTCCGTTGATTTAATTTTAAATCCTTTGGGTGTTCCGTCCAGAATGAATGTAGGACAACTCCTTGAAATGCATCTTGGCTGGGCAGCTAAAAGACTTGGCGTGAAAGTAATTACGCCTGTTTTTGAAGGAGCGAGAGAGGAAGATACTAAGAATTTACTAAGGCAGGCAGGAATCCCTGAAGATGGAAAAGTAACTATTTATGACGGCCACACAGGAAAAGCTTTTGCTAATAAAATAAGTGTTGGCTGTATGTTTATTATGAAACTTGTGCACATGGTTGATGATAAAATCCACGCGCGCGCGATAGGGCCATATTCTTTGATCACTCAGCAGCCGCTCGGTGGAAAAGCGCAGTTCGGCGGCCAGCGTTTCGGAGAAATGGAAGTCTGGGCGCTTGAAGCCTACGGTGCAGCATTTACTCTTCAGGAAATGCTTACAGTAAAAAGTGACGATGTGGAAGGAAGGACCAGAATTTATGAGGCGATAGTAAGAGGAGAGCAGAAATTTCAACCTTCAGTCCCTGAGTCGTTTAATGTTTTAGTTAAAGAGTTACAAGGATTGTGTCTGGATATAAGGCCAGAAAAGGAGTCTAAATAAATGATAGAAGACAGCACATTCTTTGATCAAATAACTATTCGGCTTGCGTCTAACCAGGCAATAAGAGGCTGGTCTTCCGGAGAAGTAAAAAAGGCAGAAACCCTTAACTACCGCACTTTAAAACCGGAAAAAGACGGGCTTTTTTGCGAAAAGATTTTCGGTCCCGCAAAGGATTGGGAATGCCATTGCGGAAAATTGAAGGGTATAAAATTTAAAGGCACGAAATGTGATCGCTGCGGTGTTGAGGTGTTGCATTCATCAGTACGCAGGCAGCGCATGGGCCATATTGATTTGGCGGCTCCGGTAACGCATATCTGGTTTTTTAAGATTATACCTTCACGTATAGGTTCAATGCTTGATTTAAGCTCGAAGGAACTTGAAAAAGTAATCTACTACGAAGAATATATTGTAACAGATCCCGGTACCAGCACTCTTAAGAAGATGCAGCTTCTTAACGAAGAAGAATATCAGAAAGCTTTAAAAGAATTCGGCCAGAGTTTTACCGTAAAGATAGGAGCCGAGGCGATAAGAGAATTGCTGAAGGATTTGGATTTGGACAAGCTTAGCAAAAGCATTCGCCGCGAAATCGCAAACGCGAAAAGTGCCTTAAACAAGCGTTTATTGAAAAGACTTAAAGTAATGGAAGATTTTCGCCGTTCAGGCAATAAGCCTGAGTGGATGGTTCTAGAATCCGTCCCTGTTATACCGCCCGATTTACGCCCCCTGGTTCCTCTTGAAGGCGGAAGATTTGCTTCTTCGGATTTAAATGATCTTTACAGGCGCGTGATTAATAGAAATAACCGTCTTAAGAAACTAATTTCTCTGGGTGCTCCTGACATAATCATAAAGAATGAAAAGCGAATGCTTCAGGAGGCAGTTGATGCCTTAATAGAAAATGGAAGGCACGGAAGGCCGGTTACAGGCCCTCAAAACAGGCCGCTTAAAAGCCTTTCCGATATGCTTAAGGGTAAACAGGGTCGTTTTAGACAGAATCTTTTAGGTAAACGAGTAGATTATTCAGGAAGAAGCGTAATCGTAGTAGGGCCGGATTTGAAACTTCATCAATGCGGAATTCCTAAACAAATGGCTCTTGAACTTTTTGAGCCATTTATAATAAAGAAATTAAGAGAGAAAGGCTTTGTCCATACTATCAAAGGTGCACGCAGGATGGTTGAAAGAGCGCGTGTTGAGGTGTGGGATATACTGGAAGAAGTTATGAACGGGCATCCGGTATTGCTTAACCGTGCCCCAACGCTGCATCGTTTAAGTATACAGGCTTTTTATCCGACACTAGTAGAAGGAAAAGCGATTAAACTGCATCCGCTTGTCTGCGCTGCTTTTAACGCAGATTTTGACGGAGATCAAATGGCAGTGCACGTTCCTTTATCAATTGAAGCACAGGCAGAAGCAAAACTTGCCATGCTTTCGGTGAATAATATTTTTTCTCCCGCTGACGGCCGGCCTGTTATTACGCCAACGCAAGATACAATCATCGGAAGCCGTTACCTTACCCTGGATAAAGATAATGGAATAGGTGAGGGAACAATATTTTCTTGCGCTGAAGAAGCTATAACTGCTTTTCAGGATGAGGAAGTTGAGCTGCATGCAAAAATTAAAATACGCATAGAAGAACAAGGCGAGAAAAAACTCGTAGATACAACAATAGGAAGGATAATATTCAATCAGGTTTTGCCAAAAGGTTTCAGGTTTGTGAATGAACCTCTTAGCAAAAAAAGCGTTTCAGAAATTATCAGTGAATGCTATAAAATGTTTGGCCATGGCA
>JALOBR010000115.1 GCA_023228195.1 Candidatus Omnitrophota bacterium
CTATAAATGTGACAGTTTCTCCTGTCTGTCCGGCTGTTAGGTCAGCAAAGGTAAAAAACTCTTCATTGCCTTCTCTATCGTAGCTTATAAGCCCATTTTGCGTAAACCCGAGATTTTGTATTTCTTGAGGAACGCTCTGAGCCAGCAATTGGCAGGCAACAAAGAAAAATGTACTTAAGAAAATAACTATTAGCCGTTCTTTATGCATAGGGCAATACTTCTACCAATAGAGCCTCTTAAAACGCTCAGCGTAGCGCTCTATCCATTCACGGGATGCTTCTTCCAGAGAGACCTCTCTACCTAGCTGGATACTGCGTAAATCGCGGTATTCGGCTATTAGATAAATTTGCTCAATCAACTTGGCCTTGAAAGCATCATTAAAGCGATAGAAGCTGCTGCCCACATCGTAAAGTTTCGTTTCAGGGCTTTTAGCGCAATGCACAACCTTTGATTTAACATTAAATACTTTATCTTTAAATGGTAATTTTATTTCAATTAGCGCGCCTACCTTTACCGGGCGTTTCGTAGAAAACAACAACCCGCCTACGCTTACGTTAGCTGTCATCGCCGTTACGCCCTTTTCGATAACGTCGTGTTTTTTTCTGATAACCGTATAGCTGATAGGAATACTTAAAGGATGCCGTATGAAGCGCCTGCGTTCATCTGTCGGAACAATATTTGAATATTTTTTACTCATTGATTGTTACCATTTATAATATTTAGATTCTCTTCCTCTGTAACCACGCCTAATTCAAAAGCCCTTTTTACGTCTTCCCAGCAGTTACGATATTTTTTCTTTTGTCCGTAAGCAAGGCCTCTTCTTATGTATGCTTCAGCATACTTAGGATTAGACTCTATTGCCTTTGAATAATCTTCTATCGCTTTATCGTAATCCCTTTTCTCATTATAGACAAGCGCTCTATGATAATAAGCCTGCGCCAACCGGGAATCCAAAATGTTAGTTGAATCATAATCGCTAATCGCTTTACCGCGCCTGCCTATCGCATCATTGGCCCGCGCTCTTGCGTAATAAATTTCGGCATTATCCGGCATCAATTTTATGGCTTTTGTGTAATCCTCGACGGCCTTAGAATAATTTCCCTTCTTGCTGTAAGCAATGCCCCTGTTGTAATAACTTTCAGCAAGTTCAGGATCTATCTCCAAAGCTTTTGTATAATCAGCTATGGCCTCATTGTATTGCGTTTTTTTACTGTAAACTATGCCGCGATTATTATAAAGCTCTGCGTCTGCGGGATTTATTTCCAAGGCTCTTGTGTAGTCGTAAATAGCCATGTCATAATCTTTATTTTCCGCTTCCTCGTTTGCGCGCTTATAGTAAGCTTGCTCAAGATTAGGGCTTATCTTAATTCTGTCGCTATACTCAACAATAATCGGGTCACGCTTATCATAATTTTGCTTTCCTTGAGAAAAGACATTACCGGGCAATATGCTTAAGTTAATAAAAAATAATAAAAAATAAAACTTGGACATTCGGCCTCCTTTTCAAAGCAAGCGCCTTGCTCATTTTTTAAAAATTTGTCTTACAGTATTCTCATCAAAATGATAGGAACGATCTAAAATCTTTCCGTTACGCATAAAAATAAAAGTCGGCACGCCTACGATAGAAAACCTGCCCACAAGGCTGGCAGACTTATTCGCAATGATATTTTGTGAAATGTGGCTTTTAAGCTTAAGCGACCTCACCACATCTTTAACATTCGACTCTGTTTCGCCAACATTTACAAAAAAGCATTTGGAATATTTACAAACATTTTCATTTTTATTCATTGCCCTAAGCTCACTTATACAATAAGGGCAGCGGCTTGTCCAAATAAAAAGCATAGTATCTCCTTGCGCGATGTCCTGCTCGTAAGATACGCGGGCTAAGCCTAGCGTATAGAAAGCTTCGTCCAAGGCAAACACGCCAGAGATTGAAGAAAAAAAGATAATCAGTGCTATTATTTTTTTCATATTAGTCCTTCTCTAAAACCAGCCATTTATTGAACCAAATTTCAGAAAGAAATAAATACCCATAAGCAGCATAATGACTCCCAAAGATTTATTAATAACTGTAACCATTTTACTTCGCTTTGGCAATTTGGCAATCAAAGAAGTAAATGTCCCGAGAATTATCAAAACTGTGCCATAACCAAGTGAAAAAATCAAAAGCGCGACAGCGCCATAGGCCACATCCTTTTTAAGCGAAATAAGCGTAAGTATCGAGCCCAAAACCGGAAAATTACACGGAATTATGCTAAGCCCGCTTATTAAACCCAGCACAAAAATTGAAGGATACGTTGGTTTATGCTTATAATTATGCGTGAAGGAAAAAAAGTTTATCTTAACTACTCCCAACAAAGACAAACCCATCATGATAAAAAACAAGCCCAGGAAAGTATAAGTAATAGGGTTTATAAAAAATTTATCAAAAATAACCTGAAACAGCGCGGCCGCGACGCCAAGAGCCGTATAAATGGTTGCTATCCCCAAAACGAAAACTGCGCTTATAAAAAACCCTTTCGTTCGGGAAGAAACAGATGTGGCCCCTACAACACCCAAAGTTATGGGGATAAGCGGAAAAATACAGGGAGAAAAACTCACGATAATTCCAGCCAGGAAACTTGCCCCCAGCCCCAGGGCCGGCGACGAATTAAAAATTTGCTCTAAGCTATGAAGAAAATGGTAAAGCATTAGCTTCTTTGTTTAACCAATCAAGATATTCCTGGTTTATATTATCTATTTTAAAACTTATTATCTCAGGTACTTCGTAAGGATGATTGTTCTTAATAAGCATTTTTAATTTTGCTAATAATGTTTCTTTTGTCTTGATAATAAGCAACGATTCGCTGGCTTCATCGAGCTTACCTTTCCACCAGAATAACGATTTAACCCCATTAACTATGTTAATGCAGGCGCAGACGCGCTCTCCTAAGAGCATCTTAGCGAGAGATTCCGCGTCTTTTTCCGGAATAGTAACTAATACGGCTATAACCATTTTACCTCCTAATGAGACTTACATTTTTTAGGGCTTACTGCCTTAAAAAACGTGTAGTCGAATTGTCCCAAAGTGCCTATATACTCAAAAAATCTTTCACGAGAGCACTCATTCGACATTTTTTGAGAGCACTTCGGGATAAAAAACATCACGCTAACTTCCTGATAAGCTCTATAAACCTAAGCGCCATCCTCCGACAATTATCCTCACACCTTTTATCTATATTACCCACGGCTACCGGCCCATAATGGTCGCCTTTAAAATCACCCTGGATAATCATTCCATGTATTAGTAATGCCTGAAGAATTGATAAAATAGTAGTCTCGTTTCCTCCGGCGATATTCGCGGAAGAAGAAAAAGCCATCCCGATTTTTCCGTTAAATTTTCCATGCAAAGCGACGCTATCGTCGAGAAACTGTTTTATCGGGCCCGCCAAAGTTCCATAATACGTCGGAGAGCCTATAATTATTCCGTCATAATCCAGAAGCTGTTTTGGCTTTACGGACTCTACAGGAAAAATATCTGCCTCAATATTATTATTTTTTATCTCTTTATGAATAATTTCAGCCATTTTCTTTGTAATGCCTGTGCGGGTATAATAAATAATAATTACCTTCGACATATTACCACCTCCAAATTACGAGTGAAGCCATAAAATCCTATAGCTATTTTAATGTTTTCATTCCGGCTATTTATATATTTTAGCCTATTAATGTATTTTTCCAAGATATTTATTGTGTTAGCGAAAAATGGCAGGAAATTCACCTTTAGAGACAAATAAACTGGTTTCAAGAAAGAAAGCTCTCCACTTTAACATCATCCCGCCTCGCTATACGTCAGAAAATTCTCTTCGATAATTTTCTGAACTCAGCGGGATAACTAAATCCAATGAGACTTGCTTTTTGCGAAGCAAAAAAGCTTAGTCGAATTGTCCCTAAACGAAGTGAAGGGATAACTCGCTTCGCTTATCAAAGTTCTTTGTAATCCCGCCTCGCTATACGTCAGAAAATTCTCTTCGATAATTTTCTGAACTCAGCGGGATAACTAAATCTAACTCGCTTCGCTCGTAAGATTTAGTAACGCGCCCGGCAGGAGTTGAACCTGCAACCTTCTGGTCCGTAGCCAGACGATCTATCCAATTGATCTACGGGCGCAAACAGCTGTAGCTGAAAATTTATTAAATTAATTCTCGAAAAGAACAAAAATCTTTGTAACGTCTAAATTATTCGGAGAGAACTTTTTGTATCATTTCCAACAGTTTCTCTTTCGTGATTGGCTTTGCCAGCACATAGCGCTTGCCTGTTTTTCCCGCAAAGCTTTCTTCGGTTTTTGTAAGGATTCCTGTCAGAAATATAACCGGGATATTTGAAGTAGCGGAATTTTTTGAAAGAAGAGAAGCGACTTCTCCTCCGTCCATATCCGGAAGGATTATGTCTAAAACTAT
>JALOBR010000116.1 GCA_023228195.1 Candidatus Omnitrophota bacterium
CACTGTCGAAGAATCCTTCATTGTAGCCGCAAGGTACCTTTTCTCTCCTTGCGATTTCGCAGGCTACCGAATTTAAAGAGGTATGGCTATCAACAAAAAATAGCCCTCTGTTTTTAACCGCGAGTATAATTTCTTTCATCAATTTGCTATCTTCGGTAGCGGCGGAACCCATATGATTGTTTACCCCTATAGATGAGCGTATGGAATTTAAATAATGGCGAAGTAATGTTGCGCGTTTTCTTTTTGAAAGCGAGCTGCTTATGAATTTATATTTATTAGTTTGGTAGTTTTGCGCATTTTTTGGCTCAAGCGGTAAATGAGTCATAACGCTAAATCCATAAAACTGAGCCGTTTGCGCAATCTTTTTTGAGAACTTGAGCCCCGGAATTATTGAAACGGTTACCGGTATGCCTAGCGAATGAATTTCTTTTAAATCTTTTGGGCTTTCTCCCAAATCATCAAAAATTATAGCGATTTTAGGTTTCTTAACAACCTCTCCCCTGATAATTTTTTTTATTGGAGGCCTTGCTTTTGGTTTATAAAAATATTTATAAAATACCAAAGGCGCAGATAGTATGAAAATAAATACAAGTATCTTGGTGATTTTATTCATCTAGTGAAGCCTTTATTTTTAAGTAGGCATCTTTGGGGTTTGTTGCTTTAAGTATAGCGCTTCCTACACATACATAGTCTACGCCGCTTTGAGCAATAGTTAAAACATTATCAGCTTTTACTCCCCCATCTATCCCGACGCATTTGGAAGGATATATTTTTTTAAATTCTTTTATCTTATCTAATACCTCTGGAATGAATTTTGAACCATAAAAACCGGGTATGACAGACATAAAAAGCACAGAGTCTACTTTATCAACCAAAAAACTAAAATCGTTTAGCCTGGTTGAAGGATTTATTGCAAGCCCTACTTCGAGGTTTTGTTTTCTTATTGTTTCTATTATACGTAAGTGCTGATTTTGTATTTCGAAATGATAAATTATCTTGTGTGAACCCGCATTTTTAAACGCTTTTACCCACTCAAGAGGCTCGGTAACCATCAAATGAGCTTCGCTTCTTAAGGGAAATCTTATATCTTTGAGGTCCGCTAAGCTTATGCTTTTTGACGGGACAAATTCACCGTCCATTACGTCTATTTGCACATAATTGCAAAATTTTGAACAGCTATTTGTCATATCAATTAATTCTTCTTTTTTGTCGGTGAGGATTGCTGGTAGTACATTCTTTTCAGGTTTCATTTTTTAAAATGCTCCTTTAATTTGGAAATAATTGCATCGTTCGGTGTAAAATTTTTTGTCTGCCACAAATCCACGATTTCATTTTTTTCTTTTTTGAAGTTGGTTATATAATTTTCCCAACCGTAAACCGGGCCTTCTCTCACAACGTATTTGCTGTTTTGAATATACTGGTATAACCCATCCGGGGATACATAACCGGAAACTGCTTTGTATGTCCAATAGGTATAGCTGAAGTTAAATTCGTCAAATGTTTCCAAGATGCTCTCCAGCCAATTGATTTCTCCCCAGAATCCCCCTCTCCAATTTATTCCGAATTCACCTACAAAAATAGGTACTTTGTTATTTTTAGAAAACAGGAAATAGGGCTCAAGGTATTTTTCTAATTTCTCTTTATCCCATTGCTCATTGTTGATTTTCCCGGGAAACTTATAGAACGGCACAAAATTAAAAGTAAAATCAAGCGGTTGATACGTATGAATACTTATAGAAATATTTTCCTCTATTAAGTCTTTGAGAAAATCTATGCGTTGAGCCCAGAGGCTTCCCTCAAGAAATATCGTATGTTTTTTATCTATCGCCTTTATGCGTTTTATTGCCTCTTTATAAAATTCAGCAAGGATATCCGTAGGTTTTTCCTCTAAAACAGGTTCGTTAATAATATCAAAACCAATTAATGCCGGTTCCTCCTTGAATTCAGAAACTAATTCATCCCAGATGCCTAAAGCTTCCTTGCGGAACTTTTCTTTTTCCCAAAACATTGCACGTCCCGATGAATCGCTGTGCCAATCACAGTTCTGTGCGCCGGGGGCCGCATGTAAATCCAAAATAATACCAAGCCTATACTTGTTGGCAAAAGTAAAGGCTTTTTTAAGATGTATAAGCCCATCCGAAGCGCCGCTCACGAGACGGTAGCTAAACGGAAGCCTTATGCAATTTGCGCCCATTTGAGCGATATTCCTGAAGTCCTCTTCCTTGATGAAATTATCCCTGAAAAGGCGTTCAAATTCACGAAGCGCAGCCGCACCGTTGGCTTTTTTAAAATTTTGCTTAAAAATACTCTCGGCAATATTTCGTCCACCTAAAATATAACCTTCCATTAAAAGCCAGCTTCCTAAATTTACCCCTTTTAGTTTCATAATTTTGCGGAATGATTTTTATAGGTGCACAACCAATCGTTTTTCCATGAATTATTGATAACTTCGCGTATGTTGACGCAGCTGAACTTTTCTCCGGATATGGTTTCTCTGGCACCCAGGCGGTTTGGATATATTTCACAAAAACAAAAGCCATCCCCATCTTTTTTAAGATGTTTGCAGGGATCATCAAAACCACCGCAACAGCCGCCGCATCGCCGACAGAGGCGTTCCCATTGTTCTTCCTTTTGCCGTAAATAACTGTTTAGCATACTGGACTCTCCTTAGGGGGCGATGTCTCCCAGGGAATCACCCGATCTGTATGGGAAGTGTTTTCCGGAACTCAATCCCGGGAATTTTTCGGATTCCTCGGGGACCGTTCGATATCTACCCGCGGGCTGCCCACTAGAACATCATGTCCCATTTCTTACATAGAAACATCAAGGTGTGGGCCGCCCCGAATTTTAGTTATTTAAGTAACTGGGCTGCCGAAGGCGTGCCCCTGTCATTCAAAAAAGGGATTATTGTATTATATCAAATTACCCAGAAAATGCATTTATAAAAATGTATTTTCTGCCCTGCGCATAACGCAGAAAACGACGCTAAAATTTATCCAAATCATAAAAACTTAGGGATAAATTTTAGATAACGTTGAGGTATGCGAAAAATCAGAAAATGATAGCAAAAAGGCAGGGCTTTTTAAAACCCTGCCTTTTTGTGAAATTCTAATTCCCGATTATTTGAATAAAGTATTACGTATAATAAACGAAGCAAAAACTATTGACACCATAGACATAAGCTTAATTAGGATGTTTAAGGACGGCCCTGATGTGTCTTTAAACGGGTCCCCTACTGTATCTCCGACTACGCCTGCCTTATGAGCAAATGAACCTTTACCGCCGTGGTGGCCCTCTTCGATATACTTTTTAGCATTATCCCAGGCTCCGCCTGCATTCGCCATCATAATTGCTAAAACAAAACCAGTGACAAGAGCCCCTGTGAGCAAGGCGCCTACAGCTTCAACTCCTAAAATTATCCCAACTATTATAGGAGCAGTAATTGCAAGAAGCGATGGTAAAACCATTTCATGCTGTGCGGCTACGGTAGCGATATCTACGCAACGCGCATAGTCAGGTTTAGTTTTGCCTTCCATAAGGCCTTTAATCTCCTTAAACTGCCTACGTACTTCAACTACAATTTTAGATGCTGCCCGGCCGACTGCGCGCATAGTCATTGAACAAAAAAGGAAAGGCAGCATTCCTCCAATAAATAAGCCGACCAAAACAGACGGCTTCATGATATCTAATTGCATAGTAGAACCAAATCTGATTACTTCATCCTTAAACGCCGCGATAAGCGCAAGTGCGGTAAGGGCGGCTGAGCCGATAGCAAAGCCTTTGCCGGTTGCGGCTGTTGTGTTACCTAAGGAATCAAGCGCGTCTGTACGCTTCCTTACTTCGGGAGGTAAATGCGCCATCTCTGCGTTTCCACCGGCGTTATCCGCAACCGGTCCGTATGCGTCGGTTGCAAGGGTAATACCTAACGTAGAAAGCATTCCTACTGCAGAAATTGCAATCCCGTAAAGGCCTGTTTCAAAATGCTGAAGGCCGCCTGCGAAAATAAAACTTGCCATAATCGCAGCGCTTATAATAATAACCGGAAGTGCTGTTGACATCATACCAACCGCTATGCCGCCGATAATTACCGTTGCAGGGCCGGTAAGAGACTGATCTGCGATAAATCGGGTTGGTTTAAAACCGCTTGAAGTGTAATATTCGGTTACTAAGCCTATAAGCACACCGGCAATCAATCCCGCTATAACCGACCAGTATATACCAATATGTTCTACGCCTAAGATAAACTTTATAAGAAAATATGAAACAATAGCTACAATAAAAGAACTGGCGAATACTCCTTTGCGAAGCGCGGCAAGCAGTACTTTTTGGCTCGCGTCTTCTTTGCTTTTCACAAAAAAAGTTCCGATAATCGACGCAACTACTCCTACCGCGGCCATAACCATGGGA
>JALOBR010000117.1 GCA_023228195.1 Candidatus Omnitrophota bacterium
CCACCTCCTTAACGGACCTAAGGTTTATATTTACCTACAAACTCTTGTTTTACACACTACTAAATCTTACAAATTTGCAAACTGGTCGGGAGGGTGGGATTTGAACCCACGGCTTCTTGGTCCCAAACCAAGCGCGATGAACCGGACTTCGCTACCTCCCGTATGTTCAAAACCAAAAACCAAAGACAAAAAACCACAAATAAAAGATCTTCCGTCTTTGGTCTAAAAGGTTTTAATTTATTATACTAGGCTTTTTAGGGCTGTAAAGGGTTTTGCCCGATAAAGCTATTTCGACGGCTTTTGCGGTAAATTAGCCCCTATATAGACAATTTAAGTTATTTAAACTACTAAATTCTTAAATTTATTTCGATAAATCTTGGCAATTTTAACTATTAACTTTAAAGAATTTTCCACCTCTTCCCATTTTCTTGTTTTTAGTCCGCAATCAGGATTAATCCAGACATTTTTTGGGCCAAAGATTTTAATACTTTTATCCAAAACATTCCGTATAGCTTTACTGTCTGCCGGATATTTTGAATGTATATCCCAAACTCCGGGGCCGATGGCACGGTTAAATTTTATACCCTTAAAAGAATCTGGTATCCTTGCGCCTTCCCGCGCAGCTTCAATAGTAATTACGTCAAAATTCATTTTCTTTATCCAATTTATAATTTCAGAAAATTCTGAGTAACACAGGTGGGTATGAATTTGCACTTCCGGTAAAACCCGGGAAGCGATATTGAAGCTACGCACTGCCCAACTGAAATAAAAATCCTTTTTTCTTTTCTTTAAGGGCGCAAATTCCCTTATAGCGGGCTCATCTATCTGAATTATCTTTATTTCATTCTGCGCTAATTTTTTTGCTTCTTCGCAAATGGCCTGAGCAAGCTCAAAAGAAATAACACATAGCGGGTTGCTTCTTAAATTATAACTCCAGGCGAGAATAGTAATTGGTCCGGTGAGGATACCTTTTACTGGTTTCGGAGCTATGCTTTGCGCGTAAAAAGTTTCTTTCAAAGTTAAGGATTTTTCTCTTTTTATTTTATCGTAAATTATGGGCGGCCGGTAAGCTCTTGTCCCATATGAAATAACCCATCCATTTTGAGTAGTTACAAACCCCGTAAGCTTCTGCGCAAAAAACTCAACCATATCCGTTCGTTCAAATTCACCGTGTGTAAGTATATCCAGCCCGATTTCTTCCTGTTTTTCTATAAAACTGGCGATTCTGTCTCTTATGAAATTATCATAATCATGCAAAGAAACTTCCCCCTTTATAAAATCGAAGCGAACCTTACGCAGCTCTTTGTCCTGAGGGAAACTTCCTATCGTTGTCGTAGGGAAAAGCGGCAAGTTTAAAATTTTCTGATGAAGTTTTTTTCTGTTTACAAAAGCTTTTGGCGGAAGCGTTAGAGTGTCAAAATCTTTTTTAACTGTATTGCTTACGGATTCGCCTGTTGCTTTATTGCTCCAGCTCCTGGCTTCTTTTGTTTGTCCTTCATAAAATTGCGTGATAAGCCTAATTTCATACAATCTTTCTTTTGCAAAGCTCAATTTTGATTTCACATTGCTACTGAGATTTTCTTCGTTATCTAATGTAACTGGTAAGTGAAAAAGCGGTGAGCTGTTAGACACACTAATATTATCTTCGTTTAATTTTGAAACGCGCTTTATTAATTCTAGAAACTTAACTTTCTCTTCTATATTTGAGCGAAGCGGGGCCTTACCGTCAACAATGCCACAAATCAGTTTTTTATCTTTTGGAAAGCCGTTTTTTTTCAAAATAGCAATGTTATCTCTTCCTGCGATAAAATCTAAACCTATACCGGATACAGGCAATTCATATAAATAAGATAAGAAATCCACACTTTCATAATAAGTTACCAGGTTTATGTCTAACCCTCCTGGAATCATTTCTTTATAATTATTTACTATTGATTTTACGTCCTTCTTCGTAACGTCAAGGCAAAAAGCAGGCTCTTCCAGGTGTATATTATGAACGTGGTTATTTTTTAATTCACTTAAAAGCTTTTTATACGCTACACATAGCTTTTCGAAAGTTTTATCGAAGTTTCCGTTTAATCTGCTTAACCTTAAAAACGTGTAAGGACCGATTAAAAAAACCGGGTTATCCTTAAATGAAAAAAATGTTTTAAAATAGGAAAGCGGTTTGTTCCAGGAAAGTTTAAACTCAGGATTCTTTTCTATTGCGGGGACAAGATAATGATAATTCGTATTGAAATATTTTCTAAGCTCTAAGGCGCGCTTGCCGCGAGCGTGGTTGAAATATGTTCCAAAATTACTAAAATTATAGATACCAAAAATAAGCGCCGTATCGAAGATGTTATCGTAATATGTAAATTCACCTAAAGGAAAAACATCCACATATTCTTTATAAAAACAAATGCGCTCTTCCTCTACCGCATTAAGAAGCGAAACTAATTGTTTCTCGTCGATTTTTCCTTCCCAGAAATCTTCTATTGATTTTTTGAATTCTCGGCGCTTGCCTAAACGCGGGAAACCATACGCATAACTTTTCATAAAATCCTTAGCTGTTGCAATTATAATTATATGCCGTTAAATAGTTTGCTTATTAGTATTTTTTATATGTATCCGGGCGCGTTTAAGTGCCTTTACGGGAAAGACGCTGGGAAGAATACAAAAATATATACTAGAGCCCCACGGGTAAAACCCGTGGTACCTTGCAATACGCCCTGTGGGGCGACGTCCCCTCCTTGATTATCCACGGACGCAGCCCATAGTATTCTGGCAATGGGAATAATTTTATGTTAGCATATATTCCTTCTATGTCAATATTGGGCCGGGTTTATACGCGGAAGGACAATCCTCTGGATTTTACTATGTGTTATACCATTCGATGCTATATAGCCTGTTGTTTCATGGGTAACGTTATTGCCTTTTAAATCGGTTATTTTTCCGCCGGATTCTTCAAGTATGCACACGCTACCTGCAAAATCCCAGGGACGATCATGAAACTCAACGGAAAAATCAAGCTTTCCTTCTATCAAATAAGACAAGGCCCTGGCGGATGAGCCTAGCATCCTCACGTTAAATACCTCTTTGGATAAATCTCCCAATACGGGAAGCATGACATCCGGGGAATATCGTATGCTTGAATCAAAAGAAATTGAGCACTCTTTTAATTCTTTGGTAGAAGATACATGAATTTTTTCGTTATTTTTATAGGCTCCATTATTTTTTTCTCCAACGTATAATTCATCGTCAACCGGCATATAGATAACCCCTGCGATGAATTTATTTTTATGTAAAATACCTATGGAGACACCGAAAATGTTAATACTGCGTATAAAATTATGGGTGCCGTCAAGCGGATCAATTATCCATACGAAATCACTATCCAAGCCGCTTCCCCCGCCTTCCTCAGCAAGAATACCATGTCCAGGAAATTGGCTTTTTACTTTATCCACAATCATCCGCTCTGCTTCTTTGTCAAGATTGGTTGCCAGATTTCTGTCGCCCTTACTTTTGATTTCCCCAATTTTTCCGAAATTGTTTAAGAGGTGAATTCCGGCCTCTTTCGCGGCACTAACAGCTAAATTTACGATGTCACTCATTGTCTCCTCCTTGAATAAGCACATTATTTCTTCAAGCTGCCCGCTTCGGCGGGCGTGTAGAAAAATAATAGTGCGAATTATCCCGAAGCGCTTCGGTTAAATTTCCTGGCCGCAGTCACGGCCTTTGGCCAGAGAATTTAACCGATATTTAAGCGTAAGGGATAATGACAGAAACGGCTTACCGCGCTTTATTGAACTTTTTTAATTCACGTCTTGTTTCGCGGTCAGCTATGTCTTCCCTTATCTTCCTGCGTTTATCATGCAAAAGCTTTCCTTTAGCCAGAGAGATTTCTATCTTAACCAAATTATTATCGTTAAAATATATTTTAAGCGGTATAAGAGTGAGCCCCTTCTGGGTAGTAAGCCCTATAAGGCGCTTTATCTCTCTTTTATGAAGCAAAAGTTTACGTATCCTTTTAGGACTTGATCTGAAATAAAAACTTTTTTCGTATTCCGGTATATTTAAATTATAAGCAAATATCTCTCCGCCATCAATCCTCGCAAACGCTTCTTCTATGGAACAGCCGCGCGTACGAAGAGATTTGACCTCTGTTCCTTTAAGCTCAATACCCGCTTCGTAAGTCTCTAAGATTTCGTAATCTCTTCTTGCTTTTCTATTTGTAGCTATTATCTTCATATTTCTATAGTTAAAAAGAAAAATGCGAAAACTTCAAATACAGGCCAACCCACAAGGGAATAGTGAATATACTTAAAATGTGAGTAAACAATACTCCTTGCGAAACAAATTCGCTATCGGCTTTATGCAAATTAACAACAATAGGCAAAGATGCCGCAGAAGGCATCGCA
>JALOBR010000118.1 GCA_023228195.1 Candidatus Omnitrophota bacterium
TCTACGCTAAGCCTTAAAGACGAAAGTTTAACCGCACACAAACACTCAAGTTTTGTTTGCATTAAATTTCAAAATATGATAAAGTATATATCTTTTCGGCAAGGGTAAATTCGTTAAATGGAGAGGTGGAAAAATGATTAATTTAAGAAAAGCTGCTGTATTATTCTTATCTATAATTATTCTGTTTGGCGGCTGCGCCCCTCAAAAAACTAAAAACGATAAAATCGTTATCTGGCACTGGTTAAATGACCGCAAAGATGCCCTTAACAAACTCGCCTCTAATTATAAAGCAAAAACCGGAATCGAAGTCGAATTCAAATTATTCTCTCCACCTGATATCTATTCGCAAAAAGTAATAGCTGCTGCGCGCGCAGGAAACCTGCCTGATATTTTCGGCATTTTAGGCGAAAAACGCACCCTCGGTTCATTCGTCAAGGCCGGCCATATCTTAAACCTGACTCCTTATATGCAAGCGAATGGAGCAGAATGGAAACAAAGGTTTTATCCTAAAACAATAGAAGTTGTCACGTTCAAACCCGATAATACCTTTAAGGTTCAGGAAGGAATATATGGCGCCCCCATAGATACAACAATCATAAACTTTGTGTATAACAAATCCCTGTTTAAAGAATCCGGCCTAAACCCGGAAAATCCGCCAAAAACTTTTAACGAATTTATAGACTTCGCTAAAACCATAAAAGCCAAGAAAAACGTAAGCGGATTCGTATGCGGTTGGGGAGAGGGTTGGCTGCTTGATTGCCTTGCCACCGAATGGGCCATAAACCTAATGGGTGAAGATAAACTTTTCAAAACACTAAAAGGCGAAGTGCCCTATACAGATAAAGGCTGGGTAGAGGTTTTTTCTTGCTTTGCTAAAATGCGCGATTCCGGCATACTTTCTCCGAACATAACAACAACAATAAACAAAGAATCGGAAGATTCTTTCTCTAAAGGAAATGCCGCTTTTTCATTTAACGGAAGCTGGGCAGTCAACGTTTACAGGCAACTTGGCGGAAATTTAGATTATGATTTTTTTCCGCTTCCGAAAATTTCTCAAAATTTTCCCGCTAAAGTATGGGGCGGAGCCGGCACATCATTTATGGTAAACGCGCATAGTACCAACAAGGAAGAAGCGGTTAAATTCCTAAACTGGATTACGGCAAAAGAGCAGCAGGAATTTCTCGTAAAAGAAACCAATAATCTACCTGCCATAAAAATAAACGAAGAAGCTCTTTCTCCTATATTAAAAACGCTACTTGGAAGTTTACCGATATTAACTCATCCAAACACATGGCCGTATAATGAAGATTCAAGGGTAATAGAAGTTATGGATAAAGGACTACAACAAATTGTAATGGGCCTAAAAACACCAGAGGAAGTCGCAAAAGATATTCAGGAAGTTAAAAATCGCGTTCTGCGTAAATAAGCGCATAATAGCTAAATTTAGCTTACAGCATGAATAGCAACAACAATACATTTACAGACCAATTTAAAAACTTTTCTTTTGTCCTGCCGGCATTTTTGATTTTTTCTATTTTTTATATTTATCCGTTTATATATACCTTTATTTTAAGCTTTCACCGCGGAGACGCTATCTCCGGCCTTGAATACATTGGCCTCGCAAATTTCAAAGAAGTTCTTTTCTACGATCGTGACTGGTGGCGTTCAATGTATAACGGCGGGTTCATTACTTTCTGGGCATTTACTTTTCAAAACATACTTGCATTTTGCCTTGCGCTTGGCGTAGACAAGGCAACACGAACAGGAAAAATATACCGCGCAATATTTTTCATATTGCCGGTACTTTCAGAAATCATCATAGGGTTGCTTATGCGGGAAATTCTTATATCTAATCCCGGAATATTAAACCAATGGCTTAAAAATCTTGGCTTAGGGTTTATCGTTACTGACTGGCTTGGCAATGATAAAGTACTGCTTACTACCGCAATTGTCCATTGCTGGAAAGGATTTGGCTGGGCTTTTGTAATTTTACTTGCGGGGCTACAAACAATACCGGAACAACTTTACGAAGCAGCGCGGATTGACGGCGCAAACGCATGGCAGACTTTTCGTAAAGTAACACTGCCGCTTTTAACCCCGGTTATTACCATGGTTCTTGTGCTTACAATTTTAGGCACAATGCAGGCGTTCGCGATGATTCTTGCTTTAACTAGGGGGGCGGGCGGGCTTACGGAAGTACCGGTTATGAGAATTTACAACCATTTACGCGGCAATCAAGTAGGGCTTGCCTGCGCAGAAGGCGTAGTCCTTGGAATCATACTCATAACTTTTTCATTTATAATGCTAGACGTTTCAAAAAGAGCACGGAGGCGCTGGGGTGTATTACCGAGCTAAAAAGATAGTAATTTTAATTTTATTGCACACTTTTTTATTAAGCGTTGCTCTAAGCTGTGTTTATCCGCTGGTTTGGATGCTTAATGCATCCCTTAAAACAGAGGAACAATTCCGTTCGGACTACGGAATGAAGCTGAGCACAAAACCAAACTTCGATAACTACAAAACAGTAATTTTCGAAGGAAAACTCGGCTACTATCTGGTAAATAGTGTTTTTTACACATTTGTTACGGTATTTTTAATTGTAATAATTTCCTCTCTGGCTGCTTACGCCTTTGCACGGCTCACCTTCCCCGGAAAGAATATAATATTTTTTATGTTTCTTGCCGCAATGATGATACCTCTTCCTGCCGGATTTGTGCCGATTTATATATTATTAAATAAGTTTTTTGTATTTTTCAATACGACATTTCCGTATCTGCAAAAATGGGCCATTGCCGAACGTACCGGTTACGTCTTTGCCATGACAAATATGGGGCTTTCCTTAAGCATCTACCTTCTTAAAACTTTTTTTGATCAGTTGCCGCGCGATCTGGAAGATGCCGCAAGGATTGATGGTTGCAACCGCATCCAAATCTGGTGGAACGTAGGCTTACCGTTGGTTGCACCTGCGCTTGCAGTTGTTATAATCTTTAATGCTATGACCGTATGGAATGAATTCGTCCTTGCATCATTAATGTTTACGGAAGACAGCTTGATGCCTCTTCAGGTAGGTTTAATGGAAATATATAACCGAAATATCATACAACATACCCTGATAATGTCAGCGCTTGCGCTTGCGGCCTTACCTATTATTCTCCTTTATCTAAAAATGCAGAAACAAATTATCAAAGGCCTCACGGCAGGAGCGGTGGTGGGATGATCAAAGTAGTCGATAGTCGAAAGTCGATAGTCCGTAGAAAAATACGCATATTTGTTATTTTGATTTCTTTGCTTACCATGAACTATGGGCTATGGACTGTAAACTCTTTTGCCCAGGAAGACTCAAGCGAATACGTGAACAAAACGTGGGCACTTAAAGGAGAAGGCAAACTCGAAGAGGTGCATAAGATATGCGATGAAGCAATAGAAAAATTTTCTCCTGAAGCAAACAGATTAGCTTCAACTCTGACAGCATTTCCTCCCCAGCAGGAAGAAAGCGCTTATAAAATAATGAATGACGTGGCTATATGTTATTTTATAAAAGGCGAAACTTTGCGTGACGAAGGAAAATTTGAAGAAGCAGTAAAGATATTCGAAGAAGGTATAAAAAAATATCCATACGCTCAAGGGTTTGACCCTTCACGAGGCACTTTCTGGTCAATAAAAGAAACCTCTCAAACGGTAATAAACGAAATCAAAGGACAAGCAATAGATGAAACCTGGGTAGTAGAGAAAGATGCACCTATTGAGCTATACGACAAAGGGCAATTCCCTGTTGACTATTCGAAATATGGACAATTCCAGGGGCTTGGAACAAAAAATTATAAATATGAAACAAAAGACCCCATAGGCTTATCCAAAGCAGTAGGTGAAGGAATCTACCCAAATACTACTTCACTAAAATTCGACCCGGAATTTATAAAGATAAAAAAAGGACTTTCAGGCATTGACCACTGGAAGGTTCTTAACGGCAGAGATTTTAAAACTGCTTTTTATAAATGGAACATGGCTCCTGAACCGCAAGGAGTGCGGCAATTCTATATCGCGGATATCTTAGAAAGAAGCGGCTTACTTGAACAAGCAATTAAATCTTACTACGCTGTACTGGTGCATTTTCCCAAAGAATACGGTTGGACATATTGGCACACCCCCTGGTATATAGGCAAAGCCTCATTGTATCGCATAAAATACCTGCTTCGCGAACATCCCGAATTTGGCCTTAAATTAGAAGGCGCATCAATAGAAATAGAAAACGGATTCGATAACGACATTCGAAACGACGTATTTATTGTAAATCCCGGTAAATTAGTTAAAATCAACCTTTGGAATAAAATGACTTGCCCTAAAACCGACATTTGCCTTACAAAAACCAGAAAGCTTGGCAAAATCA
>JALOBR010000119.1 GCA_023228195.1 Candidatus Omnitrophota bacterium
GCGAACAAATGAACCGGCCAAAAATTGACTATCCTTGCGAATGGGAATACAGGATTATCACGAGCAGCGAAGATGAGTTACGTAAGCTAGTATCAGAGATTCTTAAAACAAAACAATACGTTTTATCTTTTTCAAATATCAGCAAGGAGGGAAAATACATTTCGTTTGCGCTTAAAATAAATGTAACTGCAGAAGAGGAGCGTAATCGTATATATGTTTCTCTGCGTAATCATTCATCCGTTAAGAGCGTTATATAACAATTACGATGATTAAAAATAAAATAGTCAATAACTAGTCAATTTAAGCTTATATATAATATAAAATTCTATCTGATAAATAAAATCCGGGTAGAGTAGACTTGGATGAAATTTATAGTATAATTGCAAAAATGAATCTGTTAACTGCGGTTATTTTTGGTGTCGTCGAAGGAGTAACGGAATTTTTACCCATATCTTCAACAGGGCATTTAATTCTTACTGCAAATCTTTTAAAAACCCCTCAAACAGAGTTCCTGAAAAGTTTTGAAATAGCAATACAGCTTGGGGCGATACTTTCTGTGGTGGTTTTGTACGGGAAATCTTTCTTAGTAAAATTTTCTGTATTAAAAAAAATTGCAACAGCTTTTATCCCAACTGCCGTAATTGGATTATTGCTTTATAGGGTTCTTAAGTCGTTTCTGCTTGGAAACAGCCAAGTTGTCCTTTGGTCTTTACTGGTAGGTGGAATATTTATTATTATTTTTGAAATTTTCTACCGTCAGAAAGAATCTGCGATAGAAGATATCGGTTCAATTTCTTATTCAAAAGCTTTTTTGATAGGTATATTTCAGTCAATTGCCATAATTCCCGGAGTGTCAAGGTCTGCGGCAACAATCATTGGTGGTTTGATTCTGGGCTTAAAGCGAAAAACAATTGTAGAGTTTTCATTTTTGCTGGCAGTTCCGACAATGCTTGCGGCAACTGTTTTTGATTTAACAAAAAGCGCTGGAAGCTTCAACTCCGGCCAAATTATTTATCTTGTTACCGGGCTTGTTGTTTCTTTTATAACTGCTTTGTTTGCTATAAAGTTTCTTCTTTATTTTATTAAGAATCATAATTTTATTCCTTTTGCAATATACCGCATAGTGCTTGCTTTATTGATGTTCGTATTCCATTAAGAGAGGGTTGACAAAAAATTACCCAGGGGATATAATTCATTTGTTCTTTAAAATTCAGCGATAAATTTGTGGTGCTCGAAAGAGCATAAAAGGGAATTCCGTGTAATTCGGAGGCACTCCCGGTGCTGTAACCTGATTCTTTTAGCAATAAAAGAAAACCTTTAGCATTAAGCTACTACCAGATTTGAGTGGGAAGGCGCTAAGGGCAAAGGAAGCCAGAAGACCTGCCGCAAATATTAAATTTTTTTAGGTTTTGCGTGGAACATAACCTAGATTTTTTATTTTCCGGGCCAAGAAAACGAGGATGCACCCCGACTGATACAGTCGGGGTTTTTTAATTTAGCGGCCCTGTGGGCAGCTAAATTAACCCCGCGACGCTTCGTGTAAATTTTCCTGGCCGTAGGCCGAAAAAATTTACACGATATGTAGGCGCAAGGGGTAGACATGGAAAATCTTGACTTAGGTTTTTTGAATTAGTCGGATTATCCAGATAAAATCTCTGGCACAATGTCAAACGGCTGATTATGAAAAAAATATTTTCAGTTACTATTTTTGTTTTTGTAATTTTATTTTTTCACGATTCTTTTGCGAAAGACCTGCGGATAGTTTCGCTTGCCCCTGCCACTACGGAAATTTTATTCGCTTTAGGTTTGGACAAAGAAATTATAGGCGTAAGTGAATTTTGCAACTATCCTGAAAGGGCCATGGCTAAGGAGAAAATCGGAACCTTCAGCCTGCCGAACATAGAAAAAATATTATCGCTGAAACCGGATTTGATATTTTGTACCGGTCTTGAACAAGCCCCTGCGGTTGCTAAGTTAAAACAGTTGAATCTAAATATTTTCGTCAGCGACCCTAAAAATATCGATGAAATTTTTAAATCTATCGAAGAGATAGGAAAGTTAACCAAAAAAGAAAAAAAAGCGGCAGCGCTTATCGAGGATATGAAAAGCAGGATAAAAAAAATTAAGGCGCATGTTTCGGAAATTGCCGAGGATAAAAAGCAAAAAGTTTTTATTGAAATCTGGCACAGTCCTTTAACTACCATTGGGCGTAGTTCATTTGTAAATGAGCTCATCAAGCTTGCCGGAGGCATAAACATAACGTCTGATATTAAAAGCGCTTACAGTCCTGTGGCCTGTGAAGTTATTTTAAAACGTAATCCTGATTGCATAATTCTTGCTTACATGGGAAATCTAAGCCCCATAAAACAAGTAATGGTTAGGCCTGGATGGAAAAATATCGCCGCAGTTAAAAACAGCCGTGTATATAACGATATCAATCCGGATAGCCTGCTTCGTCCGGGGCCGCGCGTAGTAGAAGCCGTAGAAGAGCTTTATAAAAAGTTATACCTTAATGAATAAAATATTTAAAAGGAAAATTATATTGCTGGGCGCTATTTTAATTTTAGTAATTATTTTTGGCGTTCTAAAGGGCTCGGTCAATCTAAGCTTTTCCGAGCTTTTTGCGTCGGAGAACCGCCAAATATTACATTTAAGGCTGGTGCGCGTTATCCTCGCAATTATTGCTGGGAGCGGATTGTCGGTTTGCGGAATAGCTCTTCAGGCGATATTACGGAACCCCCTTGCAGAACCCTATCTTTTAGGCACGTCCAGCGGCGCAGGGCTTGCGGCAGTGATTGCGTTGACGCTGGGCCTCGCGGTTACATATATTCCTTTTGCTGCATTTATCGGAGCGATATTAAGCACCTTGCTGGTTTATTATATAAGCAGAGAGCGCGGTAAAATCGGAGTGCAGTCTCTTATCCTTTCGGGGATTATTGTTTCGATAGCTTTTTCCGCAATTATTTTATTTCTTCTTTCAACTTCTGAGAGAGAGGCGTTGCACGGAATATCCTGGTGGTTATGGGGCAATCTCGAGGTTTTTGATTTTAAATTGCTTTCGATAGTCGGCGTTATCGTCGCGTTTGGCATATTTACCGTATATATGTTTTCGCAGGATTTAAACGCGATAAGCATAGGGGAAGAGGAAGCGGTCCATCTGGGCATAAATGTGGAATTAATGAAAAAAATACTGCTTTTTTTGGTTTCGCTGATTACTGCGGCAATAATTTCGGTCTGCGGAGTCATCGGTTTTGTGGGTTTGGTAATCCCTCATATGAGCAGGTTAATAATCGGGCCAAATCATAAATTGTTAATTCCTGTTTCGTGCGTACTTTCATCAGCTTTTATGATTTTATGCGATTCGTTAGCGCGCACCATTTTTGCGCCTTCGGAAATACCGATAGGAGTAATCACCGCGATAGTTGGTGCGCCGATATTTATTATTCTTTTAAAAAAGAGCGAGGAGTAAGGGCAATGGAGATGTTATTAAAGGCGGATAGTATTTGCGGCGGATACATTAATAAGCCTGTGATAAATAATGTTTCTCTTGAAATAAAACAAGGGGATTTCTTGGGTATCATCGGGCCAAACGGAGGAGGAAAATCAACGCTGCTTCGGCTAATGAGCCGTGCGTTGCCGTTAACCGAAGGAAGAATTTTTCTTTCGGGAAAAGATTTAAAAAATATAAGCACTAAGGAAATCGCCAAGAAAATAGCTTTCATACCGCAGCTTACCTTGATCAATTTTTCGTTTACCGTGTGGGAAATCGTGCTTATGGGTAGAATCCCGCATCTTTCAAGGCTGCAGCCGGAAGGGAAAAAAGATTTTTCAATTGCCGAGCGCGCTTTAAATTTAACTGACACGTTGCATTTAAGGAACAGGAAAATTGACGAACTTAGCGCAGGAGAACGCCAGCGTGTAGTTATTGCCAAAGCACTCACCCAGGAGCCGCTTCTTTTGTTTCTCGATGAGCCTACTTCACATCTTGATATTGCTCATCAGATTCAAACTCTGGACTTGTTGACTGATTTAAATAAAAACAGCAACCTTTCGATAGCTATTGTTCTGCATGATTTAAATTTAGCCAGCGAATACTGCAAAAAAATAATTTTGCTTGATGATGGAAAGATTTTCAAAGAAGGAACGCCGGATTGTGTGCTGACGTATCAGAATATCGAAAATTTGTATAAAACAGTTGTCGTAGTAAAAAATAATCCTGTGACTTCAAAGCCACATGTTCTTCTTATTCCGGGAGAGAGAAAATGCAAACAAGAATAATACTTATAAGGCACGGTCAAACCCGGGCGAATGTGGAGAGAAGATATATCGGAGTAACCGAAAGCTCACTCACGCCTTTAGGTAAGCATCAGG
>JALOBR010000016.1 GCA_023228195.1 Candidatus Omnitrophota bacterium
AAGGAGCCGTTTAAATCGCTTTTTACCCAGGGTATGATTGTTAAAAACGGCGCAAAAATGTCAAAGTCTAAAGGTAATACCGTTGCCCCCGATTATATTATTGAAAAATACGGCGCGGATGTTATGAGGCTTTATATCCTTTTTATGGGCCCGCCGGAAAAAGATGCAGAGTGGCAGGATGAAGGTTTGCAGGGTGCCTGGCGTTTTATACAGAGAGCGCTGCGGCTCGTCGATATGTTTAAGGAGTATAGAGAGGAGAAGGAAGGCGGCGAATTGAATAATTACGAAAAAGACCTGCTTCGCAAAATTCACTCAAGCATCAAAGAAGTAACCCGGGATTTGGAAGGCGATTTCCAGTTTAATACCGCTATTTCGCGGATCATGGAACTTGTTAACCAGACTTATAAAAGTATAAACGAAGGGTTGTTACGAAAGGAAATATTTAAGCAGGCAGTAGATACCATTTTCATTTTGCTTTCGCCGTTTACTCCGCACATAAGCGAAGAGGTTAGCAGCGCGCTCGGATTCAAAGAGTCCATTCTTAAAAGAAACTGGCCTCAGTTTAACGAAGACTACATAAAAACAGAAGAAATAGAAATCGCAGTTTCTGTAAATGGCAAACTGCGTGATAAATTAACCATTAATGTCAACTGGAGTAAAGCAGAAATAGAGAAAAAAGCTCTGTCTTTGGAAAAAGTTGTAAACATCCTTGCCGGTAAACCTCCCAAAAAAATCATCTACGTTGAAAAGAGAATGGTTAATATAGTAATGGGCAGTTAATTTTACCATTTTTGTAAAAATGGTAAAATTATAGCGTAGCGTCTGCGAATTATTCCAAAAGATTTGAAGAATTTATTTGGATTGTATAGGCGGCAAAGTTAAAGTTGAGGCCAATCTAATGGTTAGTCTAATCTCAGCCTAAACCTATTTTTAAATATGTTTTCCTTAACTCCCCGCGAGCGTAAAGTTCTTGTATTTTTGGGTATTTTGATTTTTTGCGGAGCACTTTTGCGTTTTTTAAACGTAAAAATAAATAATGTATCCGCAAGCACAAATAATCAAAATCAAATCCAGGAAGCCATCCCGATAAACATCAATACTGCAAGCCCGGCCGATTTGGAAAAAATTCCCGGTATAGGTCCTGAAATCGCAAGCCGCATAATTGAATACCGCGCAACTCATGGAAAGTTTTCTTCCTTTGATGATTTGAAAGAGGTTAAGGGGATAGGGGGTAAGAAGCTTGAGAAGATGAAAGATAGCATAACGTTGCAATCTAATTAACTGTAGAAATATTTTACAATTGGCGATTCGTAATCTGTCGCAATGGTAAAAAAGATTTTTTCTCCCGCTTTGCTGAACTTCTGGTTGTTTGCGGCCTTTACTTTAGGAATAATATTCGGGTTTTATTTTCCTTCGTTTTTTGTATTTGCACTGCTATTTATTTTTTCTGCAAGCCTAATCTTTATTTTTTCCAAACGCCAGAAATTTTTGTTTTCAGATATCTTCATAATGATTTTGTTTCTATCTTTAGGCGCATTATGGTATTTGCCCTGCAGCTATAGGAACGTAGATGGTTTTTTAGGCGGGGAAAATATTTTTGTTTTAAAGGTATCTTCTCTGCCAAAAGAAAATATTTCCAGAAATACTTTTATTGCCGACATAGAAAAGATTAATGGTAATTGCATAGCTCAAAGAGCCAGGGTTATTGATTGTTCCAGAGAAATGACCTTTTTAAATGATTATGAAGTTAAAGCCCGGCTGTCTGTGGCAACAATCGGTAATACTGATTTCTATGCACTTTGGGTAAAATCAAATTCTGCTCCAAAAAAATTGCCGATTGGCCTATGGGGTAAATTTAACCGCAAAATGACTTATTGGCTTTTGGATATTTTAAAAAATAACCTTACTGATGAAAGCTATAGGTTTATTTCTTCGGTATTCTTGGGCCGGAGGGAATTGTTAAGTAAAGAGGAAAAAAGCATTTTTACAGATGCCGGAATTTCCCATTTACTTGCCATAAGCGGTTCGCATATTGCTTTGACTGCTTTAGCTTTGTTCTTCATATTTAAGCTGGCACATATTAAATTCAGGGCATGTTTACTTTTATCATTATTTTGTTTATTTTTTTATGCGTTATTAACCGGAGCGAATCCGCCGACGCTACGCGCTTCCATTATGTATGCCGTATTTTCTCTGAGTTTCTTCGTAAAAAGAAAATTAAACCCTTTTAATTCACTTGGCCTGGCCGGAATTATTTGTTTGATTGTCAACCCTTCCTGGTTATTTACTGCGGGCTTTCAATTATCTTTTCTTTCCGTATTTTCCCTCATCGTTTGCTTTAAAATGTTTCCCGTAAAACAATTTAGGATTGGATTTCTGAACCAGCTGCAATATCTTTTTTTCTCGTCGTTATATGTAA
Organism: Candidatus Omnitrophota bacterium; assembly: GCA_023228195.1. Lineage (GTDB taxonomy): Bacteria > Omnitrophota > Gorgyraeia > Duberdicusellales > 4484-171 > JAJYOP01. The sequence continues at coordinate 2,420 of JALOBR010000016.1, forward strand.
CATTGCTGATCGCGCCGCTGGTTTCCTATTATTTTGGAAGAATATATATATTAAGCGTTTTAAACAATATAGTGCTTATTCCTTTTTTCACACTTATCCTTATTGTGAATTTTACGCTGCTTATCTTTTCTCCTTTAAAACTTATCGCACAACCAATCTCTGCCGTGCTATCTACGCTTATCCCTTTATTTTATAAAGTTTCTTATCTGCTCGGTTCAATTAAGCTTTCATCTATCGCTTATAAATTTTCCATAGAAGCTGTCTTTATCTATTACGTTACTATTATTGTTTTTGTTGTTTTATTAAAGATATTCCTGAAAAAACGCAGCCTGCAAATGGTTTGACAAAATCAGGGGCTTTTGATATAGTCTTAACATTCCCGTTTGTTTATAAACTCCGGTGGGTAAGGATCAAGAAATGACTACACAGACTAAAAAACTTATCATCTTTTGCATTTTAGCGATAATACCATTCCAAGCTCATCCTTTCTGGATATGGTCGCCGAAAACGCAGAAGTGGAAAAATCCAAAATATTCCGCCCTGGCGACCCCGTTTTTACAATATAAAGAAGCAGAAAAACTTTTTAATGAGAAACAGTATAAAGAGGCGCATCAGGAATTTAAAAAACTCATAATTCATTATCCCGATTCAAAAGAAGCCGCGGATGCGCAGTATTATATGGGTAGATGCCTTGAAGAACTTAATCAGCCTTATCAGGCATTTATGGAATATCAAAAAGTTATAGAAAGTTACCCTAACAGCCAGCGTATAAATGAGATAGTTGAGCGTGAATATAATATAGGAGAATACTTTTTAAACCGAGAACCAAAAAAATGGCTTGGCGTTTCGGTTTATGATTTTGTTGACCATCCGGCGATTGAGATTTTCAAAAAGATAATAGATAAAGTGCCTTACTCTCCATATGCCGCAAAAGCGCAGTATAAAATGGGAATGTTGCTTCTTAAACTTGGCCGTTATGAAGAGGCAATGGATTCATTCCAGAAGGTCGGAGATAATTACCCGGATAGCGAATGGGCTTCGCCGGCAAAATATCAGTTAGCCATTGCAACCTCAAAGGCAAGCGGAGGAGCAGATTATGATTCAACCGCGGTCGTAGAGGCAACGAGGAAGCTGGATGAATTTATAAAAACTCATCCGGAAGCGGATATTTCTCCTCAGGCAACAGCGCAGTTAAAGGAGTTGCGTAATCGCGAAGCAAAAAAGAATTTTGACATCGCGCAATTTTACGAAATACAAAAGCAATACAAGGCAGCTAAAGTTTACTACGGGATAGTTATCGACAGATACTCGGATACGGATTATGTAAGAAAGACGGAAGAAGCCCTGGGAAAACTTAAAGAAAAAATGAAATGAAAAAAATATTCTCATTGCCAAAATACCACGGGTTACGCCCGCGGATAATCAAGGAGCGGGACGTCGCTCCACGGGGCGTATTACAAGGTACCAGGGGTTTTACCCGTGGGGTCCCAGTAATTTTTGCGTTTATTTTGCTCTGCGGTTGCGGATATACGACAAGAGGCTTTGTTTATAGCAGCAATAAAATATTCATTGTCCCCGTAGTCAATAAAATAAATATAACAACCGAAAACAGGCGTTATTCGAATTTTACAGTTTACCCGATATTGCTCGAGGAACGTCTTACAAATAAAATAGTAAATAGGTTTAACACAGACGGCCATATTAAGGTTACAAGCAAAGAGGAAGGCGCCCTTAAGTTGTCCTCTGAAATTACGCAATACACAAAAGAGGCAATGCGTTATGATGGCAGCGAAGACGTAAAAGAACAGAGGTTGCGTCTTTATGTTAAAATCAAACTTCTGGATCCGGATGGCAAGACAATAAAAGAAAGAGAAGTTGTAGGAGAAACCAGTTTTTTCCTTATGGGGCCTAACAGCGTAAGCGAACCTACCGCACAAGAGAGTCTTCTAGGCGATACATCGAGAAGAATTCTAGAGGTTGTTGTTGAAGAATGGTAGTGCTAAAGGACAGGATTTTTTTTGTTTCCGGCAGTGATTTCGAGGGCCGAAAACTTATAATAGAGAATATAAAAAAGAAAACACTTGCAATAGGGCAAACCTCCTTAAATGTCCTCAATTTTTACCCTAAAGAAATAAACATAAAAGATTTACAGGAAAAAGTTCTGCTTTCTTCTTTTGATGAAAAGAGAATGCTTATTTTCAAAGACGTTTATAATTTGTCAAAAGAGGTAAAGGATTTTCTTTGTAATAACCTTGATAAAATAGTTTCCAACAATTACATAGTTTTTGAAGCGGAGGGTGATGTTTTAAAAAATAAGAAGATGTCGGCAGATAAATTTTTTAATTTTATTGCGAATTCCGCGAGATGTTATAAAACAAGTTTAAGCGAGCCTGCCTTAAGTTTCGAAGATTTTAAAAAAAGTATAAGGCAAAACAACGCCGCGCAGGCGATGTATGTTTTAGCTAAATTATACCAAGAGAAGTCAAGCGACAGCGAGAAAAAAGCATTAGGGCTTCAACTTATCGGTGTTTTAGTGAGTGAGTTTTCCTGCCTTAAGGATGATGTTTCGAGAAAAAAATACTTCAATTATTTGTGGAAGGCAGACAGGGCGATAAAAGAAAGAGGATTTGATCCAAGATTCGCCATTGAGCTTTTTCTTTCCAGAAACCTCGCGGGGTAAATTTGATGTTTAATCAGTGTTTAAGCTTTAGCTGCGGTATTGATTAATTTTGCAAGTTGGCTCTTCTTTCTGGAGGCTTTTTTCGGATGAATTATGTGTTTAGACGCAGCTTTGTCAATTATTTTGTAAACCAGGCTTAACGCTTCTTTATTCTTTGCAACATCCTTTCCTTCTAAAGTTTTTTTAAACTTTTTTAAAGCTGTTTTAACCTGTTTGATTAGTCCCAAGTTTTTTTCGCGGTTTTTCGCGTTTTGTCTTAGATCCTTTTTCGCGGCTCTTCTTTGTGGCATATTATTTCTCCTTTTAAGTTATTTGTTAAGATATAATAGAGTAGGATTTTATAGGAATAAGGTAGATGTGTCAAGGATTTTTTCTTATTGCACAGATAACCGCAGATTATTAAAAATAACCAAATCCCAAGATACAATGACCAAACAATATACAATAACTAAATTCCAATAACCAAACGGAAAATTGGTAGAATTGTTTGGTGATTGGTTATTGAATATTGAAATTTGTTTGGAGCTTGTATCTTGGTTATTGGTTATTTTATAAGATAATTTCAAAAAGATGTTTAAAAAAATCATAAAACACACATCAATAATGACCGCGGGGACGCTTGTTTCGCGTATTCTAGGGTTCTTTCGTTATATCCTTATAGCTAATGTTTTTGGCACTTCTGACGTATATGAAGCTTTTTTGGTAGCATTTAGGCTCCCCAATATCTTTCGCAGTATTTTTGCCGAAGGATTTACCGATAGCGTAGCAACCCCGGTTATGTCCGAATACCATGGCGATAAAGAGAAAATTTTCGAAATTGGCCAGCGTTTACTTTGCATATTTTCTATAGCACTCTCCTTATTTACAATCCTTGGAATTGTTTTTAGCCGGGAACTCGTTATGGTTACCGCACCCGGATATATCGCTAATCTTTATAAATTTAATCTTGCGGTTTCGTTTACGCGCATAACCTTTTTCTATCTTTTGTTGATAGGGTTTTCTTCGGTTATGGTTTCCATGCTGTATTCTTTAAAAAAATTTTTCGTTCCTGCGTTTAACCCTGTCTTTTTGAATATAACATTTATCTTAGGTCTATTATTCTTCAGCAGTTATTTTAAAAATTATATACTTGTTGCCTGTGTTATCGTCGCGGGTATTTTAGAATTACTATTTCCGTTAATAGCTCTTAAGAAGAACGGGTTTACCTTTAAATTTGACATCAAAGTTTCGCTGGCTGACCCTGTATTAAGAAAAATGCTTAAACTGTTTTTACCGAGAATATGGGCCAGCGTAGTCTACCAGCTTAATGTTTTTGTTGATACTATTTTTGCTTCCTTTACGCAGATTACGGGTGTAGGCGCGCTTGCCGCCATAGATTATGCAAACAGGCTTGTTCAGTTACCATTTGCTTTAATTGTTCTTTCTATTACCCCCGTTGTAGTAGTTGACCTTTCAAAGCATCACAAAGATGGCAATGTAGAAGATTTTAAAAAGCTTCTGGTTTTTTCTTTTCAGAATGTGATATTTTTTGTTGTGCCGATTGCGTCACTGTTTATATTTTTGCCAAAGGCCTTAATAGATGTTTTGTTCAAACGAGGAGAGTTCGGCATTTATTCCTTAGGCATCACTTCTTCCGTACTTTTTTTCTATGCTTTTGGTGTGCTTTTCTTTTGCGTGAATCGCCTGTTGGTTACTTCGTTCTATGCCCTTAAAGATACCCGCACTCCGGCAAAAATAGCCACGATCGCACTTTTGATAAATGCTACCTTAAGCGCCATTTTGATGTTTCCTTTAAAAATAGGCGGGGTGGCGCTTGCAACATCTATCTCGGCCGCAATAAGCTGTTTTTTACTTTATGCTTCCCTTATTAAAAGAATCGGTAAAATTAATTGGGCCGACACAAAGGAGCAGGCTTTCAAGGTAATTTTACTCAGTTTTTTTATTGTTTTGTTATGCAGTTTGGTTTGGGCTAATTTGTCCTACAATAAGTATTTTAAAACTTTAATTATTGCAGGTTTATCATCAGTAACATTCCTTGGCCTGGGTTTTATTTTTAAGCTTAAACAGGTTATATATTTAAAACAATGGATATTAAAGAAAAGATAAAAAGTTTACCTCTTGGTTACGGAGTCTACATAATGAAATCCAAAGAAGGTGTGGCGCTCTATGTGGGTAAAGCCTCTTCTTTAAAGAAACGCGTTTCCAGTTATTTTCTGAAGAACGTTTCGCTAAAAACCGGTTCTCTGATGAGCCATGTCGCTGATATTGATTATATAGAATGCGACAGCGAGGAACAGGCTTTGGTTTTAGAGGCAGCTTTAATAAAGGAAAAAAAACCGAAATATAATATTTCACTTCGTGACGACAAGAGCTATCCGTTCGTTGAGATAACCCAGGAGCAATTTCCTCGCGTTTTTATAACAAGGAAAAGAACGAACAAGAAAAGCCTTTATTTCGGGCCATATCCGGATGTAGGCACTTTAAGGTCAGTACTTAATATGATAAGGAGGATTTTTCCTTATTGTTCCTGCAAGCGCTTTAATTTTTTTACCAGAATTCCCCGTCAGCCTTCGGCCGGCGATGGTAAATGGCGCAGCGCACCGTCGCCCCGCACAGGTTCCAGTAATACCGGATGTCTTTATGGTCACATTAGGCTTTGCCCGGCGCCTTGCGCGGGAAAAATATCGCAGGCTCTATATAAAGAAAACATTGAAGGCATAAAAGCAGTGCTTAAGGGAGAAAGAGAAGAGCTTACGGCTGCGTTACGCACAAAGATGCGTAGCCTATCGCAGGAAAAAAAATATGAAGAAGCCGCCGCAATCCGTGACAGGATAATTGCTTTGGAAAACCTTTATAAAGGTAAAACCTTGACCCATGAGCTAATTGCGCTTAAGGAAATATTGAATCTTACTTCTTTGCCGCTTAGCATAGAGGCGATAGATATTTCATCCTTAAGCGGCACAAACGCGACAGGCTCGGTAGTTGTTTTTAAAAACGCTATAGCGGATAAGAATTCATACCGCCGTTACAGGATAAAAGAAGTATTTTCTACGGATGATTATGCAATGATAGCTGAAGTTGTAAGAAGAAGATATCGCAGGCTGTTGGATGAAAAAATAAACTTTCCGGATCTTATTGTTATAGACGGCGGCCTTGGTCATGTCCAGGCGGCAAAAAAGGAATTGGATAAATTACAGTTTAAAACTCCGGTTATAGGCATAGCCAAGAGAAATGAAGAAGTATGGTTTGCGGGTAGACCGAAGCCATTAGTCATACCAAAAAGCAGCGCAGCGTTACATTTAATTCAGCGTTTGCGTGATGAAGCACATAGATTTGCGCGTAAATATCATTTATTATTGAGGAAAAAGAAAACAATAAATTAGTTTTCAGTCTTCAGTCCCTCAAGGCCGTCCTTTAAAGGTAGCCTTCAGCAGCTGATAGTTGAAAGCTGAGAGCTGAAAAATGACTGATTTCGAAAAAAAAGTTTTGAGAATAGTTTCAGAAATACCTTTAGGTGAGACCCGGAGCTACAAATGGGTGGCAACAAAGGCGGGTAGCCCTAAAGCTTATCGGGCTGTCGCCAACGCGTTGCATAAAAATCTTTTCCCGATATTCATTCCCTGCCACCGGGTTATAAAATCATCTAAAAATGCAGGTGGTTACGCTTTAGGAAAAACGTTTAAGAAAGATTTAATAAAATTAGAGAAAAAGATAAAAGATGTGATAAAATAGGCAAAAGCGATTAATACGGTTACGGATATAGATTTACGCTTTTTAGCCAAATGGAGGTTCAAATGCACTTTACGCAAATTCTGGATACAATGATAGAAAAAGACATCTCCGATATGTTCATAAGGGCAAATAGCAATTTAAGGGGAAGGCTGCATTCGCTGGTAGAGGTTATAAATGAAGATGTATTCAGTGTCGAGGACGTGGAAAACATCGTAAAGGCTATAACCAGCGATAAGGATAAAGCGCTGTTAAAGGAGCGTAAAGCTTGCGAATTCACGTATTGGTATAAAGAGAATTGGCGTTTCCGTGTGGGGATATTTTACCAAAGAAACACGCTTTCTCTGGTAATGAGAAAAATAGACTTGCGTATCCCTACCTTTGAGCAGCTTAATCTGCCCGCTGCGGTTCTAAAAAAATTCTGCGCACAACGCAGGGGCATGATTCTTCTAACGGGTATAACCGGAAGCGGCAAATCGACCACAATAGCAAGCATCATGGAATCCATGAATCAGAGTTTTAAGCGCCATATTCTAACTGTAGAAGAACCCATAGAGTTTACTTTTACTGACAAAAAATCAATCATAAACCAAAGAGAAATAGGCACTGATGTTGAAACCTATGGTGATGCGCTAAGACAATTTGCGCTTCATTCTCCGGATGTAATTTATATAGGAAATATCCGTGACGAAGAGACTTGCCGCGCCGCCCTGACTGCTGCTGAAACAGGAGTGCTTGTTTTATCCACGCTCCATACCGTTAATGCATCGTCGACGATTGATAGAATAATAAATTTCTTCCCGCCCTATCAGCATCATTTGGTCCTTGAACAGTTATCATATCTTTTGAAAGGAGTATTCTCGCAAAGGTTATTACCTCGGCAGGATATCCCCGGCCTTATACCTGCATACGAATCCATGGTGCTTAGCCCTTCTGTTTCCCGTCTGTTGATTGAAAACAAGGTATGGGAACTTCCAAAGTATATTTCATCCGGTGATATCTATGGCATGAAGAGTTTTCATCAGTGTTTGCTTGAGCTGGTAACAACGAAAAAGATTAGTTCTGAAGTTGCCCTTGAATATGCTGACAAGAAAGAAGAGCTTGAAATGGAGCTGCGCAATAAAGGGTTAATGTAAGTTACCTCAATCAGCACTTCAAAAGATAATAAAAAATTTAAACATAACAGATATGCAGGATATTAAAAGTAAGATAGAAAATTTTGAAAAAGAGTTAACATCCCTTAAGGAGTTTTTGAAAATAGATTTAAAGAAAAAAGAGATTGAGGGGTTGCAATCGAAAATGTCTGAGCCTAATTTCTGGCAGAATCAAAAAGAAGCTTCCGTAATAATAGAAGATCTTAAAAAAATAAAAGGCGACGTTGATGACTGGGACGTACTTTATAGCAAGCTTCGAGAGCTTAAGGAGTTTATGCAAATAGCAGACGCGGCTTATGAAAGCGAAATTGAGAAGGAAGCAAAAAAATTTGAGGAAAACCTCGAAAAATTAAAACTTAAAGTCCTTTTTTGTGAAAAATTCGACGATTCAAACTCAATAGTTGAAATTAATTCCGGAGCGGGCGGGACAGAGGCCTGCGACTGGGCAAGTATGCTTTTTAGGATGTATTTCAGGTGGGCGGAAGATAAGAAATTTAAATTTAGCGTCCTGGATGAAGTAAAAGGAGAAGAGGCAGGGATAAAGAATATCACATTTCTTATCGAGGGGCTGCGCGCCTACGGCATGCTTAAGTCAGAACGGGGAGTGCACAGGCTGGTAAGGATTTCTCCTTTTGACGCTAATAAAAGAAGGCATACTTCGTTTGCTTCTGTTGACGTGCTTCCCGAAATAAAAGATGATATAGATATTGAAATAAAACCGGAAGAATTGGAAGTTATAACCTGCCGCGCGTCAGGCGCGGGCGGACAGCATGTAAATAAAACCGATAGCGCGGTGCGTATCACGCATTTACCTACAGGTATAGTTGTAGGCTGCCGGAATGAACGTTCGCAACATCAAAATAAAGCTGTAGCGCTTCGTGTTCTAAAGGCCAAGCTCTATGAGCTTAAAGAAGAAGCGAAGAAAAAAAACCTGGAAAAAATTTCCGGCACAAAACAGAAAATAGAATGGGGTTCCCAGATACGTTCTTATGTGTTATACCCGTATCTGCTGGTTAAAGACCACAGGACGGATTTGGAAAATCATGACTCATGGGCTGTCCTGGATGGTAAAATAGACGATTTTATTTACGCTTATTTAAAGAGGGCGAGATGCTAAAAAAATTTATACTAAACGATTGCCAAAGGAAAATAAATTCATTAAATCCAAAAGTAAACATTTTACTGCATAAAGAAATCCCCACGCCTTCCCTTAAGGAAGTGGCTTCTTTTTCTTCCATCGTGAGCCAGGCGAATTTCTTTGAAGGAGAAGTGAAACAAAAACCGGACAGTTTCTTTAAGGAAAAAACAAAAGAATTCAGGTCGCGTTTCGACAGAATTAAAAATCTTACCCCTGAAGAATTTACGCCCGCCGCGGAAAAAATATTTGATGAGATACTCCCGTTTTATTTTGCTCTTGTGAGAGAGGCGGCATTTAGAACCGTCAAGATGCGTCATTTTGATTCGCAATTTTTAGGAGGACTGGTTTTGCATAAGAATAAAATTGCTGAAATGGCAACCGGTGAAGGTAAAACGCTCGTTGCAACTCTCGCCGTTTCTCTAAACGCTCTGGCCGGACGCGGGGTGCATGTAGTAACTGTTAATGATTATCTCGCCCGGCGCGATTGCGAATGGATGGGGCCGATATATGAATTTTTAGGTTTTTCCGTCGGAGTCATTCAGCAGGAAATGAATAATAACGAGCGCCGGTCCGCTTACGCCTGCGATATAACTTACGGTACAAACAATGAATTCGGTTTTGACTATCTTCGCGACAACATGGTGGGAAGCCTGAACGAAATGGTCCAGCGCGGCCACTTCTATGCGATAGTCGATGAAGTAGACTCTATCCTTGTAGATGAAGCAAGAACACCGCTTATAATTTCGGGGCCGGCGGAACTCTCTACCGATAAATACTATAGGGCCGATAAAGCGATAAAACAGCTTAAGGTAAAATTTGTTATACAGAGTTTTGACGCAAAAGACGGAACTGTTGTAATGAAAAATGCTGATGGCACCGAATCAAGGATGCAGCCGGAGGAGCTTGAAGCTAATTTCGATGCGGTTGTGGAAGAAAAAAGCAACAATTCCTATATCCTTTCTAACGGCGAAAAAAAATGCGAAAGAGCATTGGGCGTCAGCAGTCTTGAAGAAACACCGGATAAGTTTTCAAATCCCTGGACGCACTATTTAACCCAAAGCCTTCGCGCGCACTACCTTTTTCAAGGTGATAAGGAATATATCATAAAAGACGGCAAAATTCTTATAGTTGATGAATTTACCGGCCGTCTTATGCCGGGCCGCCGCTGGTCAGATGGCCTGCACCAGGCGATAGAAGCGAAAGAGAATTTAAAAATTCAGGAAGAATCGCAGACGCTCGCGACCGTTACTCTGCAAAACTATTTCAGGATGTATAAAAAACTTGCCGGCATGACCGGAACAGCTTACACGGAAGCGAATGAATTCAAACATATCTATAAGCTTGATACGGTGGTTATCCCTACGAATAGACATCTTATAAGAGAGAATTATCCCGACAGAATTTATAAAACAAAAAAAGGAAAGTTTGAAGCTGTGATAAACGAGATAGAGAACTCTTATAAATTAAAGCGGCCCGTGCTTGTTGGAACTACTTCAATTGAGGATTCGGAAGTTTTGGCGTTTCTTTTGAGCAAAAAAGGAATAAATCATAATGTGCTTAATGCTAAATACCACGAAAGGGAAGCTCACATAGTAGCTCAGGCGGGTCGTCTCGCGCAGGTAACTATTGCAACCAATATGGCCGGCAGGGGCACGGATATAATCCTTGGCGGTAATATTGATTTTTTTATAAAGGACCTTTTGAAAAAGAACGAAATTCTTCCGGAAGACCCTCGCTACAAGGAAGAATATGAAAAACTCTATCAAAGCAATAAAAATAAGTTTGAAGAAGAGCACAAGCAGGTTGTTTCAATCGGTGGTTTGCATGTTATAGGAACACAGCGCCATGAGGCTCGTCGTATCGATAATCAGCTGCGTGGAAGGTCAGGGCGCCAGGGCGACCCGGGATCTTCGCGTTTTTATGTTTCATTGGAAGATGATTTAATGAGGCTTTTTGGTTCTGAGAGAATATATTTTCTTATGGATAAGCTTGGCTTTCCCGAAAATGAGCCGATAGAACATCCGCTTGTAAATAGTTCTCTTGAAATAGCCCAAAAGAAAGTTGAAAGTCACAACTTTGAAATTCGTAAACAGTTGCTCGAGTATGATAACGTTATGAATAAACAACGAGAGGTCATTTATGAACAACGCAGGCAGATTCTTGAAAAATCAAACATCAGTGAAGAAGTATTTGCAATGATTGATGAAGTTATAGAAAAAAATGTGCCTCTTTATTATTCTGAAGAAAAAAATACGCTTGGCCTTAAGGCTTGGATTAAAACCAAATTTGATGTAGAGCTAGCAACAAGAGCATTAGGTGATTTAAGCCCGGAAGAAGTATCGGAGTTTATAAAAAAATCCGTACAGGATGCATATTACAAAAAACAGCAGGTGGTTGGAGCCGATAAAATGTCTTCCATGGAAAGGTCGGTAGCTCTCTGGGTTCTGGATTCACGCTGGAAGGAGCATTTACTTATTATGGATTCGCTCAAGGAAGGTATACATTTAAGAGGCTATGGCCAGAGCGACCCTCTTGTTGAATACCAAAAGGAATCATATGCTGCTTTTAACGAAACAATAGTTTCAATTAAAGAAGATATAGTAGATTTAGTTTTTAAGGCTAAAATATCAATGCCAGAGGAAACAGTAAGCGTTTTTGAAGAGTCACCAAAAAATTATGTTCACTCAGAATATTCATCATTGCAAAAAGAAGAAGAGAAACCTGCTACCCAACCGCAAACATCTGCCCCGCGAGTTTCAGCGCCAAAAGTAGGCAGGAATGATCCTTGTCCCTGTGGAAGCGGAAAAAAATATAAAAAGTGTTGCGGAAAATGATCTAACGAGCCGGATGCTTAAATGATTAATCTGCTACTTGTAAGTTTATCTGGATTCCTGACGGGCTTAAGTTTTAATTTTACATTTTGTGCATTTTTGGTTTGGTTTTCACTCCTTCCATTTTTGTATACCATAAATAAAAACAACTCCAGGGAAAATTTATTTTCCGGATTAATTTTCGGATTCACGTATTACTTAACCGCAATTCTCTGGATAGGAAATGTTACGAAGCTTGGCCTAGTTCTACTTATTTGTTATCTTTGTTTATACACGATTATATTTTCACAGGCTGCGCGGTTTTTCTTGAGAAAAAATTTTGCAATAATTACCATTCCTGCTTTGTGGGTTTTGCTTGAGTTTATCAAGGAAAATGTCTGGTGCGGATTTGGTTGGGCTAATCTGGGTTATTCGCAGTATAAAAATTTATATCTCATACAGACAGCTGATTTATTTGGGGTAAAATTAATATCGTTTTTTATCGTAATGGTGAATGTTCTGTTGTTGGAGTTTATCTTAAAAAGAAAATTTTTATTACGTAAGATTGTTTTTGTCGCCTTAATTTTATCCGCGAGCCTCTCGTATTCTTTTTTAAAGCTTGGGAATTTAAAGGAAAGTCATTCGATAGGTTTATCGCTTATCCAGCCAAACATTCCCCAGGAACTAAAATGGGAAGAGTCGTCGCAGGGAGATATAATAGAAAAGCTGGAAAACCTTACCTTAAAAACAAAAAAGAATTCTCTGGTTATTTTTCCGGAAGCTGCCTGGCCTCTTGTTCTTTGCGATTTAAATGTATCCATATTGGATGATTTCGTAAAGAATTCAGAAAAAGATATCCTAATCGGTGCAATTACATCGGAGGATGGCAATTTCTATAATGCGGCTTTGTTATTTGAAAAGAGCGGTTCATTGCAGGGCATTTACCGAAAAATGCGGCTTGTTCCTTTCGGTGAATACGTGCCTTTACGAAATTTCTTAAATTTCGTCAGTGTTATTAATTCCATAGGGGACACGAGCCGGGGAGCCGAACTTAAAGTTTTTTCTTATGAAAATAAAAAGTTTTGCGTTCTTATATGTTTCGAAGATATATTCCCTCTGTTTGTCGCTGATTCTTCCGGAAAAGCTGATTTTCTTGTAAACATAACCAATGATGCCTGGTTTTCCGGCGAACCTGAAGCCAGTCAGCATCTCGGTATTATGGTTTTTAGGGCAATAGAAAACAGGATTTCTATTGCACGCTGTGCCAATACCGGCATAAGCGGTTGGGTTTCTTATAGGGGCGACATACATAGTTTAAAATCGGAGAATGAGGAGGTTTTTGTTGATGGAGCATTAAGCTTTAATTTACCTTTAAATGAAAAAAGAAGCTTGTATAATAAATGGAAAGATATATTTGTATTGTTCTGTATTTTATCGTTAGCCGTAGTATTAATTCCCAGAAAAAACAATGGATAAATATCAATCACTTTCAATTAAGGTAAGTTGGCTGAGCATTGGGGTAAATCTTCTTATCTCAATAGCGCAGTTTATTATAGGAATAAATTCAAAAAGTATTTCCATAATGACAGACGCTGCGGATAGCCTGCGTGACATTGTCGCAACGGCTGTGGTTATCTTTAGCCTTAATCTTGCCAAAAAACCAGCCGACAAGGAACATCCTTTCGGCCATGGAAGGATAGAAGATGTAGGTGGGGTAATAGTCGCTTTATTTCTGCTTTTGATGGGTTTGACCTTCCTGAAAGAATCTTTCATGAGATTTATTCATCCGCAACCGCTAACCGTCAACTTTTACATAATATCGATTATGGCTGTTGCTTCTGTAATAAAGTTTTTGCTTGGGTTTATAACCCAATTTGTTTCCAGGAAAGCTAAGTCCAGCATACTTGAAGCAGATGCTTTTCATCATTACACAGACTGCATAACCACGATTATAGTTGCTGTTGGCTTGATATTCGTAAGATTCGGGTTTACCTTTGTTGACGCGGCGCTGGGCTTTATAATAGCATTTCTTATTATATGGTGGTCGTTTAAGATGCTTCGTGAATTTGTGGACAATCTTCTCGGCAGGTGCCCGCCGGTTGAACTTTGTGAAAAAATAAAAAACATCGCTTTATCTTTTAAGTCCGTGGCCGGCGCGCACGATATAGAAATCCATTCTTATGGCAAAAATAAGGTCATATCTTTGCATATAGAATTAAGTCCGGAGCTTAGCCTTCTTGAAGCACATAGCATTGCCGACAGCATTGAAAAAAAAGTTCACAACGAAGGTCTTGGCAGATGCGTAGTGCATGTTGATTTAAAAGGAAAAGCAAAAGCAATAGAAAAAGAGATGATTGAGAAGACCCTGGCCAAGTTTATGCTAAATAATAAAGATGTCAAAGATTTCCATGGCATCGAAATTATAATAAGCGAAACGACGAGCATTGTGGATTTTCATCTTTGTTTTTCGAAAAATACTTCTCTGGATGAATGTCATAAAATATCGCACAAATTATCAGATTTTCTCAAAAAACAATTTGGTTTTACAAAAGTAAACATTCATGCAGAGCCTTACAGGAATATAGCAGAAAGCAGAGGGTAAATTCAAAAATAAGAATTATAAATTTTTGGGCGTAAATTGGCATTTTTGTTAGGGAGGAAATATAATGGAGTTAGAATTAATAAAGGTTAACAGGCCGCAGGATTTAAATATTATTATCGGTCAAGCTCATTTCATAAAGACAGTTGAGGATATATACGAAACAATCATTTCAAGCGTACCGAATATTAAATTTGGTATTGCCTTTTGTGAGTCTTCAGGTAAATGCCTGGTAAGAGTTGAGGGTAACGACGAGGAACTAAAGAAAATTGCGGCCGATAATGCTTTTGTAATAGGTTGCGGGCATTCTTTTTTTATTATTTTAAAGGAAGCTTATCCTATAAATATTTTAAATCAAATAAAAAATATTCCCGAGGTCTGCCGGATATTTTGCGCAACTGCGAATCCGGTTGAGCTTATCATAGCAAAGACTTCCCAGGGCAGGGGGATTTTAGGCGTAGTGGATGGTTTTGCGCCAAAAGGCATCGAGGCGGCTGAGGATGTAACCTGGAGAAAAGAATTTTTAAGGAAGATTGGGTATAAATTTTAGAAAATTTTTAGCTTAAGACTATATTTTGAAATGAATAAAGAATTACAAAAAACTTTAGCAAGGCGCGCAGGTTGGTTTTTTCTTCGAATATTTACCGTGGTAAACGGTTCATTTTCGCTTAAATGGAGCTATGCGCTTGGAAGGCGCCTTGGAAGTTTTGCCTGTGCAGTTATACCGCAGCAAAGAAAGATTTCAACTGATAGTCTTGCAATTGCTTTTCCTGATATGACGTTAAAAGAAAGGAAAAAAATTACGCGTGATTTTTTCGTATTTATGGCTCAAAGCGGGTTTGAACTGCTTTATTTTTTAAGGCATCTCGACAGGATGCAGGGTGTTAAGATCGAGGGGAGGCAGAATTTGGATGAGGCACTAAAGGCAGGAACCGGTATTATTTTGGTTACGGCACATATGGGAAATTTTCCGCTTATGAGTTTAAAGTTAGCGAGGGAAGGGTATAAGATAAATTTTGTAACCCGGCCGATGCGCGACGAGAAAGCCGGAGATTACTTGTTTAATTTAAGAGAAAATGCCGGGGTGAAAAGTATTTTTTCATATCCCAGAAAAGAATGCATATCCGGGATATTGAAAGCTTTGCGTAATAATGAAATAGTAATAATGCAGATGGACCAGAATTTTGGTTCAGGCGGCGTGTGGGTGAAGTTTTTCGGAAAGCTTGCGGCTACCCCTGTCGGCCCTATTACTCTTGGCATGCGGACAAAGGCAAAGCTTGTGCCTGCATATATATATAGGGAAGGTTTAAGCCGGCATTGCATAAAAATCCTTCCCGCTGAGCCGATTATTGAAGCTGAGAATAAGGACGAAGCGGTTTTAAAAAATGCGGCTAAGTTCAGCCGTATCATTGAAAGCTGGATAAAAGAATATCCGGAGCAGTGGGGATGGATTCACCGCCGCTGGAAATCGCAGCCTCCAAAAGACCTGGCAGCTTCGCAGTTTAAGGTGGAAGTGTAGCTGCGGGGTTTTATCCCGTTAGAAATGTCCTGCAACTTGCTTTAGAGGGTACCCAAATTTTACTAGCATAAAGTTTGATACCATACGTAAGTTTTCTAACGGGATTTATTTCTAAAAAAAGATTGTAAAAGTCCTATAATTTGATAAAATTTTTTAATAAGCGCAACATCTCTCTAAACGCGTAAGCGTGTGATTTCGCGTAGCAGCGTTTCGTAAAAAAAATGGTTAGGCAAATCCAAAAATTTATAAAACTTAAATGAAAAAGAAATACTCTATAGGTATAGGGCTTAATTTGTTTGACGCGCGGGCAATTTTGCTTGGTCCGGACAGGAAAATTATTCTTGAAATAGAAAAACCGAGAAAAAACATAAGCGCTAACGAAACCATCAAGGTTTTGCTTGAATTATTCGAAGAAATAATTTCAAAAGCTAAGAATTATAAAAAAGAAGACATAGAAGGCGTTGGCCTTGCTTTGGGAGGTATTGTAAATACAAAAAAAGGCATGGTGTATTGGCCGCAGAAGCAATATGCTTCTTACACGTATATTTCCCTCCCCCTAAAAGAATACCTTGAGAAAAAATTTAACTTCCCAGTAACTATTGAGAATGACGCCAATAGTTGCGTGTTGGCAGAACACATATTAAATTTCTCTGAACATAAAGATGTCATATATATGTTTTCCGGCGTAGGCTGCGGTATAGTCGTCGACGGAAAGCTTTATAGAGGTAAAGATGGCGGCGCGGGTGAGCTATTTTTGAATTCCACTAAACGCATGGAATCTGAACTCGGGGATTTTTCTTTTTTCCGCCAGTGGCCTATAGATTTAGGTATAGTAAAAAAAGCCAAAGAAGTTATTTCTTTGGGTAAAGATACTTCTTTGATAAAAAGAATAACCCCTACGGGGGAATTGCATCTTAAGGATATATTTGAGGAGGCTAA
>JALOBR010000120.1 GCA_023228195.1 Candidatus Omnitrophota bacterium
GTACCTTAAACTCCTTGGAAAAGATCAAAAGAAGCTCTTCATCCGTTACAAGATGATTATCGATAAGCAGGCGCTTAAAAACATCGTAGTTAGGGGACTCCTCTATAGAATTAAGCACGTGCTTATTTATACTTTTATTTGCCTGTATGTAACTTAATATTTTGTTTTTGAGATTCATGTTTTTAGATGGCAAATTGCAGTCAGGCAAATATTTTTATCTATCTGCGTAACTGTTCATCCGGACCTGTAACCTTCAATACCTCTTCAAGGGTAGTTATACCCTTAGCCATTTTAATCAATCCGTCTTCTCTTAAAGTACGCATGCCTAAAAGCCTTGCTTCTCTTTTTATAATATGCTCTGAAGCTAAGCTGCTAATTAATTCTCTTATTTTTAAACCTACAGGGAGATATTCACAAAGCACGGTCCTTCCTTTATAGCCGACATTTTGGCACGCATTACATCCTTTAGCTTTATAGAGTTTTATCTGTTTGTCTATAGAGTATTTCTCGCGAACAGTATCCGGCATTGCAAACTCCACTTTACATTTATTGCAAAGCGTACGCACTAATCTTTGAGTCAAAACACCTATGAGAGTAGAAGAAAGTAAAAATGGCTCAATGCCCATATTAAGAAGCCTGGTTACAGAGCCGGGGCTGGTTGTTGTATGAAGAGTAGATAAAACCAAATGCCCGGTTAAAGCTGCCTTTATGGCAATATCTGCAGTATCAAAATCTCTTATTTCTCCTATCATTATTATATCGGGATCTTGGCGCAGGATAGAACGCAGGCACGATGCGAAAGTCAAATTTATCTGCGGATTGATACTTACCTGATTTATGCCCTTTAATTGATACTCGATAGGATCTTCAACTGTTATTATGTTTTTCTCCGGAGCGTAGACGTGGGATATTGTAGCGTAAAGCGTTGTAGTCTTTCCGCTGCCCGTAGGACCGCAAACAAGAATCATACCATGCGGCTTGAGACTATCTTCCTTGACCTGCTTAAGGACATCTTCTTCAAAACCTAAAAGATCTAAATCGAGAAGCGCTGTAGTTTTGTCCAGAATTCTTAGCGCACATTTTTCACCCATGCTCGAAGGCAAAACAGAAACTCTGAAATCAATGTTTCTATCCGAAATAACACTTCTAAATCTTCCCTCTTGAGGAAGCCTGTGCTCTGCGATATTTAAATTACACATTACTTTTATACGGGATATTATAAAAGGGTGCATTTTTTTTGGGAAAATTTCCGCCTCTTTCAGCAATCCATCCACCCTGAACCTCACTCTGCTTGTTTTTTCCATGGGCTCTATCAATATATCTGATGCCCGCTCATATACTGCCTTCTTCAGCATAGAGTTAGTAAATTTTATAACCGGGGCTTCGTCTATGGAGCCAATCTCTTCCCCTGTTCCATCTTTCTCTCTTATGATTTCAAGATTCTCCGGCTTCTGCCCTTCTATAATATCTTCAAGCGAAGTTAGCGGCTGACGACTATAATGAGCCGCTATTGCCTCCTTCATTTCAGATAAAGGGACTATCACGGGATTTATTTCACATCCTGTAATTTTCTTTAAGTCGTCTATGGCCAAGATATTTAAAGGATCGCTCATAGCAACAGTTATGGAGTTGCCGATTTTACCTATCGGCATAACCTGTAAGCTATGCGCAAGTTTTTCAGGGATAAGGTCCAAAATTTCTTTTGTAATATTTAAATTAAGAACTCTCATGGGCGGGATTGAAAGATAGTCCGAAAGTATGCTTATAACCTGCGATTCCTGCATAATGCCGAGCTTTACAAAAAGCTCGACCAAAGACCCGCCTTTTTCTTTTTGGGCAGACAAGGCCTTTTCAAGGTCTTCTTTCGAAATGAGTTTTTTATCGAGAAGGTAGTCGGTAAATTTCTCTTTAACCATGTTAATAAAATTTTTCTATAGCTTTTCGTATGTCCGAGGGGGTGCTGACAAAAACCTGGATATCGCAGCGGCTTAAGTCTTCCAAATCTTCTATCGCCTGAACATTTAAAGGGTTAGCTATGGATACCGTTAAAGTGCTTCCTATTTTATCCAAAGCGATAAGACAATAGTGCGTTGCAACATTTTTAGGTATTAACCCAACCGTATCTTTGGAGACTTCATAGTTTTCTAAAGGAAGGTAAGGAAAACCGAATTGAAGGCTTAAGCAATGCGCGATCTCATCTTCTTTGGCAAAACCCAACTTAACAATAACTTCCCCTATCAAACCACCCTCTTTATTCTGGACAGCTAAAGCTTTTTCCAGTTGTTCAAAGGTGATAACGCCCCTTTCTACCAGAATCTGGCCCAAAGGTTTTTCTACTTTTTTAGGAAGCTTCATTTGCTTCTGATGCGCTAATGTGGGATTCGGCGAAAAGTATAAGTTCTTTTGCAGTTACACCGTCTATCGGATTTTCCGCTACAGAAAAGGAGAGTTTCACTTGATTTTTAAAATTGTCTTCTATTTTTTTCTTAAGCTCTTTAGCAATCACCTGTGACTGCCTTTTATTCTTTTCTATCAAAATCGCGCACAAGCGGTTCAGCCCGAATCTTCCCGGTATATCAATCGGCCTTAAACCCTCTCTAAACATTTTCGCGGTCTTTTTCATCAACTTCTCCGACTCAATCGGGCCGAAATTTTCTTGATATTCCTTATAGTTGGATATTTCCATAAACAATAATGCGCAGGGACGCTGATAAGAAAGAGACCTTACCATTTCTTCGTCTAACCTTTTTTCGACATACTTTTCGTTATACAATCCGGTTAAATAATCGAACACTTCAAGCTCATCCACTTTATGAGAAAGCCTTTTATGCTCCCAGATAATTGCGATATTTTGAGAAAAAAGATTAAGCGCGCTTAAATCATCCTTGCTGAACATAAAATTATCAAGGTGTGAAGCAACAACTAAAATTCCGACTTGCTGGTTCCTGGAAAGAACCGGCACGACAGCCATATTGATCACATCTAATCCATTCGCAAGCTTCATATAAGGAAAATTCTTGTTTTCTTTGTCTAGAATAAATGTTCTTCCGGCTTTATATAAATCGGATTTTTTTTCATCGATAATTTCTTCAACTTTTGCGGCATCAATTCCGCAATAGCTTGCTAATTCGAATTTTCCGGAAAACTCATCCAAAAGGACACAAAAGCTTATCCTCATCTCCACTATTTCTTTCAAGCGTTGATTTAAAAATTGGAGTATTTCCCGAGAGGGCACTTCTTTAGAAAATAAATCATTTGCCTGCAAAATTGTGGATAAAACCAAAACTTTTCTTGAAACTTCATGGTTTAATTCTTCTGTTTTCTGGCTAAAATCTTTAAGCTGCTCCAAGCCGCTTCTCATTTTGGAAGAAAGTATATCAATTATCGACTCTAAACTCTGTACTTCATTGGCTACATCGGGAGCGTCTTCACCTATATTTTGTAGTGTTTTTTTGGAATTAGAATATACCCTTGCGATTGAAGTAAAAACTTCAAAAATTATCCACCACCCCAAGGATACGATTAAAAAGGCAACGACTACGGCATGAATCGAAATATACAGGCCGCTAAAATGATAACCAATAACAATAAGCGGAATTAACGTAACGAGGGATATGGCTATCCAAATTCTTCTTTTTAAACTTAATTCCTGGATTGAAAATTTTTTCTTCGCTCCGTTATTAGACATATAATTTTAATTTTTTAGACACAAATGACCACGGATTACGCGCAAATATACACGAATTTTTTGTTCGTTGAAATTCTTTTCAAATTCGTGTACATTCGTATTTCAATAAAGCTTAACATTTTTAGCCTCGGATGTCAATTAAAGCTGGTTTCCTTAAAGGAAAGTATCACGTTTATACCCTTAAGTATCTCATCTATTGTATAAGGCTTCGTAACATAGTAGTCTGCTTCCAGGCAATAACCTTTCTTTATGTCCTCAATTTCCTTCTTACCGGTAGCAAGCATAACGAAAACATGCGGTTTATTTTTTTTAATCCACTTAAGCACTTCCAAGCCGTCAAGCTCCGGGATTATTACATCCAAGACTACCACATCCGGCATAAAATCTTGCACCTTTTTGATAGCGTCATTGCCATCAATGGAAGTTTCAACTATGAAATTTGACCTCCGAAGCCCCTCTGCGAGCAAAGCCAGCGTATCTTTTTCATCCTCAACAACCAGAATTTTATTTGTTTTAATCATATTAAATTATTTTTTTAAACCTTATTTGATTTCGCCGTTTTTTATCGCCGCTATCATATCCTGAAGAAATTCCCTTTCGGCGCTTGCCAATTTAAAATGATGCTTAAGAAGTAACGTTAAATTCTTAGGTGTATCCTTGTGCTCTTTTTCTTTCTCA
>JALOBR010000121.1 GCA_023228195.1 Candidatus Omnitrophota bacterium
AAATAGACCCTAAATATAATGACGCCTTAACTATGGCTGATAACACGATTACCAGTAAATACGTGATTAAAGAAATCGCGCAGCAAAACGGAGTCTATGCTACTTTTATGCCTAAACCGCTTTTTGGCATAAATGGCTCAGGCATGCATGTGCACCAATCACTGTTTAAGGAAGATCGTAATGCGTTTTTTGAGAAAAAAGACAAACATCACCTCTCCTCGATTGCCAAAGAATTTATCGCCGGGCAATTAATCCACGCGCGTGAAATCTGCTCTCTTACCGCGCAATGGATTAACTCTTATAAAAGGCTGGTTCCCGGGTATGAGGCACCTGTTTATATTTCCTGGGCACAAAGAAACCGCACAGCACTTTTACGGGTTCCGTTGTACCGTCCGGGAAATGAAAAAGCAACGAGAGTAGAATTAAGATGTCCGGATCCGGCTTGTAATCCTTATCTCGCTTTTGCGGTAATGCTTGCTGCAGGGTTAGAAGGTATTGAAAAAAAATATACGTTAATGCCCCCGGTTGAACCTAACCTCTACCATATGGCTATGGAAGAACGCGAGAAAAGAGGCGTAGAATCACTGCCCGGTAATTTATTTGAAGCAATACTAGAGACAGAAAAAAGTAAATTCATAAAGGAAACTTTAGGCGACCATGTATTTACGAGGTTTCTGTTTAACAAGAAAAAAGAATGGGAAGAATACCGGATTCAAATTACCCAGCACGAAATAAAAAAGTACCTTCCCCTGCTTTAACCTATTTTTGCACAGATAAAGCAGCCTTAATGAAGCTTTTAAATAGCGGGTGGGGTTTTTCCGGCTTTGACTGGAATTCCGGATGGAACTGACAGGCAACAAACCAAGGATGACTGTTAAGTTCAATTATTTCAACTAAATCTTTCTTAGGATAAATTCCCGAAAGAATCATCCCTTTTTTTTGCAAAGCCTCACGAAAGCTATTATTAAATTCATATCTATGTCTGTGCCGTTCGGATATTTTTTCCTTCCTGTATACTTCGTAAGCTCTTGTCCCCTTCTTCAGACGGCACTCATAAGCGCCAAGGCGCATAGTCGCTCCTTTGTCCTGGATCTTTTTCTGCTCCTCTAATAAACTTACTATAGGATATTTTGTGTCTTTATCAAATTCAGTTGAATTCGCATTTTTAAAACCGCAAACATTTCTGGCAAATTCAATAACCGCGGTCTGCATACCTAAGCATATTCCAAAATAAGGGATATTATTTTCCCGGGCAAATTTTGCAGCAGCGATTTTCCCTTCTATCCCGCGATTGCCAAAACCACCGGGAACCAAAACCCCTTTTACGCCTTTTAAATATTTCTCGATTCCGTGCTTCTCGATATCTTCTGAATCTATTTTTTTAAGCACGAGTCGCGTGTCATTACCAAGCGCGCCGTGGACCAGCGCCTCATATATTGACTTATAGGCGTCCTGAAGCGCGATATATTTTCCAACCACCGCAATCTCTACAGTGTGCGAAGGCGATTTAATTCTTTTTAAAACGTTTTGCTCCCAATCAGACAAACTACCACCCTGATATTTTAAATTAAGGAGCCTGGCTAAAAGTAAATCCAGCCCTTCTTTTTTAAAGCTAACAGGAATTTCATAAATAGTTTTTACGTCAACAGCGTTAATTACACTTTCCGCCTCTACATTACAGAAAAGCGCTATTTTTTCTTTTGTTTCTTTGGTTAAAGCTTTTTCTGTCCTGCAAACAATAATATCAGGAATAATTCCTATCTGCCTCAACGCTGCAACGCTATGTTGTGTTGGCTTTGTTTTAATTTCGCCCGCGGATTTAATGTACGGTACAAGCGTAACATGAATATTAGCAGCGTAATCCCTTCCTAATTCTAAACGTAATTGCCGTATCGCCTCTAAGAACGGCAAACTTTCTATATCGCCTACTGTGCCGCCAATTTCAACCAGCACCACGTCGACCTTCTGATCAAGCGCTACTTTCTTTATGCAATGCTTTATCTCATTGGTAATATGAGGAATAATTTGAACGGTCTTACCAAGATAATCCCCCTTTCGTTCTTTACAAATAACAGAATAGTAAATTTTTCCGGTAGTAATATTATTATCTTTGGTTACTTTAGCGTTGGTAAAACGTTCGTAATGGCCCAGGTCTAAATCCGCCTCTGCCCCGTCATCGGTCACGTAAACCTCTCCGTGCTGATAAGGATTCATTGTGCCCGGGTCAACGTTGATATAGGGGTCGCACTTAATAAGCGTAACCGTCAACCCTTTTGCCTCCAGCAATTTTCCTACGGAAGAAGCCGTAATGCCCTTGCCTAGACTTGAAACCACTCCTCCGGTAACAAAAATATATTTAGACATAATTTTTTAAACTATCAATCTCTTCCAATAAAATAGAGAGAGGCGTCCCCTCTACTGCTTTGTAACTTTTCGTAGAAAGGACGCCTCTGTCCTTAAAATCGGTGTTATTTTATACCAACAAAATAAATTGTCAAGCTAAAATCATCCCTATCAAATTCAAAGTTAATCTAATAATTCTTCGTCAGCGGCGCTTGTGCTAAAACACGCCTGCTTGCTCTTTGCAATTACCTTACCACAGATTAACTTCTTGCCAGCGAAAAACTCTTCGCACTCCAGAACGCCATTTTCTGCTGTTAATACGCAATTTACATTATTATCGCAAGTACCACACAAACCTTTTGTTTTCATGGGCTTTACCCTCCTTATTGAGGTATAGCTTTAGCTTACAGCGACAAATTTACGCCCCTTTACTGAACTTTTTCCATTACCGTTTTTGCCGTTTGATTTCCCGTCTAAAATTGCCTCTGCCTCCTTACGATAAGCATCCATTACATAAGGAATCCCTGAAACATCTGAGGCGTCTTGAGTAAGAGACATAAGGTCGCTCCTTGAAATAGCGCTCACCCTGAAATCCCTGCTACCGGCCATAAGCTGCTGCAGGCCTACTCTGATTTTTTGCGCAAACGAATAAACGCCTATAGCGCCCAAAGGAATATTCTTTATTTCTTTACCGTATTTATCGGCAAGCTCTTCGTAACAAACAAAAATCTCTTTCTCGGTGGAACCAAATTCTGAAACTGTCGGCGGAAGTTGTTTCTCTTTAATCCACTGGCCGATATTTTTCCCTACCATGCCGGGAATCATAAGCGCTCTGCCCATGCATACCGCTTTAACGAATGGCGCGCCAAGAGCTAATACCTTAAATATATGGTCTTCGCTGGAAAACCCTCCGGCGATAGCGATATCAGGAACACGCATGCCGCGCTTTACCAATTTTTCACAAAATTCATAAGCAAGTGACTGTAAATAAAATGTCGGAATGCCCCATTCTTCCATCATTCTCCAGGGACTCATGCCTGTTCCGCCCGGAGCTCCGTCAATAGTTAGAAGATCGATTTTAGCCAAAGATGAATATTTAATCGCCATAGCTAATTCTTTCATAGAGTATGCGCCGGTTTTTAAAGTGATGCGCTTAAATCCAAGGTCGCGTAAACGCTTAATTTCTGCTAAAAACGATTCCTCACTTACAAAACCCAAACGCGAATGCCTTTCAAATTCCTTTAACGCTCCATCTTTAAAAGCCTCCTGATTTGAACGCTCTACTGGGTCGGGGGTAACAATATAGCCTCGTTTTTGCAATTCCAAAGCTCTATCCAGGCTCTTAACCTTGATTTCTCCGCCGATACATTTTGCTCCCTGTCCCCATTTCAATTCTATGGTTTCTAATTTATGTTTTTTACGGACATATTCCGCAACGCCCAAGCGTGTATCTTCAACATTCATTTGGACAAGAATTTCTCCGTAGTTTTCATGAAATCTTTTATAAATTTCAATACGCCTGTCCATTTCGGGAGAATTTTTTATTTTACCTTTATTGTCCAATTCAAGCTTAGGATCTATTCCGCATACATTTTCTCCGCATACAAGCGTAACCCCGGATATAGCAGCGCCTATAGCAAAATGTTCCCAGTTCTTGCGGGCAATTTCAGTTGAACCGAGCGCTCCAGTAAAAATGGGCACACGCATTTTTACCTTCATATCCCAACCATATTCGGTTTCGGTATTTACATCCGGAAACTTTGTTGTATCCGGATTACCGTTTATGCCCCTGGGTAATCCTTTAGCCCCCTGGGCATATCCTTGGATATTAAGATGGGAATAATCAACAGGATAGTTTTTATCGGCTCCGGCAGTAACCTCTCCGAAGGGGCCGGGATAAATTACTTCGCGGCCTCGAAATGCAGCCTTGAAAGCTTCGCAATTGCCGCGGCAACCGTCAATACAACGCGAGCAAATGCCTGAACCCGGAACAACGTTCTTCGAACGGTTAAAAGTCC
>JALOBR010000122.1 GCA_023228195.1 Candidatus Omnitrophota bacterium
AGTTCTAAAGCAAGTGCAACATTTTCCCCCAAAGTCAGAGAACTCCAAAGGGCACCGCCCTGGTAAAGAACCCCGAAACTCCGCATTAAATCTTTCTGCGCCGATTCATCTTCACGCCAAAAGTTTTTTTCTCCATATAAAACATCTCCTCTGGCAGGCGGCTTAAGCCCTATGAGGCTTTTTAATAAGGTTGATTTCCCGCAGCCGCTTCCGCCCATAATAATAAAAACTTCACCTTTGAGGATTTTAAAATTTAAATTATGCATTACCACATAATCATCATAGCTTAGATTGAGATTACGCACTTCAACCATAACTTCTGATACTTGCTTCATTTACACCCCAAGCACCTGGCAAATAAAAGTAATAATTGCGGTAGCTACAACAATACTGGTAATTGAAGTGACTACCGCTGAAGTAGTAGCCTCTCCGACACCATTTGCGCTTCTTTCGCAATTCATACCGCGAAGACAACCCGAAATCGCAATAATTACGCCGAAAACAAAACCGTGTATTAACCCTATCCAAAGGTTGCTAAGTTTTACTGCTGACTGGGTATGGTTTAAATATTCCACCGGATTTATGCCTAGTACGCCGGTACTTATAACATAACCACCCAATATACCCATAAAATCAGCATAGAGAGTAAGCAACGGTAACATCACAACCAATGCTAAGATACGCGGCACAACTAAAAATTCAACCGGATTAACACCCAAAGTTTTAAGCGCGTCAATCTCTTCGTTTGTCTGCATTATACCTAGCTCAGCAGCAAAAGAAGCACCGGTCCTGCCTGACATAATTATGCCTGTCATTACCGCGCCCATAACCCGCACCATTGCTATACCTACAATATCTGCGATATAAATCTGGGCTCCAAATATTCGAAGCTGTATTGCTCCGATAAAAGCAAGGATTACGCCCACCAATACACTTATTAAAGAAACAAGCCCCAAGGCATCTGCCCCGCATCTTTGCAAAATAAGCATAAAATCATTAAAACGAAAATACGCTTTGCCGGTGATTGTGCGGTTAAGGGAAATAGTAATCTCACCTAAAAAACCGAGCAGTGACAGCAAACTTTCCTTAAGCTGCAAAACCTTGCTTCCAACCCTTTCAAGAAACGGTTCTTGCTTGCTTTCTTGTGGCTCAATTCTCTCGGCAACTTTATCGGTAAGATCAAGCAGCCTGCACGCCCCTTCAGGCAACCCTTGCCTGTCTACTTTAATATTCTTTTTCTTACATTCTCTAATCAGGTTGAGTAAAAAAGCGACTAATCCACTGTCCCATTTGGAAATCTTCGAAGCATCGAAAACAACCTGCACAATATCAACGTGGCCAAAGAGCTCTGATGTAACTTCAGATATAGACGGAATACCGGAACTCATTAACCACACCCCGGCTAGCTTGATTTGGAGTGTTTTTGGAGTGGAATAATCAAAAATAATTTTTTCTGATGGCATTCGCAAAGACTCAATTTTTGAATCAATTTATCTTTTGAACGGCATGATAAATGGTCAACGCCAATACTTTCTGTGTATTTTTGATTATTGTAACGCCGGTTGATTTTTAAATCAAGGTTTATTCCAACGGAAACCCTGTCGCCATAAGGAAGCCACGCGCCCGCTCAGTAAGTTCATAGCGGTAAACTATGTCCCAAAAAGCTTTGCTGTGATTAGGCACAATCAAATGCGCCATCTCATGAATTAGAACATAATCTCTCACCCATTTTGGCATAAAACCTACTTTGTGAGATATGCGGATACGCCCTTCCCTGCAATCGCAACACCCATGTTTGCTATTTTGTGTAGTCACATACTCTATAGAATTGATTCTTAGCTGGTTATTGAAGTATTTTTTATTTAATCCGGAGACAATCTCCGGAAGCGGCTGGTTTCTGTTTAATTCTTCTTTAAGTTTTTTCTTCGCAAATTTTATTTTAAAATCAGAAATAATTTTCGTAAGGTTTTCCTCAGAAAGCATAAGCGGAGCGCTGACTACCAGGCAATCATTTAATATTTTAGCGCTCACCGTACGTTTTCTGCGATGGCTGCGTATGATCTTTACTTCCAATTTATTCTCCGGTTTGCAATTATTTTACTCCTGAAAAAGTTAAATTCCAACAAGAATTGCCCGCATTTTTTTAAAATCGCGCGTTAAAACTCCACTTTAATACCTCCGTTTACGGAAAGTCCGGGAGTAGGGTAATATTCGACTATCTGGTATTCTTTATTCAGAAGATTATCTATTGAAAAGAATACAGTATAGTTTTCCTTAATTTTTTTGGTAACGTTAAAATTCAAAAGAAAATACGGTTTTACTTTAATAGTATTTGCGCTATCGTGGAATCTCTGGCCTGTCCAATTGCCAACAAGTTCAAAATCAAAGCCATGAAATTCTTTATACTTTAAGCTAAAATCCATTTTGTTTTTCGGCTGATAAATTAAATATTTATTGGTTTTTTTGTCGCGCGCAGAAAGGAAAGTATAATTAATCCCTGCCTCAAAATTATCAAAAGGATAAAATTTATTTACAAGTTCTACTCCATTTATGATTGCACGACTTACATTCTGAGGCTGCCAGATATCGTTTATATCCGGAGCCCAGTTTATAAGGTCTGAAAAATCGTTCCTGTAGTAAGTTAATCCCGTTGAAAAATATTTGTTTATTTTAGTATCAAAACCTAATTCATAATTAATTCCCTTTTCAGGCTTCACATCGGGATTTCCTTTAGCCCAGCCTTCGTCAGGCCAATATAGGTCGTTAAAAGTCGGCGCGCGAAATGATTTGGCGACTGAAGTATGAATTTTTGCGTCTTGCCAGAGGTTATAGAGAAAGCTTACGCTTGGATTAAATTCCGTACCGAAATTAGAATAATCATCTATCCTGCCTGATAAAGATAATTTCGCTTTATCGCTTATATTAAACTGGTTTTCAAGATAAGCAGCATTTACATTATAGTTATGCTTTGCGCTGCTGGTTGAATCATTCAAGTTTTGCACATAATTATAGCCGCCTATCAATTGATAAAATTCGAACAACTCTTTATTGAAACGTAAATCAAGGCCTTTTACTTTTGTCGTATGTATCGCCTTGTTTAAAGGTATATCAAACATAGAACCTGCTGAATTTTCAGAGAACTCAAGCCTATCATAATCATTATAAACCCTCGCATAAAGGCCTGTTTTTTCATCAAGCCTTGAATCCCAGCTTAAATCTATATAATTTTTTAGCTGGACTTGTATGTCGTCATTATCAGGAGCCGTTATCAGCCCGGGGGAACCGGCTCTGTTTTTATAAAAACCACAGCTGGCGACTATGGTATTGTAATCATTAAGTTTGTAATCGAATTTACTGTTGAAATCTTTTGAATTAAAGGCTGAATTTGCGCGAAATCCTTCGCTTGATTCATAACCGCCGCTTACTATATAACCAAACTTACCCACTCTTGCGCCATGAGACAGAGTTTCAATAAAAGTCCGGAAACTGCCGAACCGGCTGACTGCTTCTGTTTTCTGGCCGGAAGTCGGAGGGTTTTTTGTAATTATATTAACAGTGCCTCCCATTGCCTGCGAACCATAAAGGCTTGAAGCTGCCCCGGGCATTACTTCAATTCTTTCTATATTATCTAAAGGTATGGTACTTAAATCAACCTCGCCGTCCCGCGGGCTGTTGATGGGTATACCGTCTCTTAATATAAGTACCTGGGAAGGAATTGCTCCGCGCATTCTAATAGTTTTTAATGCTCCTAATCCACCGTAATTAGTCATGCTTACAGAGGGAAGAGTAGACAGAACTTCGGATACATCTTTTGCTCCGGATTCTTCAATGTCTTTTTTGGTTATAACTTCAACTTTTCTGTAGGTCTCTCCGAGACTTTCTTCGATTCGTGAAGGCGTTATGACAAGCTGACCCAAATTAACAGACTCTTTCGCATAGCAGAAATTTGAAAACAACAAAAACACAATCCACGAAAAACTCAGTACTTTTTTCATTTTTCCTCCTCTTCCGAGAGTACTTTCCGAAACAGGCGATCGACCGGACTAATTTTTAGCCTATGGATAACCGCTAAAACATTACCGTTGCGAGACAGTGCCTGGAATCTCACCAAGACTTCCTTCGCTTGTCTGGTACTTCTCAACGACCCTGTATTTTTTAATATCAAGGAACCAATGCCGCCAGAACCCTTCTTTCAGAATTGGTTCACTTTCCAATATTTCTATTCTATTGTTAAATATCGGACCATCGATCACAAAACTATGGAATTCTCCGTTTTCTCCGCAAGGACAAATTTTTCTTTCCTCAAACTCACGCACTAAT
>JALOBR010000123.1 GCA_023228195.1 Candidatus Omnitrophota bacterium
ACCATTTCTGGGCATCCATCTTATCATTTGCCGAAGAATAGTACATCTCGCCTTTGGCGGTGAACTCATCCTTTTCTGTCTTCCTGTTAAGAAGAAGCCTTAGCGATAAGCTGGACTCCCTGGTATTGCCGCCTAACTCATCATACCCGAAAGAAAAATCCCCTGACCAGGGGCCGGTTTTTTTCTTCTCCTGCGCAGGAAATTCAGCTTTCTCCTGATCAGCATAAACAATTTTCTCAACTCCATCCTTCCTTATAGCAACGGTTCCTATGAGGTCGTTTTTAATCTTTACCTGTTCTTTATCATCGAAGATAACCTCTCCGCTTACCTTATCGCCGTTCTTAAGATAGACCTGCGCCTTCTTTTCTACCGTTTCGGCGTAAGATAAGGCCTGCGTTAAAAATAACAAAATGCTTAAATTTAAAGATAAAACAGTATTTCTTGCGTTATTCATAGCCATATTCCAATTATTACACCATACTCAAAAAATATCAAAGTATTTCTAAAAATGATGGGGTATAAACAAAACCCAACCGGCGAATACCGGCTAGGCAAGATTAGCTCTCCTTCTAGGACTCCGCTTCGCTAGAACCTGTCGTCCTCACTTGCGTTCGTCCTCCCCATAGGGGCTCTACCCCTCTGGCGTTCGCCTCCGGCTCACTGTCACCCCGAAAACATGGGGGAAATTTTCCCCCACACCCCTTTAGGTTCTCGTCCTATCGGGGGAGTTTTAAACAAAAACGCCGAGTGAAAACACTCGGCGTTTCAAAAACTCTCTCTAAGCGACGAAATCCGAAATTATTTTAAAGGAACGATGGTTCTTTGATGCACCGCGCGCGGTGCGCGCTCCCGTATCTCCCGTGCCCCATTCGCCCCTCTTGGGAGCGGGGCTCATTCGGCGCCAGCCTGGGCCGGCTGGCTTCTTGCTAATGCAGTGCGTGTACGGCGCAGCTGTGGCTTGCGCCGGGTGGGGGCAGCCGCAGCCCCAGCGTCCTCACCAGCAAGTTTTTATAAGCAAAAAACAAAGTTTATAAGGGCTCGTCCGCTATGCCGCAGTTAACATGCTAAAATTCCTACGGTGCGGCATACTGCGCCTCTGCCGAACAACGCTTGAGCGCCAGCAGAAAGACAAATTTTCCAGTGTGGCCGAGATTTTACCTTTTTGCTATTCATAGCCAGAGTAGAAACATGTAAAAGAACTAAAAGCGATAGAATATCGTAAGTAAGTTTACAGAATATTCTACTATAGTTTATAGGAAACGTAAGTTTAAGTTATCAGTGGCGAAATATTAATAAATCTTGTTTCTTCGTAAATTTTTGGCTTCTCAAAAGAATATTCCCTAAAAGTCATATTTACGCTCGCCACATAACCAAGTCGAACTTTCTGATTTTCTAATATTTTTTCTAACCAAGTTTTATCTATCTCTATTACCTGTCCGGAAGGCACATCAAAACCATCTGTCTGTTTTTCAAAAAAACCTACCCTCCAGGTATAGCCTCTAGCTGCCTCTTTGTCTTGATCGAGAAAAATCCAGCTATCCAATCCAAGATTTATTCTATTGGCTAAGGAAAATAGATTCTCTGATAATCCGAAAGGTTCGCGATATACCCTAAAGGCTTGCCAAAAGTTTAACGCAAGAGGACGTAGTTTTGAAACCAATGGAAAAACTACCATATCTTTCGCTCCGCTACCGCCAATTGAATCCTGAAGATATTTATTAGAAGGATCAAAATAAGAAAGAGGTAAACCGCTATCTGTATATAATGACATGAGGGAATAAAGAATGCCCTCATTAATCAATACTTTCGGATCGGGGAGTTCCGCTCCTTTTATATAATAAGCAAAAGGTATTAACAGGATAGTAGTATCGAGACTATTCTTAAACCATCCATCAAACGGTTGAAGTGGGCCATCTATGGCCAATATCCTATTACGGCTTTCTGAGGAAGCTATTAAATCATTTATAATTTCCCAAATTTGGCTTCTAGATATATCAATCTTCGAACCAGAGGCCTGTTTCATCTTTGGCCACCATTTTGGAGTCTGTTGGCAGAGGATATCCCAGAACGATAAATCTACTGGGCATTGCACGAACATCCATCGTAATAAAACTTGCTTTGATATATAACCCAATTTATAACCTATATATATGCTTCGCATGAAACTTGTTCTAAATATTTCTGAGATCATACTTGAAAATCCTAACATTACTGGACTATTAGCCCTTCCATGGAAATCCATAGATTCCCCTACTTCTTCGGGAACGTTCATTGTTTTTTCTATATTTTCAGCTTCCCATGCCCATTGTTTAATTAAGTTATAACCAGTTTTTTTTGCAAGTTGTTCTGCATTCAAAAAATGAATTTGAGGTAGAAAACTTTTTGCGTACCTCAAGAAAAATTTGCTTGGCTCATATTCTTCCGGGCAAATTGATAAATCTTTTGGTTCACGCATTACTTCAAATTTATCTTTCGTCAGCAAACTCTCATCCATTGATTTCGCTATTTCTTTTAATATAAATTCTGAAGTAATCGAGGGTTTTACAATTAATTTTTTAATTGAATTGTATTCTAGAGGTGAAATCTTTCTATCTCTTCTAGTAGATTTTGCAATCGGTAAAAGAGATAAAACAGTAATACTCTCCAAGTCCCTTTTTCTTAACCAATCAGATAACCTTTGAAAAACCTCCTTAGACAAAGTCTTATCAGAAAGTAGGAAGCTCAAGCCAGTAGCTGCCCTTTCCCGAACAAGTGGGCTTGGCCATATTAATCTTGATAGCAAAACATCTAATGAATCGATTAAATTTTCATTAATCCAAGGTTGATCAGGCAGTTTTAGGTCAGCCATTAAACCTTCGGCAAATCTTACTGCCATTTCTGTCATTGATTCAGCTTCTTTTACAAAACCGAAATAATTCAAAAATTCAACGCCCCTTGGAATCGGGAGAAAACCAGAATATTTTAGGTTGCCATTCTCATCTTTTGTCGAGAGCGTATCTCGTAAGAAATCTTTTGCTTTTTCTGGGAAATTAGTTTTCATGAATTCCCAACGATTTTTAACTGTTTCCTCTCTAGAGAAATAACGTCCCGACCAACCGTAACCTCTCGAGTGAGCTCGAACCAATATCGAGTAACTTTTATCTTTCCCTTCAAACTCTAAAGCCAAAGGATAAAGTAAATCTAGTATTTGGAAATCAACCTCTCTATTAGCTGATTCAATCCATGTTAAAATAATGCGATACACTTCTCCTCTAAATTCTGGTTTTGAAAGCCAATGTTTCGACCAAGACGTTACGAAACGCTCTCTTTCGTATAACTCTTTTATGCCTTCGAGATGAGTTAATAGCTTCACGGGTTGGATTGTTTCATAATCAAAAATTGGTTCCTCTATTTTTGTACTTCCTCTATCTCTATCCGCCAAAATAGTTTCTAATTCGAAGAATTCTTTTTCTTGCTCTTGTAACACTGATTTAGCTACTTGGTTACCGGAAGCCGAAAGTTTTTTTAGTTTATCTAATATTTTTTTATCAATTCCGGTTTTCAAAAGAGCTTTGTCAAAAGGATTATCAATACAACTTGATTCGGCTACATAAGGGAAAATATCTTCTGCTAAAAATAAATTTTCCTTAATTGCATTAAATACATAGAAATTTTTTAGCCTTTGGGGATTTATCAGAGCATATCTTTTCGAAAGTTCCTCTAATATAAAGCGTGTATCGTCAGAATAGTTTGGAACTTCTGTGATCAAAAAGGCCATTCTATCTAACCATCCTTTACACATAGAAGAATTTGATTGATGGCACCTATCAATACACTCTAAAACATCTAAGTGATAAGCATCTTTATAACCATAACCAAGCATATTTAAAATAGCTTTTTTTATTAGTCTATCTCTTTTTGTATCCTCGCTATGTAACATTGCCAGATAGGCCAAATCAATATAATATTCTACTCTATTTGAGAAATGCTCTACTAAAGTAGACAAATCCGTTTCTTCTTGCCCTATGAAAGTAGCGCACGTTTCCTTTGACAAATATGGCCTCTTTTCATATGCTAAATTTTTAATTAGCCTGGATTTGCCAAAGAAATCAGAATCACAATACAGATTAAGAACACGTTCTTCAATTATATAAGGTCTATTTAAACGATAATTTAATAATTTTACTAAGTCAAAAATCTTTTCTAATGAGTCCTTAAAGGCTAAAAAAACCTCAAAAGCTTCTCTATCTTCATGCCAAACTAATGAACTTAATTCGTTGGGCTTAGGAATTATTGATTCATAGT
>JALOBR010000124.1 GCA_023228195.1 Candidatus Omnitrophota bacterium
GCTTGCGTTAGTAGGGTTGTCAGGGTATTCGCAATTTTACCCTTCTGAAATAAGCGGGGGGATGCGTAAGCGTGCAGGGCTTGCCCGGGCAATCGCGCTTGATCCTGATATTATTTTTTTTGATGAACCTAGCGCCGGGCTTGACCCGATAAATTCGCGCATGCTTGATGATTTGATATTGCAGCTAAGAGACGCCTTAGGGGCTACTTTTGTGGTGGTTACACACGAGCTTGCCAGCATATTTGCAATAGGAAATAATTCGGTATTTCTTGATGAAAATAGCAAAACCATTATTGCTGAGGGCGACCCTAATGATTTGTTGGCCAATTCCGTTAATCCCCGTGTTGTTGAGTTTTTGACGAGGGGAAAGAAATAGTTGTTTAGTTCTTTGAGGTAAAAGCTGGGTTTTCTAAATATTTATGTGTTTCTCATTTATGCGGCAGTATATAAGGGGATCAAAACCTATATTATACCCCTTGTGCCTATTATCGTTTAAATTTCGTAGAAATTTAAACGAAGCACTTCGGGGTTAAATTTTCCGACGATGTCGGAAAATTTAAGGAGCAGGACAATGATTAAAAAAGCGAACAAAACGATAATCGGCGCATTTGTAGTAGGGGCGGCAGCTTTATTTATTACAGCTATGCTTATTTTTGGCTCAGGAGCACTTTTTAAGCAAGCGGATAAATATGTTTTATTCTTTGACGGGTCAGTAAAGGGCCTTTCAGCAGGCGCTCCGGTTATTTTCCGCGGAGTAAAAATTGGTAACGTAACGGATATAAGCCCGATTTATGACCCTAAAACCAGGAAAGTGTTAATTGGGGTGGTTATTGAAGTTGAGCTGTCCCGGGTTGAAGGCTTTCCTGAAAAGATAGGCTATCCCAACTATAAAACACTTATTAACCGCGGTTTACGGGCAGGGCTTGAGGTGCAAAATTTTATAACCGGACAGCTTATGATTGGTTTTGATTTTTATCCTGATGAGCCGGCAAAGACGTACGATGTTGTTAAAAAATACCCTGAATTACCTACCTTACCTGTGTCCCCGGTTATTTTTGATGTTATGAACCAACTTCCCATTAAGGATATAGCGGATAACTTAAAGCAAACTGTTGCGGGGATAAATAATCTGATAAATTCAGGAGGTTCTTACGGATTGAATAATATGCTTCAGGAAGTATCTGAGGCAGCGCGTTCTTTACGTTTTCTTGTTGAATATATCGAAAAGCATCCTGAAGCGCTTTTAAAGGGAAAACCGGTTCCTAAGAAAGGAGAGAAGAATGAAAAAAAATAATTTTAACTGGTTTCGTTTTATTATTTGCGTGGTTTTTGTTTTATTCCTAAATGGATGCATGTCTGTATCAAACAGCCCGAACCCGCGGTTCTATGCGCCTTATACTCCGGATAAGGAAAAACCCAACCAAGAATTTAAAATTTCAGATAATACAATTATTGGTATAGGCCCTGTAAGAATTCCCGAGTATCTTAACCGGCCCCAAATTGTGACTAACAACAAAGATAAGACAATTGTTTTTGATGAATTCAACCGCTGGGCAGAATCTCTTGATTTCGCATTTGCGCGCCTGATAAACAAAGATCTTACCCTTATGCTTAAAGGCGCATCGTTTCAAATGTTTCCGTGGGATTTGGCTGTTGCGGTAAAGTATCAGGTGATTGCGGATGTTATTCAATTGGAAAATAACCTTAACAAGGATTTAGTTTTTATAACACAGTGGTCAATTATAGATTTAGAAAAAAAACACGCGGTATTTACAAAAAGATCAGAATTCCGTCAGGATATTTATCCGCATAATTATTACGGTTTAACGGAGGCCCTAAGTGAGGTAATAATGTCATTAAGCGCAGAAATCGCTCAAGAATTGGTTTCTGTGGTGAAGCCGTCACAAACGAATTGAAAGCAGGATTTTCGTGCCTATTAAAAGCTACAGAATTATTTCGATTTTAAGTTTATTTTTTCTATTTTTAAGCTTAATTTTTGTCCTGCCGGCTTCATACGCCGGCCGCAATGCTTTATTCGATAATATTGAAGCTCCTACATTGTTGTGCCCGACGACAGAAGACATAGATCTAACCGGGAAAGATAAGCTTGAATTTAGATGGATAAAAACCCCGGGTATGTTTGTGTATTATACGGAATTTAAGCTATACAAGAGCGCTAATAATTTTGCTTCAGACCTGATTTATAAGGAAAATATCCAGTCGGGTGACTATCCCGCAAAAGTTCCCGCAACTTATTTTGAAAAAGGCCAGGTATATTCCTGGACGTTAAGAATTGTGCTTACAAACGGCAATAGGACCGATAAAGCTTACAGCACCTTTAAGGTTATTAAAAAATAAGCATACTTTACCTGCCATTTTTTAGCCCTGATTTTTTGTTTTGCAGTCAAAAATTTCCTTACCAAACATATTCTTTTTGTTATAATATTTTTATGAGTATCTTTATAAACTATTGCTATGGACGAAATCTAATCCGCAGTAGTATTTCTTCCGCGCTATTATGCCTGCCGGCAGACAAAACCCGGGGAAAAGATGTGTTCATTAAAAGGAGGAAAAAGTGAAAAAACTGACTGCAATTGTTGCGCTATCGAGTGTATTCACTCTGGCGATTTGCTTCGTTGTTATAGGGGCCGTTTCCATTGAGTTAAAAACAGCGCTTGGAATCGGAAACAGTGAAATCGGCACATTAGTTTTGACCCTTTTTTTAACGGCTTGTGTAACGCAGCTTATAATCGGCCCTTTGGTGGATAAGCTTGGGCATAAACCTATCGCAATAGCGGGTTTTATTGTGTGTAGTTTAAGCATATTTCTTCTGGGTTTGGCGTCTGATTTTAGAATTGCTTTAGTCGCTGCATTTTTGTTGGGTGTGGGTGCTATGTGCGTCAATACAGTAGGAAATACCTTAATACCCGTAGTTTTGTTTGGCGGGGGTGACCCGGCGCGCGCGAGCAATTTTGGAAATGGTTTTTTCGGTTTAGGGCTTATTATGACACCGCTTATTGTTCCGGCTTTTGCAAAATACAATAATGCTCTTTTTTGCATCGGGGCAGGTTTATTAATATTTCTTTTGTTTTCTTTTTTAGCTTCGTATCCTAAGGTTTCAACCGGATTTAAGTTTTCTATGGCAATAAAATTATTAGGCAAAAAGCCGGTATTGATAGCAGCTCTCGCGCTTACGTGTTATATCTCGCTGGAAAGCACGATGAATACCTGGATAAAATCTTTAATGGCGGAATTGTTAGAAAATACCGGCAACAGTAATTTTCTTACGCATGCGGGATTTGTGCTTAGCTTATTCGGAGTTTGTATGATGCTGGGCCGTTTCTTAAGTTCCACAATTAAAAACTTGACTAAGATAGGCGTGGGCGTTATTGCGGCGGCTTCATTGGTTTCTATGCTTGCTATTATCCTGATGATTGTTGCTAAAAGTTATGTGCTTGTTATTGTGGCAGTTATCATTGTAGGTTTTTCTTTCGCTCCAATTTTTCCTATTATCGTTGGCGTAACATTCGCGCGGTTTGAAGCAAAATTCTACGGAAGTATTTTTGGTATTATTTTTTCTATCGGGCTTTTGGGCGGCACCTTTGTCCCGCAGTATGTCGGTTATTTGGCGAAGGAAAAAACCATTCAGCAAAGCTTATGGATTGCTGTTATTATGGCAGGATTGTTATTTGTTGCGGCTTTAATTATGGGCAGGTTAAATTCTAAATAATATTAATGCCAAGAAGCGTTAAGGAAAATATTATCGCATCCTATCAAACTTCCGGGGGGTTTATCGTCCATGATTGCGAAATGTTAAAGAAAATATACAGAATTCTTGGTATTAATCCTCAATGTTCGTTGGATAATAGAATTTATGAATTGGAAGGTATCACTCATTTTTTTCAGCGTGGCGTAGCGGCACTAGCAAATAAACTTGGTATTACCGAAAATGACTACGTGCTAAGTCCGGGAGAAGGAAGCGGGGCGCCTTCCAGGTTGTTAGTTAAATTATTTGGATGTAAGGTTACTGGAATCGATGTTAATCCCGACCAGGTCAGTAAAGCAAGGGAATTAGCGCTTTTGCATGGTATACAGGGAAAAGTTGAATATCATGAACAATCCATAAGCAATTTTTTGTTGGATAAAAAAGATTTTACAAAAGCTTTTATCAATGAAACATGTGTGCATTGGCAGAAAAAAGAAATTGCCTTCAGGAGAATTCGCCGGCATCTTAAAAAT
>JALOBR010000017.1:0-8619 GCA_023228195.1 Candidatus Omnitrophota bacterium
TTAAATTATTTTTTTAAACCTTATTTGATCTCGCCGTTTTTTATCGCCGCTATCATATCCTGAAGAAATTCCCTTTCGGCGCTTGCCAATTTAAAATGATGCTTAAGAAGTAACGTTAAATTCTTAGGTGTATCCTTGTGCTCTTTTTCTTTCTCAAAAAGCCATCGCTTAACTTTTTCCAAAAACCAAAGCCGCAGCCTTAAGAGCGGCAGAATCTTTTTCTTATCAAGAAACGGCAAGAAATATAAAGCCACGTCTAATTCAACGAACGGCTGACGCTGCGAAAGAAATATTTGCCTGCAAAGCTCGAAGAATTCTTTTTCTCCGCGAGGCGTTATGTGATAAGTATATTTATTAAGGTTGTTCTCTCCCTTAATTTCCTTTTTTTTTACAAGGCCCTGTTCCTCCATTTTGCTAAGAGGATAATATATTGACTGCATTTCAAATTCAGAAAAAATACCCATTTCTTTCTGAATTATTTTTTTTACCTGATAACCGTGCTTCGGTCCTTCTTTTAAAATACCTAGTATTACAAGTCTTTGTATGCGCATGCTTTTTAAATTACCAATAACCAAGACACAATAACCAAATAAATTCCAATACCCAATGACCAATCACCAACCGATTCTATTGACTTTTGTTTGACGATTGGAATTTGGTTATTGATCATTATTTGGTTAGGCCCTTCCTTAAAAGGATAGGAAGGCCTATCCTTTAGGATTATTGGAAATTGGGACTTGGTTATTCAAAAAATTATTCTTTAAAAACTCCCATTTTCCTAAATTTATCGTATCTTGATTTAACAAGCGCGTCTATGTCTACAGACGACAATTCTTTAAGATTTCTTAAAATCGACTCTTTTAGGTTCTTGGCCGTTATTTCAGAATTTCTGTGGGCGCCGCCTTCGGGTTCCTGGACAATTTCATCTATTATTCCTAAACTTAATAAGTCCGGAGCTGTTAACTTTAAAACTTTTGCTGCCTCTTTTTTCTGGGCTGCATCTTTCCACAAAATAGCAGCGCAGCCTTCCGGAGAAATAACTGAATAATAGGCATATTCCATAATTAAAACTTTATCCCCCACCCCGACTCCTAAGGCGCCGCCGGAGCCGCCTTCACCTATTACTACAATAACGATCGGGGACCTTATGGAAAACATATCCCGGATATTTTCTGCAATCGCCAAGGCTTGTCCGCGTTCTTCAGCCCCCACCCCGGGATACGCGCCTGGCGTATCAATAAGGCAAACTATAGGAAGCCCAAACCTTTCCCCAAGGCGCATAAGCCTTATTGCCTTACGATACCCTTCAGGATTTGCGCAACCAAAACTTCTTACAATGTTTTCTTTCGTATCTTTTCCTTTCTGATGACCGATAACAACAATTTTCTTGTCATCTAATGTCGCGAGTCCAGCGATAATAGCTCTGTCTTCTCCAAAAAGCCTGTCACCACACAAAAGCACAAAATCCTTCATTGCAAGATTAATATAATCCAGGGTAGTTGGCCTTTTTGGATGACGGGCAATTTGTATTTTCTGCCAGGGAGACAGGTTAGAATAGATTCCTTTTTTGAGACTTTTTAATTTTTTCTCCAGATTATTTATCTCCGTAGATAAATCAACCCCTTTTTCTTTAGAAAACTTCCTTAGCTCTTCAATCTTTTTTTCCAACTCAATAATCGGCTTTTCAAAATCCCAATTTTCTATCATATCTGATAACCCTCAGCAGTCAGCTATCGGCTGCCAGCTACTGAAAGCTGACGCCTCAAAGCTTTTTAGTCTATAATAGTTACTTCGGTTCCCACGGGAACTATGTCGTACAATTCTTCTACCTCTTCGTTGCGCATTCTAATACAACCAAGAGTAACTTGTTTACCAAGATCTTCCGGTGCGGTTGTACCGTGTATTCCATAGCCTTTTGCTTCAATGCCCAGCCAACGGGTTCCTAAAATATTCTCTGGACTGTTAGGCGGCACAACTGCTCCTGCCCTAAACCATGTAGGATTGGGCTGTTTATTGATAATCTTAAAAACACCTACCGGAGTTGAGTTATTTTTGCCTGTAGAGACTACATAAGTTTTTATTATCTCATCGCCGACCTTGAGGAAAAGAAGATTTTGCGATTTATCAGCCACTATTGAAAACTTACAAGTAGTAATTTTTAATTCCTGTTCCGGCCTTATTACATCTGAGCTTAAATTATTGGTTCTTTTGATAAGCTCTATTGTGGTATTATTTTCTTTGGCAATTTTTGCTAAACTGTCATTGGGCCTAACAATGTATTTCTTTGCGCATTTATCGATTACGGGGGAAAATATAATTTTTATATTGATATCCTCAATCTTTCTTTGTATCTCTTTAAGTCTTGTAGTATCATCTGTTTTTTCCTGGGCCTGCTCATAAAGTTTTTTTGCCAAGAGCAAGTCTCCGTTAAGAAATGCCATATCTGCTTCTTTTAGGTAGGTTTTCTGAAAATTCGATTGCGGGTTTTTGGATTTACCTACCAAAGTAAATAACGCAACTAAAACAACTACAATCGTTATCCCTGCTATGACTACTATAAATTGTCTTTTCATCTTGTATCCTCCTTAAATTCCTATCTATACAAGTTGTATTCAGTGTCTTCTATTTGTAGAATAATAAAGTTATGAGAATACCTATGAGTGCACCTGCAAAAACTTCTGTGGGGGTGTGTCCTGCTAGTTCCTTTAGACGGTCATCCCGAATCTTACGTTTGCTTTGTAAATCATCCATAATTCTGTTAAGAATGCGCGCCTGCACGCCTATAGATCGCCGCCATGTCTGAGCATCAAACATTGTCATCAACGCAAAGAAACAGCTCATGGCGAAAAGAGGCGAAGAAAACCCTACTTCTTTGCCTAAAGAGGAGGCCAAACCCACAACTGCTGCGCTATGCGCCGACGGCATGCCTCCGGTACGTAAAATCCAGTTAAAGTTGAATTTCTTCTCGGTAACAAGCCCTATAATGACTTTTAAGCCCTGGGCTGTCACCCAACTTAAATTTGTAATCCAGAAAACCTGATTAGACCATATCCCCTGCAAAGCGCTTTCCATAGCTTATTATTATAAAGATAAAAGGGTATTTGGGCAACTAAATATTTAGGGGTGGGTTGAAAAGGGTTTGATTTCTCTATAAAAACATTAACGCTTTACACATTAATACATAATTATGCCCTGTTCGTTAAGCTCACTTGTTTGTTCGGCCGACGGGCGCTTACCGACTTTTGTCACGCCCGCTACAGGCTTTTTGGCGGCAGTACCCTCGGTACTTTTCGCACTGGATGAAACAGCCGAACTCGATGAGGCAGAAGTTTTTTTGGGACGAATAGTGGCAGTATTTATCTTTTTAGTTTCTAAAGAAACTGTTTCTTCCTTCGGTTTAGATTTTTTAATAATTGTAATACCCGGTTTGCCCTCGGAAGAAAGAATGGGCTGCGAACGCTGTACTGACAAGCCTTGCTGTTCGCCGGAAAGTTCCCGCGGAATCTTCTCTTCTAAAACAAGCTGCCCGGTATTATTATCTTTTTTATTGATAAAAATCAAAAGAGCTATCGTGGCAAGAACAAAAACTATATACATAATCTTTTGCTTCATATTTTAGTTTTCCTCCCAAGATAATGTAATATAATCACCGGTAGTCGGCATAAAAGGCGGAGGGGAACTAAGCAGTCGTGAGTCGTACGAGTAATTTTTTGCATATCCGCTTACTTTTGTTCCAGTTGTACCATTGAATGTGCCAACCGGGCCTCTTTCATCCTGGATAATTCCTCCATAAACCGTTAAGGTTCCTTTTGCGGGGCCAACCCACCAGTTTTCCATCATAAAAGAAGTATTGAGTGCCATAGCGCACGCATCTATCTCAAGATCATAGGGCGCTGCATCATCTATTACTACGTCGCTTTCCGCTATAATACCCAAAGTATCGTCTGAAGTCGGAATTGTTCGCGGGTCATCAGCATAAACTATGCTGTCTGGAATAATAACATCATAGTTTGCGCCTACGGTTAAATTTCCGTTTAATGTCCCGGATATAGTTAAATTACCGGCATTTACAAATAATGCTCCGTTAGCCGGCAAAGCCATATTTTTGTTATTCCATTTATTCCTGGAATTTGTCACATTCATTGTACCGTTACTGTTTAAAACTACCGTGGTGTTGCCGCGTAAATAAATGCCGCCATTAGCGGCTGCTGAACGCAGGCTAAGCGCCTGACTCGGCATATCAATGCTTTCTGCTCCAAAATCTACACCTTGCTGGAAATCAGGGTTATCATAAGGCGAGTTAGTCAGCTCGCTTGAATTAATATTATTTCCGTTATTAAAATAACGCAAATAATCATCTACCGAGCGCACCTCGCTTTCAAATACGGGGTCACCGGCAATATTGAAATGGCCGTTAGTATGCGTGGGCCCGTTTAAATTGTCCTCTGTCCAGAACCATACATTTGAGCCGTTAAAAACCTCCCTATCAGTGAACCAAAGATACCGCGCATAATTGTCTACCTGCACATAATTCGTTAAAATCCTGCTTACATTATTTAAAGTTCCAGTAGAAGTTACTTTGTATCTACGAATAGTGGCTGAACCGCCAACAGCGCCTAAGTCGGTAATTGCAACGGTATAAAAACCGCCCCCTAGGTTTTGAGACGCGCCCCAGGGATCAGTGCTGTTGCCTATCGGAGGTGCCGGTTGTGATCTCAGCCACACAATAGCGTGATCAAGCCCGGCCTCGGCAAGATTAAATGAGCCGGCTTGTCTTTTAGATACTTCCACTATAAGGCTCTGGTTTATGCCTGCGCTGATAAATGCAGCGGCATAAATAAGCAAAGCCACGATTACGACCAAAGTAAGTATAATTGCTGAACCTTTTTTAACTTTAGGCTTTTTTGACATCCAACTCATATTTAATTCCTCATTTTAATTATAATCTGCCCAACATCATTATAAACCCTGCCTTTGGCATTTTGTGCTGTGGCGCCAATATCTACCTGTAGAACGTTAACTGGCGAAATCGGCCTTGTAAATAGCAAAGAATTGATATGGCGCGCAAGTACTGACACATCGCCGGCGCTTGTTGTTTTTATTATTTCATTGTTCCCGTTTAAACTATAAGTAATAGTCCAAGGGGCAGCTGCGTCCGCATCACTGGACCATTCTATAGCTGCCTGCGTATCTAAAATTGTACCGTCAGCGTCGTTATCTTGCGGTATAGAAAAAGTAATGGTATTACTGGAAGTACCGCTTGCTAAATTTGTTTGCGCTGCTGTTGTTGATTTTAACTCCCTTTCCATAGGAATAATTGCTTTTATTATCTCACGGCGAAGATTGGTT
The DNA here is from genome assembly GCA_023228195.1 of Candidatus Omnitrophota bacterium. Taxonomy (GTDB): domain Bacteria; phylum Omnitrophota; class Gorgyraeia; order Duberdicusellales; family 4484-171; genus JAJYOP01. The sequence goes on from JALOBR010000017.1 coordinate 5,350, forward strand.
TCAATGTCACCGGCAAACCAGGAACTGATACCAGCATCCATTACAACAAACGCCGTGCCTACCAATATAAAAAAAATGCATGCGGCCACGAGGACTTCAACAAGAGTAAAAGCTTTCATAATTTTATCTATTCGCTATCCTGGTTGTTAATTGTGCAGGGGAATCTATTATCCCGTTACCATTTGCGTCTTCCCCCGCATCCAAAACCCCGTCTAAATCCTGGTCTTCTCCTATAATCCTGTTTCTATGCTTCCAGCACACACTGACAGTTACCTCCAAAAGCTCAGGATTAGTGTCATCAACAAACACTATCCCCATGCTTTCCGGTATATCATTAAGCACAAAAGTCAGGCCATTATAATCATCTACAATTTGAGGAAATGGTGTGCTGCGTATTTCTTCAATCAACCCCTGCGCGGCATTGGTTGCAATGTTTACGTTTTTAACGGTGTCAATCAACACGAAACAAGCAAGATATGTCATTAATATGGTACTTACAGCTACTATCAATATAACTATAGCTATTAATACCTCTGCAAGGCTAAAACTTTTTGCAAAAAGAACCCGGTTTTTTATCTTTCCGCCCCGGGCGGACCCGCCTAGAGATTTTATTGTGGTGGCGGGCATACCACCTATCCATTTTTTCATAAAACTTTTGACCTGCCTTTGATTTTTACGAATAAACTTACAGGAAAGTATGTAAAGCCCCTTCTAAATTATAGAACATTTTAGCCTAATATACAACCGTAAAAACCCACTGTTTTCAAACAAAATGATTCTTCCTGGATATTTACTCTTTAGGCAAGTTTTTTAACGCCTTTAAACCCATAAATTCTTATCCAAAGACCTGTACTGGATCGCCTCGGAGATGTCTTCCGCCGATATATTCTGCCTTTGGGCGATATCAGCAATAGTCCTTGAAACTTTAAGGATTTTATCATAAGCTCTGGCGCTAAAATTAAAATGCGAGATTGCCATCTTGAGCAGTTCTTTTGCGCTTTTTTCCAATTCACAGAATTTGCGTAGTTGTTTATGGTTCATCTGTGAATTGAAAAATATTTTTTCGTCTTTGAACCTCTGCGCCTGGATAAGGCGCGCCTTCTCGACCCTCTCTTTTATCTCTTTAGAACTTTCCGCCTTAAAATCGTAAGACAATAAATCATCAGTTTTAATTGCTGCCAGCTCCAGGTGAATATCAATTCTATCCAAAAGCGGGCCGGATATTCTATTTCTATATTTTTGTATTTGATAGCTCGTGCAATGGCAACTCTTTTCCTTCGAACCGAAATAACCGCACGGGCAAGGGTTCATCGCCGCCGCAAATAAAAAACGGGAAGGAAGCTTTAAATGCCTGGCCGCTCTTGATATATTAACTGAACCATCCTCAAGAGGCTGCCTTAATGCCTCAAGCGCATCCCTGTTAAATTCCGGAAGTTCATCAAGAAAAAGCACCCCATTATGCGATAGAGTTATTTCTCCCGGCCTTATGTTTGCTCCGCCGCCGACTAAAGCTATGCTTGAAGAGGTATGATGGGGTGACCTGAAAGGCCGTGCTTTTATTACGGGTTGAGATTTATCCAAAAGGCCTGCCACGCTATAAATTTTAGTTACCTCTAAACTTTCCTCAAATGCCATATCCGGTAAAATTGTCGGCAGGCGGCGCGCAAGCATAGTTTTGCCTACGCCCGGAGGCCCAAGCAAAAGGGCATTGTGCATACCGGATGCCGCAACCTCAAGCGCTCTTTTTGCAAAAGATTGACCTTTGACTTCGGAAAAATCAACTTCGTATTGGGGGTCTTTAGAAATTACGCTGGCCGCATCAGATTTAAAAGGTTTCTTTTCAATGAGGCCACAGAGAAAAGACACGGTTTCGCTTATGCTTTTTACAGGATACACCTCTAAACCAGAAACTAATGCCGCTTCCTGAGCGTTTTCCAAAGGAACAATAATTTTTTTGCCTTTTTCTTTCGCGTATAACGCCATCGGAAAAATACCGTTTACCGGACGAAGCTGGCCCTCTAAAGATAGCTCGCCTACTATAAAATAAGAAGACGTATCTAGCTGCGCCTGTCCAGAGGAAGAAATAATACCCAGGGCAATAGCGAGATCAAAATGCGTCCCTTCTTTTTTGATATTTGCAGGAGCGAGGTTTATTGTGATTTTTTGGGAAGGAAATTCGAAGCCGTTGTTTTTTATACTTGAACGCACCCTGTCTCTGCTTTCCCGGACAGACGTGTCACAAAGCCCGACCAAAGAAACAGCAGGGAGCCCTCTTTGGACGTCAACTTCAATGCAAACAGAATAAACATCCAGGGCAAAATTACCTAAAGAGGTTGTTTTAGAAACCACTTTTTTATTGCCTTTGCCAACCCAAAATTTTCGGGTTGCACCAGAAGGGATTTAGTTTATCAAGAATATCTTTATCCCGTTAGAAAATACCCTGCAGCTTTCTGCAAAGTATTCCAAATCTTATAAACCCGTTAGAGACGAACTTTAAAAACAGGATGAGTTTTCTAACGGGGTAAGGTAGCTAGAGCTAAACTTAAGCAGAGCCTAAGATGCAGTTATTTTTCCGGACAAAGCATCTTTTCAATTGTCACGCTTATTATGCTGCGGTCTTGATCGCTTATTTCACAAAATTCAATACCTGTGTCGTGATAAAAAATACCTTTTCTGTATGGGCTTTTTTTACCAACAACCCACGTAATCCTTCCTTTACAAACTATTTTGTTTTCCTTTAAATGCACTTCTATACCGACAATCTTCCCCGTTTCTATCCTCTCTCCGACTATAACACGTACGCCGCCTGCGGAAATATTTTCGGTATGTGTTGAAACGGTGTGCTCGGGAAAACTATATATCAATATTTTACAAGGAAATCGAGCTCTTATAAATTTTCTCTTTTCTATACCGTCATACATAATACATAAAATTGTATTGTGGTAAGCCTTATTTTTTCCTAAAGCTCTTTAGCTTATGTTTTTGTAACTGCTTCTTCTCTCTAAGCAGCCGTGAAATGTTTTTCTGCCGGTTTGTATTTTGCCCTCTAGCCATAGAATCAAATAAAAACCTAAATTAAAGACTTGCAGCCAGTGATTGGTAGTTTGTTTAAAGAAAACTGCGCAATTCTATTCAATAGCTATTTCTTCTTGTTAGAATTTTACCTCTTATTGAATAATTTTCAACCCAAATTTTACGATAGAAAAAACTTGAAGATACGGTAGCTAGATTGATGTTAACGAGAGTGAGTAACAACTATTTTTTCCAGTT
>JALOBR010000017.1:8629-17158 GCA_023228195.1 Candidatus Omnitrophota bacterium
TACTGTTTTTTCGCGGGAGAAAGTTGATTTTCCACCCTTGGTCACGAACCCCTGGTTACCCAGTTGCATTTTTATTTTGTCTATTTCACGCTGAGCCTTTATCTTTAAATCCCGGATTCTTTTCCTTACTTCCCTAATGCTCTGGCTTCTTTTATCTGTAACCAGCTTTTTTTCATCAAGACTTCTGATTTTACCTTCCCATAGCCTTAATTCTTCTTTTAAATCAGCTATGGTTTTATTTAAAACCGCGTTTTCTTCTTTAAAAGATTTTTTTTCTTCTTGTGCCTGCCTAAGCAATTTTTCTGTTTCGTTTAATCTAGCCTTTATTTGCACAAGCTCAACCATAAGAGTGTCCTTATCATAGTTTACAGCAACAAAAGCGCCCTTTTTCCCTTTTAGTTTATCTCCTGCTTGCCCCAAGTCTACGCTTACTGTTTCGCTTGGAACCGAGACTAAAGCCCTTTTAAGGGACCTAATGATTTTTTGCTGATGAATAATCAAGAACGCCCCTAAACCTATGACGGCAATTAAAAGAATCAACAGGCCCTTGTTTATGTTTGCTTTTTTGAAAATCATAAAAACCCTCCAATTAGTTGATATATTGTAAGCCAATATTGCAATCTGTCAATGAAGAATTTAAACGTTGCAATAAGCTGCATTAGCAATATAAACCCGGTAAAAAGCTATAAATTCCTCTTTTTTTTTGCGGCCGCTTAGCAGACACAAAATCTGTAGCTTGCTACTTTAGCATAAAAACTTGCCATAATAGCTTTTGTATGGTATAAATAACTTCAATTAACAGGAGGGAAAATGGGAAGATATAAAGAAAAACTAAAAAAGATCCACAGAAAGAAAATGAGGAAAGCCAAGGAAGCAGTAAAACTCTATTACAAGAAAGAGATAGCTTACGAAAAATTAAATGCTTTGGCTAAGAAATTTTTGGCAAAGAGAAAAAGTAAAGAAAAGAAACCTTCCTAAGCGCCGAATTTATAGTGCTTTTTAACTTTTCTTCTTATATTCCATTTACATTTTAAGCCTTTTGGAAAAACAGCCAAATCGCCCTTTGTAATGTTCATGTTGCTTTTATCCTCAAGCTCTATAACAACCTCTCCTTCCAAGAAAAAACAGGTTTCTTTTTCATCATAAAACCAGTTGAAGCTACTTGCCTCTTTCTCCCATATAGGCCAGGATTTAACACCTAAATCGGTTAATTCTTTCTCTGTGGGTTTTCTAACTTCTATTTTCGTATCCATTTAAACCGTTATTTGCCTTTCTTTTCCAGCAAATCAAGTATTTTGTTTATTTTATCCACCAAAGGAATTAAAATGTCTCCCTTGCGTAACTTTATCCTAAGAGAATGTTTTCCTTTTATAACCTCTTCCAATATTTCTTCCATTCGAGAAAGCGCTCCGAAACCTTTATGCAAAATAAACGCCATAGTGATTAAAAGAATTAGTAAAATTGCACCGAAATTAAGCTGGAAAACCATATAGGACACGTCCCCGCTTACATCAAACTCTCTCCAGCCTAACGTCCGTATAGACACATAAGCGTTAATAAAAAAAGAAACGATAACCATTATTAGTATAATCCGGATGAATTTAAACTGTATGGGTATTCGTAACCGCGGCAGTCTCCTTCTCATATCAACCTCCTTAATGAGCACATCATTTTTCTAAACCCTGACCGCTGTAAAGCGGGCGTGGTGCAAGAAAAAGATAGTGCGAATTAACCCCCAAAGCGCTTCGTGTAAATTTTTTCGGCCTACGACCAGGAAAATTTACACGATATGCAGGCACAAGGGGGGATATATTAATAAATTACGGTATTGCCAATTTTCCATAGAACAATTTTTTGACGCTTGGAGCTTTAAAAATTACTGCCCCATCTGACTTATTTTTTTAATATGTTAAAGAAAAAATTTGCTTATAATAACTCGATACTGTTTTTATTGAATTTGCGAGCAAAATGCCCAGGACAATGCTTATAATAGTTATTATTATAGTTGCTACGATTTTTTTGTCGCGCGATAACCCTGGGTTAAACCATACCAAAGGCAACATAAGCGGGCCTATACACAAAAAAGTAATTACCAAAAAAGATGTTCCAAAATACCATTTATTTTGCGGAGGTTTAACCAAAAATTCATTGCAGAAACGGCATTTTACAGCCTGGTCTTGTATAGTTTCCGCACAATAAGGGCATTTTTTCATATTTATGTTTAGCGCCTCAAATGCCTGGGAACGTTAAGAAAAATCCCCTATCTTAGTTATCTATTTGTTTTATTATACTCTAAAACTTTGCTGCGGGATAGTTAATTTTAATCAGCTTTCAGCCCGTTAGGCTCTTTTTGTTCATTATATATAGCTTCCGGGTATAACCCCTTTTCCGCCATTTCAGCCTCTATAGTATAAACTTTTTCTGCCTGGAATAAATAATCGGCATATTCAACCGGATCGTAGTTTGCATTCTTGAGCTCTTGCCTTTCTTCTTCCTCTAATTTCTTACGTTCATCTGTTGTATCAAAATCCAGACGAGCCTGTAGTTTATCGCTGCTTTCGGCATCCCGGAATAAATTATCCTTTATTTCTTCCGGAATGTCACTTCTGCCGCCAATCTCAGTAATGTTGAGGCAGCTCTCCAGCTTCTCCAGCATTTGTTTACGAAACTGAATAATTTTTAGCTTCATTTCCTGTTTATGTATCCACATACCTTCGAGCTTTTTGCGCTCTTCATAATATATTTTTTTCAGTAACTCAAGATACATACGCTCTCCTTTATGTAAATCAATATTATATCAAATAAAGATTCGAACTCTTCGGCGTCAAAGTCTTGAGGTAAATAAAAGGCAAGTTTCGGTTTTGCTCCTGCTTACCATCAAAAAAACATGGCGGGAAGTGGATTTGAACCACCGACGCAACGGGTATGAGCCGTTTGCTCTACCAAACTGAGCTATCCCGCCAATGTGTAGGATTATATCATTGATAAATAAAAAATCTACCAAAAAGCTGGATGGCTGTCAGCTTTTAGTTGTCAGCTATCAGCTAAAAATCTTAAAGCTGAAGACTAAAGGCTTATAGCTACAAATGCCTATATATCTCAATAAGCGGGATATTAAGCTTTTTTGACGCAATAAGGCAATCTTCATATTCCGGGGTTTCTTTTTTAAAAGAACCGGAAGATACCCTGAATCTAATCTTTCCGAATCTGGTTTTTTTTGAAACAAAATTATATTTTAGTTTATCTCTTGAATACTCGTTGTAACGCATACCAAAAGTAGTTGTGCAGGAAAAGATTATATTTCTCATCTTTTCAAAATCCTGAGGGACGCATAAAACGTTTAAAATAAACGCGGGTCGAGTTTTTTTCATAATAACCTGCTCAATATATGCTTCTTTCGCGCCGCTTGCATAAAGCCTTTCAAAAACATGTTCGAATACTTGCGGATTCATGTCATCGATGTTTATTTCTATCTTAATTATTCTATCCTTTTCTATCCCCAACTGCCCAGAAAGAAGATAAGCAACAAGATAGTCTTTTTCTCCGCATTTTCCATAAGATATGCTGCATCTTTCAAAGTCAAAACTTGAATCTGACTGCTCTGCTTCTTTGAGCAGCACTGCTGCCGTAGGCGTAACTGTTTCATAACCAAAATCTACGATATTTACCTTTTTACCTTTTAGAATTTCTAAAGTTGCGTGGGACGGATTGCTTAGGGGAAAGGAAGAAACGCGCACATTATTTATTTTTAGATATTTAAGAGCAATATAGAAACCGCAAATTTCCAGTATCGCATCAATCTCACCTAAATGATGAAATGTAAAATCATTATCTTTTACGTTATGAATTTTTCTTTCAATGTTAAAAAGAGCTTCGTAAGCTTTCAGGGCTTTCTCTTTTATCTCTTTATCCAGTTTTGACGCTTTGATAAGATTCTCTATTCTTTTATAGGAAAGGTCTGATTCACCTTTAAAATCCAATATTTTAGCAGCTGCATGCGAGGAATTTAAATCGCTAAGCTTTAAATCAAAATTGAGTTTAAGTTTTTTTAATTCTTTTTTTAAATACGAAAGCGGGCAGCCCAAACTAATTAAAGAATAAAGCAGCATATCGCCTGCCGCGCCACCAACTAGTTGGAAATATATACTTTTCATAAATATGCTTTCCGCTATCGGCTTTCAGTTTTCAGCTGAAAACTGACGTCTGCTGGCCAGAGGACCATGATTTGGCCTTTCCTTTTAGCAAAAGCCTGACAACTACCTATTAATTAAATGCGCGAAATATCCCGCTCCAAGCCCATTGTCTATATTTACGCACACGGACCCGGGCGCACAGCTATTAAGCATGCCCAAAAGCGCGCTAAGGCCCCTGAAGGACGCCCCGTAACCAATGCTTGTAGGGACTCCGATTACAGGTGCGGGACAAATACCTGAAATAATACTTAATAATGCTGCCTCCATACCGGCAACAACGATTAAAACATGCGCCTTTTTTATTTTATCCCTGAAAGGCTCGATTCTATGCACTCCCGCAACGCCTATATCGTAAATCCTTTCTACTTTATTTCCTAAAATTTCAAGAAATATGGCTGCCTCTTCAGCAACAGGAATGTCGGAAGTGCCCGCTGTAACTATAAGGCAATTCCCGCGGCTTCCCGTAATCTCTTTTCCCAGAAAAGCAAGCTGGGCAACTTTAAAATATTTTAATTCAGGGTATGGTTTTTTTAATATTTTAAATTGTTGCTGCGTGAGGCGCGATATAAAAATTAAATTTGTATACTTTTTAAATTCTTTAATGATGCCTTTAAGTTGACTTGCGGTTTTTCCAGGGGCGTAAATTATTTCCGGCAGGCCCTTCCTGCTTTCTCTTTCGATATCAAGCTTAACAAATTCAAGGTCAATAAATCCTTTGGGCTTTGTAACTCCACTCGCTTTTTTTGGTCGCTCGGGGATAATCCGGCTATTCACAGGATGCCCTGCTGGGCTACGCATTTTTCTCCTCGCTTTGCTCGGGGAAAGATACTGCCTCATTAGACAAAAAGGTCTTTAAAGATTGTCCAGAGCAGGACGACTATTACGATGGCAGAAACTATATAGAAATCATTAAAATATACGAATTCGCGGAAAGCGTCTTTGAGTTTATGCTTTTTCTCGGGCAAATTATATTTATTTTTTATCGTTTCTTTAACCTTGGAAATTTCCTCTTTTCTAAAACGCAGGAATTCTCCCGCCACCTTAAAACTAGGGAGAAGATTAGCATTCGCTAAATCAATAATCTCCTGTTCACTTAAACCTAAGATTTTTGACACTTCTCTCGTGGTTAATAATCTTTCTTTCATCTTTTTTAATGCACAAATATCCACGAATTGGGGACGAATTACCACGAATAAATCTGTATATCATTCGTGTAATTCGTTTTTAATTTGTGGGGATTCGTGTCCCTCAGCGGTGCTGCGTAATCCAGTCTTCTACGTTCCTGCGGTCAAAGAATAAATTTTCTCCTTCTTTCTCAACAGGAATCTTTCCCTTTCCGACCCATTCCATAATTTTTTCTTCTTCTATAGATAGATAATCTGAAAGCTCTGACAACGACAATTTGCTTTGAGGCATTTTACACTTTCCGTTAAAGACAGCTCCTTCCTCCATAACTATCTTGGGCGCCTCAATGTCTCCGTTAAATTGCGCTGTACCGGTTAGGGTAACCATATGGCTTGCGACAATCTTTCCGCTGATACGGCCGCCTAAAATCATATCTTCTCCGATAATATCCGCGTTCACGATAGCGGCTTCGCCAACCATTAGATTGCCTTTCGTATTTAATGTTCCTTCGAATTTGCCATTTATTCGCAAATTAACGGGTTCGGAAAAAATCAGGCTTCCTTGCATTGTAGCATTTATATCTAGTACTTTTTCATCCTCTTTTTTCCTTAACATTTAAACCACCTCCTCAATGATCTCGACGTTATGTCGAGGGAACTGACCCCGCCGAACGTTGCAAAATCATCCTGCTCGTCTGTTCGTCCATGAACGAACTAGCATGAGAATTTTACAACCTCTTCGTGAGGCGGGACGATTAACCATTGATTCTTTGCCTCATTTATTTATTTTCACTTTGCTCTAATTTCTTTTCTACGTGTTTTAAAAAAGCAAGGGTGATAAAAGTAACTACCGTCGCAACTACTGCTGCACTAAAAAATCCACAGCCTACAGCAAGCCCTATCCCCGAACTAATCCAAATGCTTGCCGCTGTGGTTAGCCCCTTTACGCCGTCATTGCCAGCCATAATCGTGCCGGCGCCTAAAAATCCTATGCCGGTAACTACGCCAGCTGCAATTCGCGAAGGGTCTACCGGGACTCTTCCCTGATACATTTCAAACATATACAACGAAACAAGCATAATTAAGCTTGAGCCGGTACAAACCAAAATATGCGTACGCAGCCCCGCATTTCGGCCTTTCTTTTCTCTTTCAAGGCCTATAATGCCCCCTAACACACCGGCTAAAACTATGCGCGTAATTGTTATTTTTAAATCAAGCATTGTAATTTAAGCTTCAGTTTGCCTGCGCTTCTAACCTAAGCGAAGACTTTTGTTTCTTTTTATTATACAAGTAAAAACCCAATCCTGCAACCATTGCAGCATTATCTGCGGTATACCCTATCGAAGGGATTAAAAACCTTACCCCCCGGCTTTCGCTCTCTTTAAGCCGTTTTCGTAAATAACTATTCGCGAGAACCCCTCCTCCGCAGGCAACAACTTTTAACTTATACTTCGTTTTTGCCTCTAAAATTGCCGACACTATCGCTTCAATGCTCGCAGCCTGAAAAGAAGAAAGCAGTTTTATCTTAACATTTCTATCAAACAAATTCTTTTTTTCAAATTCCATTTTTTTATATATCAAAGCCGTCTTAATGCCGCTAAAACTTAAATTGAGCCCCTTCCTTCCGCATTTAAACTTAAAACAATCTTTATGACGAGCGTCAAAAAGCCTGTCGATAACCGGACCGCCCGGATAGCCAAGAGAGTATGCCTTTGCAATCTTATCAAAAACTTCTCCACAGGCATCATCCTGCGTTTGGCCCAGAAGTTTTATCTTATCGAAATCTTTAACGTAATAAATTTCGCTGTGGCCTCCGGAAACAATTAGCCCCAAGAATGGGAATTTCAATTTTTCCTCGTTGTTTAGAAAAGGCGCAAAAATATGCGCATGAAGATGGTTAACTCCGATAAGGGGTTTTTTAAGAGATAAACTTAGAGCTTTTGCAAAATTAACACCTACCACCAAAGAACCTATAAGCCCCGGCTTACAGGTTACAGCAACCAAATCTATCCTGTCTAAAGAAACTCCTGCTGTGGAAAGCGCGCCCATAAGAACTTTGTCTATACTTTTAAGATGGGCGCGGGTTGCAATCTCAGGAACTACTCCTCCGTATTTTCTATGTTCTTTTAAAGAAGAGATGGTAACGTTTGAAAGGACTGTACAATCTTTTAAGATTGCACAGGAAGTTTCATCGCAAGAAGTTTCTATGCCAAGTGTGTACATTTAAGATAAATCAGAGCTTCCGCTACTTACTATCTTTAAATACAAGCATGCCTTTTAAAAAATCCGCGGCTCTGACTATAGGGTAATCCTTATTGTAATCGAATTCTTTTTTAGTTTCTAATTTTTTAAAAACATCCTCTTTCTCATCAGTTCCCACATCATTGGCAACAACGATATCAGGGACTACACCCTTTTCGTGTATACTTGTGCCCAGCGGCGTATAATACCTTGATGTAGTAAGCCGCAGAGCCGAGCCGTCAGAAAGAGGGATTATCGTTTGTACTGAGCCCTTCCCAAAGCTGGTTTCTCCCATGACAACAGCTTTCTTATTGTCTCGAAGCGCTGAAGCAAGGATTTCGCTTGCGGAAGCGCTTCCTTTATTTACCAAAACCACCATCGGCAGAGCGCTGTATTTTTCCCTTAACGCAACCGATTTATATACATTTTCGTTTTCTGTCCTTGATTTTGTGGAAACAACGACTTTGTCAGTTTCCAGAAACCTGCTTGTTACATCAATCGCCGACTCAAGTAAGCCTCCCGGATTGTTCCTGACATCTATCACTATTGCCTTAAGCCCTTTCTTATTTAATTCCTGTAAAGCTTTATCTAAATCTCTTGCGGTGTTTTCTCTGAATTCCGCTATTCTTATATAGCCTATGCCATCTTCTAATATTTCGGCATGTTTAATGTCCTTTATTTTTATTATGGCTCGCACCAAAGTAACATCCTCAAGCTTTTTGTCTTTTTCTTTAAGCACAGTGAGGGTAACCTTTGTGCCAGGGTCTCCTCTTAGTTTTTTTACGGCTTCAGTTATGGTGATTCCTTTTGTTACCTTTCCATCTATTTTAACGATGATGTCTCCAGGCTTAAGCCCGGCGATCCAGGCAGGAGTATCTTCTATAGGAGAAACTATCGTAAGCAACGTATCGCGTATGGTAATTTCAATACCAAGGCCACCGAATTTACCCTCTGTATCTACCAGCAGTTCC
>JALOBR010000017.1:17168-18082 GCA_023228195.1 Candidatus Omnitrophota bacterium
ATTCGCTATAAGAATCAAGCGAGGCAAGCAAACCGTCCAGTGCCCCATAAATTAAATCGTGCGGCGGCTTGCTTTCTACATATTTTTTTTCAATTATAGCGAGAGCTTCCGCAAACACATCCAACTCTTTGTAAAAATTGTCTTCGCGCTCTTTAGCGATTGAAACTTTGTTATAATAAGAAAAAATACCCACGCATACAAATACAACTATTACCGCACCTAGTAAGATTTTTTTTCTCATATACCTTTACCTCCTTAATGAGGCTTCACCGAGCCCAAGCCGTAAGGCGTAGCGCGAGGCTGCGCCGGCTTATGCCGGTGCGTGCCGAATTAATCCCACCGAAGTCATGGTAAATTTTCGCAGAAAATTCACCATGTATCTAGCGAAGATGGGACAAATTATTTCCTCCAATTGACGGATATCCGTATTGTCAAAATTTTGAAACTTCGAGTCTATCTTTTAAGCACTTTCTCAAGCAGCTCCTTGGCCACTTTTGGGTTAGCTTTACCTTTGGTCTTTTTCATCACACTGCCGACAAGAAACATTATCGCCTGTTCTTTTCCGTCCATATATTCTTGCACGGCTTTCTGGTTTTCTTTTATTGCTTCTTCAACAAGCCCTTTTAGTTCAGATTCGTTGGATACCTGGGAAAGCCCTTCTTTTTTAATAATTTCATCTACGTCATTATTATTATTGATGCTAAGAACAAGGACCTTTTTGGCTGCTAAATTGTTCAGGAGCCCGGTAGAAAAATACTTCACAATCTTTGAAAAATTTTGCGCGCTCAATTTCACCGATTGAAACCTGTCAGGAAACGTATTTACCTGCTCCAAAAATGGCCCGATAATAAAATTACATATTTTTTTAGGCTCATTGAATTCTTTTACTGCCTCTTCGAAATAATCCGCAATAA
>JALOBR010000125.1 GCA_023228195.1 Candidatus Omnitrophota bacterium
GCCGGCTGCGGAAATTACATCCTGGTAGAGCATGCAAAAAACAAGAAACAAGGCTATCGTTCGCAAAAACGGTTTTACCCGCTCTTTCTGGGTTTCGTTAAAAACTCCCGAATATTGTTTGTTGTTACTTTCGTCCATTATATTTATAATAAATAAATTAGAAAGTAAAACTTCCCCCTTACCCCCAAGAATCTATTTTTATTTGGCTTTCGCCCCACCACTTTTCCTCTCTACTCTACAAAAAAAAGAAAGCCGGATTACCGCTTTTGGATTTCGGTAACCCGGCTGACCTACTATCGTAAAAGAATAACGAACTTTTCGCTACTCTTTACTTTCTCTGCTTTTAAGGTCCCGTGGCTTTGCGCGCCTCGATTTACATCGAGGTTTGCCTTTATCGTTCCCAAAACTTATCTGCTCTCGTTACCTTTAAAATATAACATATTCAACGCATAAAAGTCAACCCGAATTTCAAAAAAAATGCATATTTTCCCAAGTGTTTTAGCCAATCTGGCGAAAAAACAATTCCAGCTAAATTTCGCTTAAAATCGCTAAAAATTGGCGTAAACGTCATAAGGAGTTTTAAACCTAAGAAGAGATTCATATGCAATCAATAGGATATACTATACTGGACAATAATATCATAACTATCTTTAAACAATAGAGTTATGAACCAGCTTTACATAATATATATGCACTTTTCGAAAGACAATATTGAAGATACCAGGAACTTCGCATAAATCTTGCGACAATGCACGCTTAAAATCATTCAAAAATTCATTTATCAATTTTCCATATCTTACCGCTTATTCATTAATTCTTCTCAATCATTTGCCAGGCCATGAATCAAACAAAAAAACGTAACCTAAGAAGCTGCTATTTTTTTAAAATTCCAAGAGACACCTGCACCCCCTGCCTTGATATGAACCTCACCGTAACCTTGACAAAAACTACCAAAATGGACAAGGCCTCTTAAGGGGCTAATCCAGCCCATTTATCCCTTGTCTTTTTTTCAAAAGAATTTCGTGGAAAATGGACACAATCCCATACGGAGCAAGCCATGCTTCCTAAAAACCGATAGCAATTAACGCAAAAACAAGTATCCGGAAAAGCCTTTTTGTTCGCCAAAACCTTCATGTTTTAGTGCTCATTTAGCTGTCTGGACAATTACTCTATAATGCCCTCATTCATAATGACTTATGTACTTAATTATATATGAGATAACCTTTATCATACCCTTAAAACAATATCCTTCCAAATATATCTTGATAATACTATATTAAGAGCGTTCCCCTCTGCCGTTAAAATCACATTACACGAATACGCAATTAAAAGCCTTAAAATAAGACGATAAAAGACATTTACCTTAACTATGACGGGGGCGAATTTGGTTAGATTTTTAATATAAACGATACCGCGTGGATTACCCACTAGAGCATCTCTTTAAGCAATGAAGCCTTCCATAACCTTGGGCTATCCCAACGGGGATGGCCCTTCCTGATACCCTATAAAGGAAGGGGCCTAATCCCTGAGGGGATAGACCTTCCTAATACATTATTAAGGAAGGGCCTAAAGCTCGAGGTATAAGCCAAGGCTACCCAACAGGGTGTCGTGGTCGACTAATGCTTAAGCGACGCTAATATATATCCGCAGCATTAAGGCTGCGGTTTTGGCGCCGCGAATGTATAAAACTACATCCTGAAAACTTCCGGCATAGGCGACAAAAGGCTCCAAAAAGCAGCTCTTTTTAAGATTCAAAAAACGCGCAAAAACACACCACCGAATCACCCCCCCCCTTTTTTTTGTGGTTTTAACAAAACTTCTAATATGATCTAAAACAGCAAAAGAATACTTCGGTAACTTCACTAGTTGCTGGGCTTTTGGACCAGACAAAAGACAATCACACAAGCCACTAACTCCCAAGCCAACCTTACAAGGTGAGTATACAGGGCTCTCTATGCGTCAAAGCGAAAACCCTGAACCTAGGAGGCATTTAAGCCAATTAAAGGCCAAAAACTCCGTAGCTACGCCCGCCTTACTACTCCACGCCAGATAAGCCTTTCTGCCAATACCGGCTAACCCCGATAAATCTACCGTTGTTATGTTAAACCTCGTGCGGTGATCCTCTTCTTCGAAAAATTAAGGTATTATGCTGTCCAAAGAAACGTTATAATATTTATTAAATTGTTTTATTATAAATTGAATCTAAAAACTGTAAACGTTCTTATTTTTAATTGCCTTTAACCTTGACAATGCTCCTGCCATATGTTATTGTTTAATTGGTAAAAGTGTAAAAAAACAAAATGGTAAAAATGGGGAGGCGAAAAGCACTCCCCTTTTTTATTGGGGAGAAGTAGGAGGGCTCGATGAAACAAAACACCTCGCGAAACTTCCAGAGCAACAATGAAGCACTTTACCCCTGCTTGTCTGTAAAAAAAATACTTCATGCAGGTATTATTGGCTTTTACCTCCTATCCTGCTTATCAATAGAAGTATATGCTTCCTCCACGGCCGGCACGACAAAAACTCCTGCCCAAGGTAACGCTTATGAAAATGTGGGGCAGAAAGTAGTTACTCCCGCTAGGCCAGCGAGCATCTCAGCTGCCAAGGAAATACAATCCAGGCAGATTGAAGCTACAGCTAACGACCAACGAAGACTATTTACCTTACCTGCTGCGCCTGCGGTAACAGTTAAGCAAAATATTCCAGCAAATATTTCAGTTGCCAGGGAAATACAAGCCAGGCAGATTGAGGCTACGGCTAACGACCAACGAAGACTACCTACCCTACCTGCTTCTCTTGCGGCAACAGCACCTCTTAAAGTGCCAACATTAGCAGCAACACCTGCGGCAACAGCACCTCTTAAAGTGCCAACATTAGCAGCAACGCCTAAGCCCATTACACCTATACAATCTTTGCCAAACAATAGTTTTACACGGACATCTACAAATTATAATATGCCTTTATCGGTTGCTCGTATTCCAAATTTAAACAGCGCTTTTAAACCGGCCAAAATAGAGACGCCTTCTGAAATTGCTCTCACTAGTTTAAAATATAAAAATATTCCGATGACTAACTTACAAATTAAACCTTTGCCGGCGATGAAACCCATAGTTAACCCAACTTTAAAAACCCTGCAAGCACAATCATTCAATAAACTTACAATGCCTAAAATGACACCTATAAATAACGCTATGGTTAAGCCAATAGCAGCTATTAAGCCATTGCCGATGCAAAAGCCTATAGTGAGTGCCTTAAAGCCTCTACAAGCACATAATCTGGTCAATTCTGCAATGCTAAAAATGACACCTATAAATAACACTATGGTTGAACCGATAGCAGCTATTAGGCCATTGCCGATGCAAAAGCCTATACAAACACAATCTTTTGTAAGATACGCTATCCCTGCAATTACACCTATTAACAATACAATATTTAAACCGATAGCAACTATTAAGCCGTTACCAATGGCAAAGCCTATGGTTAGCGTCCTAAAACCCATACAAACACAATCTTTTGTAAAACACACTATCCCTGTAATTACACCTATCAATAAAGCCATGTTTAAGCCTATAGAAAGCATTAAGCCGTTAACACTGCAAAAGCCAATAGCTACCAATATCAAATCTATGCCGGCGCCAAAATTTGCCAACATAGATGTTCCTTCTTTAAATTATATGGGCAAAACTTTTAATTTCGAAGTCCCTGCGCAATTAAACAGGCTAACTACACCCAGCATTACACCTATTAAAATGACGCCGATACGTCTATCTGAAATGGAAATTCCTAAATATTCTATGCCCAATATCATAACAACACCGGTAAAACACTATCCTGTGAATAGACAGGTTATGGAAATTCCTAAATATTCTGTGCCCAATATTACAGTAACACAGGTAAAATACTATCCAATAAACAGGCAAGTTGTTGAAAAAACTATCAAGACTTATGATGCAAAAGTTATGCATGATGCAGGCCGCATTAACTCTATGATTGCGCCAAGCAACAATTTACAGAAATATTTCAATACCAGGCACGAGCTTAGAATTGACTTAACAAAATTCATTCAAAACGCACCTAGCCAACGCAAAGAAATCATAAGCCAGGCACAAATTT
>JALOBR010000126.1 GCA_023228195.1 Candidatus Omnitrophota bacterium
CGTGTCCTTACTGCAAGCTCGCGAAGCAATATTTTTCTTCCAAAGGTTTAAGCTACGAGGATTTTGATGTTTCAGCCGACAAAAAGGCTATGGAAGAAATGGTAAAGCTTTCAGGGCAAATGGGCGTTCCCACGATAGTTATAAACGGACAAATTATTGTAGGCTTTGAAAAAAACCGCATCGAGGAGATTATAGGGAAATAATTTATAAACTCTAAACTCGAAATCTTAAATTCTAAACAAATTCCAAAGGGGGAAAATTACAAATCTCAAACCATTTTTTATCTGTTTGGAGTTTAAGATTTGTTTAGAGTTTCGAGTTTAGTGTTTAGATTTTGAAAAAAGATGCCTATTTTCACCTATCAGTGCAAAAAGTGCCTGGAGAAATTTGATATACTTGTTGGAATGAGCCGGGATAAAGCCGAACTTAAATGCCCAAAGTGCGGCGGCAAGGATCTAGAAAAACAATTTGCCCCCTTTAGAGTTTCCGGTAGTTCTGGGGGAAGTGCTTCTAAATGTAGTTCTTGTTCAGGAGGGGATTGTTCCGGATGCCATTGATAACACAGATGCTCACAGATAAAAACCATCCGCGCTAATCTGTGTAAATAATTTATGAAAATATATGATTTAATAATTTTAGGTGCGGGGCCGGCCGGGATTACTGCTTCGGTTTATGCTGCCAGGAAAAAGATGGATTTTTTAGTTCTTAGCTTAGATGTTGGGGGGCAAACTGCCTGGAGCGGAGATATAGAAAACTATACCGGGTATCAGTTTGTTACAGGCCCTGAGCTTACCTTAAAATTCGAAGAACATATGAAATCTTTTTCTGCGCCTTTAAACATGCCGGAGGCAGTGCGCGATATAAAGAAAGAAAAAGATTTCATAAAAGTAACAACCGATAAAAATGAATATATTTCTAAAACAATAATTATCGCAACCGGAAAACACCCCAGGATGCTTAATGTGCCAGGTGAAAAAGAATTTAAAAATAAAGGTGTAACCTATTGCGCAACCTGTGACGGGCCTTTGTTCAAAGAGAAAAAAGTAGCTGTTATAGGCGGGGGGAATTCCGCCCTGGATGCCGCCTTGCAGCTTATGAAAATTTCTCCAAAAGTTTATATTATAAATATTGCCTCATCCCTTACGGGAGACCCTGTAATGATTGAGAGCGTAGAAAAAAGCGATAACGTAGAAATATTTAATAGCTCAAAAGTAAAAGAAATTAGCGGAGATAAATTTGTTAAAAGCATAGCGATAGAAAAAGAAGGAAAGAGCTATAGCATTGACGTTGAAGGAATATTCATCGAAGCTGGCTTAACCCCTAACTCAGAGTTCGATAAAATTACTAAGCATAATGAATATGGAGAAGTGGTGGTCAATTGCTATAACTCAACAAATATTGAGGGGATATTTGCCGCGGGAGACGTAACAACCGTTCCGGAAAAACAAATTATAATTGCCTGCGGAGAAGGTTCAAAGGCTTGTCTTTCTGCTTTCAGATATTTGTCAACGCATAGGTTTTAATGAGCACAGCATTTTCCCAAGCGCAACAGCGCGATGGAAAAATGCTAGTGCGAATTATCCTTGAGCGAAGCGAAAAGGAAAAGTAAAACATAAATATGAAAACATTATCGTATGACATAGTAAATTTTTTCGAAAAGCAAGGTTTTAGCATTGTTTCTACGCTAGACTTAGAAGGGAAAATACATTGCGCCGCAAAAGGTATTGTAGGCATAGAAAAACAAGGAAAAGTTTTTCTGATTGATTTGTATAAAGCAGAAACTTTTAAAAATCTAAAGATTAATCCTACAATAAGCATAACGTCAGTAGATGAGCACCTGTTTATGGGCTATACCCTTAAAGGAAAAGCTAAAATTGTCGATAGAGATAAAATAAAAAGCCATATCATAAAAGCATGGGAAGAAAGAGTGATAAAAAGAATTTCAAAAAGAGTGATAAAAAGCATTAAAGATTATAAGAAATCAGGCCATCATCCTGAAGCAAAATTCCCGCATCCGGAGTATCTAATAGAGGTAGACGTGGAAGACGTAGTCGACCTTACGCCCGCCCACCTTAAAAAAATACCCCGTTAAATTCCGTTAGAAAAACCAGCCCTATTAGCAAATTTATCTCTAGTATGACTTGCGCAGTGCATGGGATTCTGTGTTTATAAAATTTTGGATAAACTCTTACTGCGCACCATTGGATGTTTTCTAACGGAATAACCCCCAATTTTTTAAATTTCCACTTGATTTTTTCGTAATAAACGTTATTCTTAAATAGAATAAGTGTTCCTATAAAATATAGAAACACTTTAAAAATAGGGAAAATATGGCAAATGCTGTAGAAAAATGGGTTGAAGAAGTAGCCAAGTTAACTACGCCCCGCGATATCCATTGGTGCGATGGTTCAGACAGGGACGCGCGCTGGCTTATTGAGCGGGGCATAAAGGAAGAAAAAATAAATGGGAAACCAGTTTTCTATGAGTTAAATCAAAAGAACTGGCCAAATTCTTATCTGCATAGGAGTCATCCTTCTGATGTCGCCCGTACGGAAAATCTTACTTTTGTTTGCCATTCTTCTAAAGAAATGACAGGCCCAAATAATAATTGGATGGCGCCAAATGATGCGAAAGAAGCAATAACAAAATTAACCCGCGGTTGTATGAAGGGGAGGACTATGTACGTTCTTCCTTTTGTGATGGGCAATCCTGATTCGCCTTTTGCAAAATTCTGCGTGCAGGTAACAGATGTAAGCTACGTTGCCGTGAGTATGCGTATTATGACACGAATGGGCAGTGACGCGCTTAAACGTATCGGCACAAGAAACGATTTCATAAAAGGATTACATTCCATAGGAGACCTTGACCCCACCCGCAGGCTTATAATGCATTTTCCCGAAGAAAGTTTAGTTTGGAGTGTCGGCTCCGGCTACGGAGGAAATGCTTTGCTCGGTAAAAAATGTATATCGCTTCGGCTTGCTTCGTACTTAGGTTTTCGGGAAGGTTGGCTTGCCGAGCATATGATTATAATCGGGGTTGAAGATCCTAAAGGTAATATTGATTATCTCGCAGCAGCTCTTCCAAGCGCCTGCGGAAAAACAAATCTTGCGATGCTTCGTTCCGCGCTCCCAGGATATAAAGTTTGGACGCTTGGCGATGATATCGCCTGGCTCAGGGTAGGCGATGATGGCAGACTTTGGGCAAGTAATCCTGAAGCTGGATTTTTTGGCGTTGCTCCCGGCACGTCCTACGATACAAATCCTTGCATGATTGATACTCTTAAGGCCGGAACATTTTACCCAACTCTTTTTACAAACACGGCTTTAAACACCGACACAAACGAGCCCTGGTGGGAGGATCTTACGAAAGATTATCCACCTAATTTGTTGGATTGGCAGGGTAACAAATTTGATATAGCCTCCGGTCAAAAGTGCGCGCATCCAAATTCCCGCTTTACAGTATCTATAAATCAATGCGCTACTTTATCAAAAGAATTTAATAATCCCAAAGGGGTGCCGATTTCCGCGATAATTTTAGGCGGCAGGCGTTCAAATTTAATACCTTTAGTGTATGAAAGTTTTGACTGGGATCATGGTGTGTTTTGCGGAGCGATGATGGGTTCTGAAACAACGGCGGCAGCGCAGCATAAAGTCGGGGTTCTGCGGCGTGATCCGATGGCAATGCTGCCGTTTTGCGGCTACAATATGGGCGATTATTTTACTCATTGGCTTAAAATGGGCAAGGTTATCAAGAACGCGCCAAAAATATTTTTCGTAAACTGGTTCAGGAAAGATGAAAACGGAAAATTCCTCTGGCCGGGATTTGGTGAAAACATAAGAGTGCTCAAATGGATTATCGAGCGCACAAAAAATAAAGCCAAAGCGCAGGAAACTCATATCGGTTTAGTGCCTGATTTACAGAGCTTTGACAGGATGGGGTTATCCGTTAGCGATAGCGATATGAAAAAAGTTTTTTCGATAGATGAAGGAAAATGGGGCACTGAGCTAAAAGAAGCTGAAGAGTTTTT
Organism: Candidatus Omnitrophota bacterium; assembly: GCA_023228195.1. GTDB lineage: Bacteria > Omnitrophota > Gorgyraeia > Duberdicusellales > 4484-171 > JAJYOP01. The sequence goes on from JALOBR010000126.1 coordinate 4,028, forward strand.
TGAGAAATTCGGGGCGCATATGCCTCGAGAGTTGCACGAAGAATTTGATATCTTAG
>JALOBR010000018.1 GCA_023228195.1 Candidatus Omnitrophota bacterium
TAACTTCGGCGGCGGCGGTGGAAGAAACTCAGGTGGTTTTAGAGAAAAAAGATACTAATTATTGAAAAAACGATCGCAGTTAACGAACCGAGGATAGAAGAAAAAGCCGTTCCTTCTTCTATCCTCGTTCCTCTCTCTTCTCTTTTTATAAATAGTCTTCAAAATTACCACGCTAAACATACTCGTATCATTCTCCCTGAATTAAAAAATTATAATTAAATGGAAACTACGGAAGCTTAAGAGGCGGATTTATATGATCCTATTTGGAACTGTCAGGATATTTCTGGTTTATCAGTTCTACTAATGCGTCAACTGCGCTGGCATGGCTTTTTTCATCAAGCGCTAACTGGGAAAAGATACTTTTCATTTTGGAATCATTAAATTTTTTTTCTAAGTCGGAATAAAAATTCATCATTTTCGTTTCAATATCAAACATTTCTTTAAGGAAACCTAGATAATCCTGCCTAGAAAGCATTTCTTTTATCCTCTTGAATGCGTTCGATTAAACCAGTGATTATTATTTTATGCCTCCCGGATTCTCTAGCTAAAGTACTGAACAAAGTTTTAATCTTGGTTATGGTCTCTAAATCCCAACCGGTCCAAAAAACCGCTGAATCTAGATGCTTCATATAAATAGGGATTGACTGCTCCTCTGCCACCAATGCTTCTCTTAGTTCTTTTAACAAATCCTCTTTTTTAATCATTTTTTTCCGTAAGCCGGTTAATTGCTTTCCCTAAAATAACTATTTTGCAATTGTTGCCTCAGGCTACGTCCATCCGGAGCATCCGCAGGAAAAGACCAGTCGGTTTCCTTATCGCGGTTAAAAAGGATAAAACCCCGGACGGCCTTCATATTTTTAATGTTTTTAAGCGCCTGGCATATCCATGCTGCTTTATCGCCGCCGCTTGATGTTGAGCTAAATTCAGTAATAAGTATCGGTTTCCCCACTTTTTGCGTAATTTCCTCGTAACGGCCGGAAAAGATTTCCTTAAAACTCATCCATTTGCTCCAAGGTTTAGTATCACCCCAGTTATACCCATCTATCCCTACATAATCCACATATTCGTCGCCCGGATAATAAAGCAGGTAATGGTTATTGCTTTCATTAGGGACATCTTCGCAGTTTATTGAAAAAATCCATTTCGCATTTGTCACGCCTAGGGCACCAAATTTATCCTTTATATAACGGTAAAGAGCTATGTACTTTTGTTTTCCTATTTTTACTCCTGCCCATGGGTACCAGTTACCATTCATTTCATGCGCAAACCTTATAAAAACTACCCCGGGAATAGACTTAATCTGCTTTGCGAAAGACGCGATATAGCTGTCATAGCCTCCGGAAAGAACCTTATCGTAGTCTATAGCTTCCGCGGTAGCTGGATTCCATGGCTCCCAGGTAACGACCAGAACACAGCCTTCATGATAGATACTTTTTATTGTCTCTTCGTGAACCAAGTTCCCCCATCCGGTAAAAACCATCACAAAGAAAGGTTTCTTGCCGTACGCTGATTTGAAACTTTTTACATCTTCAGTGGTTGGATTATCCGCTAAAAAAACTCCGGTTAAACAATAAGAACTTGTCATAAAATTACGGTTGAACAAAATAAACACCATCAACACTAAAATTACTAATATAGCTATGAACCAAAAATATTTCATTTATTTTATACTGTTTCTGATAAGCTCCGTGAGAAACCGGCAGACAACCAACCCTGCGGCATAATGCAACTAAGTTAACCTATAAGTTTTTGTACTTTTTTTAATAAAATATCAGAGTCAAAAGGCTTTACCATATAATCATCCGCCTTTAATTCTTCTGCCCTTTTAGCAATCTTATCTCCGCTGCTTGCAGTCAGTAGAATTACGGGTATTTCTTTAAGCAGCTCGTCACTTTTTATTTTAGCGCAAACTTCATCGCCTCCCATAACAGGCATACGCAAATCAAGGAGTATCAAATCTGGCTTGTTGACGGGAATTAAATCAAGCGCGATCTTTCCATTGTTAGCCGTTAGAACCTCATAGCCTGCTTTTTTAAACCTGAACGATACAACTCTTAATATATCCGGCTCATCGTCAACCACCAAGACTCTCTTCATAGCATTATACCCTTCTCTCTTCAACCGGAAGCAATATGTGGAACTGCGAACCTTTTCCAAATTCTGATTCAACCCAAATTTTTCCTTTGTGTTTTTCTATTATATCCTTAGAAATGACAAGCCCAAGCCCGGTTGAGCCGGTTTTTCTATCTCCACCTTTCTCCAGCTGCTCAAACGCACGAAAAAGCCTTGGCAAATCTTCCTTTCTTATTCCAATACCGGTATCTTTAATCCTAATCTCAATGGCATTATCCTGTTTTTCAGAAGAAATTGTGACGCTGCCCTTATCCGTAAACTTAATCGCGTTGCTGATTAAATTGGTAAATACCTGAACGATCTTGTCACTGTCGCATTTTATCTTAGGTAAATCTTTATCAAGATTCAAAACAATACCCAAAGCTTTTTCTTTCGCTACTGGAATCATTATACTAGCTACCTCTTCGATAATTTCATTTATGCTATTTTCCTTAATATTAAATTCTATTTTTCCGCTTTCAAGCTTTTGATAATCCAAAACATCATTTATCAGCCTCGCAAGCCGGTCAACGTTTCGCTTGGATATATCCAAAAACTCTTTCTGATCATTATTAAGCGGACCGGCTGTCCCATCGGTAACGATTGAGATGCTCTCTTTTATGGCCGCCAACGGAGTCCTTAACTCATGGGATACCATCGAGGTAAAATGGGATTTTAACTCCGCGGCTTCTTTGAGCTTTTCCTCTATCTTTTTACGCTCGGTTATATCCTTAACTATGTGAACCGTACCAATAACTTCCTTATTCGCATCAAAAATAGGGGAAGTAGAAACCTCAAAATAAGCGTTGAAGCGCTTATCAAAGTATTCGAGCCTTTCAGCTTTTTTTGTTTTCATAGTATTTTGGTGAGGGCAATCCAGATAGGGCTCGTTAGCGCCATGCACGACAGAATGACACGCTCTACCAATAAGCGCTTCAGGCTTCATTTTGAATAAATCTGCATAAGCCTTATTAACCTTAACTAGCCTGGAATCCTTATCCTGTATTGAAACAAGTTCAGTAATAGAATTAAAGGTGCTCTCCCATTCCCGGGCTGTAGTCGCTAGCCTCTCTTCCATAGCCTTACGTTCGGTAATGTCATGGCCTTCCGGAATCATATAAATAACTTTACCAGTTGCATCTTTTATCGGCTTAAGAGAAAAATCTATATAATGCAAATTTCCATCTTTTGCTTCGTGGGTAGCTTCGAAACGCACTGATTCTCCCGCGGCTACTTTTTTTACAGCCTCACGCATTTTTTCCTGCAACTGTGGCGAATGCGCCCACCATGGCGTTTCCCAAAAAGGCTTATTTAAGTACGCCGCTTCATCCGCTCCGACCAAACCAACCGCAGCCCTGTTTGCATCTATCAACGTTCCGTCAACAGTCATTAAACCAATAAATTGAAAAGTCTGGTCAAGAATTGCTCTAATTTTGCTCTCGCTTTCCTTAAGGCTTTTGTTTACTTTTTCCAATGCATCTGTCCGTTCGGTTACTAACGACTCAATTTTGGCAGTGTAGCCTTTAATATTAAATAGATAACGCATCAACGCAAAGGTCAAAAATAAACCTATTATTAAAACCGGCCAAGATTGGCTCTTTTTGTACCTAGCAAAAAAATCAGGGGCAGGAACACATATAATTTTCCACTTTCTTCCCGCCATATTAAACCTGCCAATCCACTGTAATTCTTTATTCTCTTCCGGCGCCCCTATGGAAACACCGTTTGTTTGCCGCCGATGCGAAGAGTAAAAATAGAGAAACTGTTTATCCGGTTCAGCTGACTCATCGTAAAGATACATATCAATGCCAACAGAACCCATATCGTTCAAGGCTGATTCGATAAAGGTTTCGATATTAACCAACACCGCGACAAATCCGGTCAGGTTTTGATGACGCTCTTTAAGAGTATTATGCGCTACGCCGTTAATATAAATCGGCAGAAAAACCTTAAAGCCACGACTCCGCTTCTTTTCTCTTACAAGTTTGATTTGGTCGGTTGAAACCATTGCTCCACTGTCGCGCGCCTTCCGCATCGCTTCCCAAGAAACAGGATTAGAAGAAGCATCAAAACCTAAAATTGGCGCTCCCAGCTCCATAGGTTCTGTATAATCAACCGGAAAATATTCTTTACGCTGACTAGCTTGACTAGGTTTTTCTTGGGCGTCATATTCAGTGAGTTGAAATTCTGGATAACCTTCTGCATGCAGACTTTCCTCGAATTCTTTACGCTTAGCATCGGCTATACGCGGCATCCAATCAATGGCTAGAATATCGGAATGGCGCTGGAGAATATTTCTTGTAAATGTTCGAAACTCATTCCGCTCTACCGACTGGCTGGCTGCGTACAGATCTCCAACGGAATGAAGCATCTCCAAATTAACTTCATTGTATCTCTTTATGGCTTCTGCGTAGATCGCTGACCATCGATTAAACTCAAGCTGCAACCGTTCTTTATCTAATTTACGCATAACGAAAAAAACGGTAAAAGAGATTGCGATACCCAAACAAGAAACCAACAGAATTAAAGTAAAATAATGCGCTCCCCCTTTATTTTTTAATTTGCGCAAGCTGTTTAAAGAAATCATAAAATTATTACTTTGTTTATCGGATTTAGCCGATAAGGCTTTTTATTTTGGCCAAAAGCAATTCCAAATCAAAAGGTTTGATAAAATAGGTGTCTGCTCCGCTGCCGACAGCTTTCTCCCTGTCTTCCTGCTGATCAAGCGCAGAAAGGATTATTACCGGTATGTTCTTATATTTATCGTCAAATTTAAGCATCCGGCAAACTTCATAGCCGTCTATCTTAGGAAGCATGAGGTCTAAGATAATTAGATCGGGCGCATCTTTCTTTGCCATGCCAAGGCCCTCTTGGCCGTCTTGGGCCATTATTACCTCGTAACCGTTTATCCGAAGCCGCATGGAAAGAATAACGCGCATATCCTGGCTGTCATCAACAACCAGAATCTTTTTTTTCTTTTCCGTCATAATACCCCCTAGAAATACTTTGCTTTAGTTTCCGTGATAAAATTAAAAGCGTCATTGTCCTCTGAGGCGAGCATAAACAGTTTGCTGCGGATTGACTGGTCGGAAAGCTCATTCAACAAATCGGTATATATCACCAAGCTTTTTTTAAATATTTCCTCTAACTCATTAAAGTAATTTGCGTAATCTTCCTTAGTAAACATCTTTTTTGCCTTTTAAAATTTCTTCCTTAATCTGGGTAAGAACTTCTAAATGCTTAGCCTGCGCAATCGATATCTCCTGAAACCTTTCTAAAACGGCTTTTCTTTCCTGCGGTTTAAGTTCGCTAAAGAACAAAGATGAAGATATGTGCCTATTTATTAAAGGGTCTTTACTTTTTCCTAAATTAACAAGCGATTCCAATTCTTTTAACAATTTTTCTTTTTTAATCATTTACCTAACACCGTTTCTAACTTTTCTTTATCGCGCGTAGATATAACGGCTATACCTAAACCTGTATCAAACCCTCTAAACCCTCTTCTTGCAGAAGACCATATCACGCTTGCCTCGAAAATGACCACTTCGGAAGTACCCGGCATATATAATTTGACCATAAGAAGCGTACCCACGCTCACTCTTTCAGGCAAAAATATACTAATACATTCTTTCCATGTATCACGGGAATATTTCCCGCTTTCTCCCAAAACCTTATATTCAAATTTTAACCTTTTCGCTACTCTTTTACAAGAAATTTCTCTATCCTCAACCACATTAAAATAAAATACACTGGAAAGAACGGCAAAATAATATAACGTCCAAATACCATTTACAAAAACGGCCGCGTTACGTTCATAAAAAAACCTGTTCATCCCCCAGGTAAAAGCAATTAAATTGATAAATATCATTAAAATCTGCGGCCATATGCCCAAATAACTCATAGCGTTACTTCTTGTTTTACCGGTAACGCCAAAAGTCGTCTTGACCCCTAAAATCGCCGTAAGCGCGCCGTTTATATAAACCGGAAAAGTGATTGAAGCTAACAACTGCCCTATAAAAAGGTCTTTTGCCCTATAATGTCTCCTCGCCAAAATAAAATAAAAAACACTCATGGAAAGTACGAAATAAGGTATAAAAGCGATAAAATAAACTTCCGGGTTCGCGAAAAAAGAAGGTATTTTAAAAAGCAGATAAGCCACGGGGCATATCATAAGTATGAAAAACGCTACGCCAATAAGATAATATGAGCCCGACAAAAAATACTCCCACCACTGAAATAAACTAAGCGAAAATGGTCTTGTCAAAAAACGCCAGACTATTTTTTTAAAAACCGATATGGTGCCGGTTGCCCATCTGAATTGCTGCTTAAAATATCCCGTGAGATCCTTCGGCCCTATTCCAAAAGCATAAACATGGTTATAGTAGAGTGACTTCCAGCCATTTGCATGAAATTTGATGGAAGTAGCGAAATCTTCAGTAACCGTTGACTCATCAAGGCCGCCAACTTGCACGAGCGCCTCGCGCCTGAATATTACGTTGGTACCGCAGCAAAACATCGCTCCTCCGGAGCTTTTGCCTTCACATATGTATTCGTAAAAAACAGCCTGTTGAAAAGCGGCCGCCCTGGCAACCCTGCTTTCTTCCATATTCGAATAAAACTGTGGCGTTTGGATATAGGCAAGTTTTTTGTCTGCCTCCATTATAGGGACGAGAACATTCAGAAATTCCGGAAGAGGATTTTGGTCGGCATCGAATATAACCACATAATCTTCGCTAAGGCCCTTAAGGCAATCGTTCACAATACCTGCTTTAGCGCCGTGACGGGTGCTACGCCGGAACAAAACTAAACCATAATCCCTGCTTAACTCATCTGCTTCACGCATGTATTTTTCGTCAGAACTGTCGTCAAGAAAATATATCTTTTTATTCTCATAATTTATATTTTTTAAGGTTATAAAAGTATTTTCCAGGATATCTTTTGGTTCGTGCCGAGCCGCGACAAGTATCGCAACCGACGGCTTATTGCCTTCTAAGCTATCAAATACCGGCCAGATTTCTTTTTTTTGGCCCGAATACATTTTTACGATATTTACCGCGTAACCTGTGCTATGCAATATTATAAAAAGGTCTCCGGCTACCAAAAGAGAAGCAAAGAATTTTTCTATGAAAGTGTATTCGGCAAACAGAAACAGCGCAGTTCGTACCGCGATATAAACCAGGCTGACGATAACTGACAAAATAATTAATAATTTTACTAAACTTTCTTGTTTTGTTTTCATATCGCTAAATTTAGTTACCCCGCTCACACGCCTGCTACGTCCGCCGTAAGGGCGGGCGTAGCGGTTAGGTTCGGAGACAATTCACACTATTATTTTTAATGAGCACATTATTTTTCTGCGCTGCTTACGCGCTTGAAATTAATCTCATTATCCCACTCGCTCCCTTCGGTCGCTCGAGGATAATTCGCACTATTATTTTTTCTGCACAATTCGACTGCAGCCTTAACGGTAGTTTCGGCTAAGTCTCATTGCTTGAAAAAATAATGTGCTCATTAAAAATAATACTTCAACGATGCCATAACATTTCTATCTTCATACACATCGCAACTCGAATTAACCACAGAACCTTTGATATTGACATTTAACCTTTTATTGATATCCCATCCGAATTCCCCGCTAAACCTATGCCCGACTATGTCTGTAGAATCAACAGAAGCCTCATAGCCTAAATCGTAATAAAGGTTATTTGCGCCGAAAAACACCTCTTCTCTGTTTAAGTAATGCCGCCAATTCAAACCCAAAGAATTTGTAGAGAAATTTTTCGGCGAGAAATAATCAGTTACCGTATTTTTGAAAGTCTTATAAAAATACCTGTATTTGATGGTAAGCATTCTTGGCTCAAAGGACAAATAATACAAAACATCAAACCCTGGCTCATGCTTATAATTGCTGTCGGAATATTTAGCAAATAAATAATCAAATCCAAGTTTTAATTTTTTATTTACGTCTATTGCCAAGCGTTCTTTGTAATTATCACTGTAAAAATTCCCCAAAATAACCCTGCTGTTATTCTCAAGACGCTCCCTGTCATAATAGAAACCAAGCGTGCCATAATCAAAAGTTCTTAGGTTCACGCTTGAACCAAAAGTATGCATTGTGTCGATGTCTTTATTGTAAACTATGAAATCATAATAGGCAGCCGCGCGCCACGTGGGGTTATTTATATAGGTAAACTTCAGCTTGCCTTCATTTTCCAGAACGTCTCCGTAATCTGCAAAACTGCGAAAAGTCAATTTATACGCCCCGGAAACAGTAAGATTATAATTTAGCGGCTGGCTGAATTCACTCAATAAACTCTGCTTTCTGACATTGGTATCGCGCGAGGGGCTCTCTGCCCTGTAGTACTCGTATACCGGCTGGAGGGAAGAATGTTCGGAAATTAATTTTGCCTTTTCCAGCCCTTCTCTCGCACGAAAATGGTTAGGGGAAATATCAAGCATTTCCGCGTAAGAGCCTCGCGCCTTAAGCCACATCGATTGATAGGAATAAATTTGCGACAGGTCAAAGGCTGCATCCATATTTTGCGGATCATTTGCTATTAGCTTTTTATAACTTGAAATTGCATTCTTTACACGATTATCCCAATAATATTTTTTTGCATGCATTTCAAGGTCAACATTTTCATCATATGCTGTGTTGAGTATCCTGCGATATTCATCCAGCGACTTGTCATATTTACCCTGCCAACCTAAAATGCGCGCTTTCTTTAGCCTTAAACCGGAATCTTCCGCGTCTTTTAGTATTTCATCATAAAACTTTATAGACTCCTCATATTTCATATCCCAGCTTAAAACATCCGCCAGTTTTATTTTTGCCTTTAAATCCTGCTTTTGGCTAAGCGCTTTCCTATATAACGCTTCAGCCTCTTTAAAACTTCCGCTATAGGCAAAGGCGTCAGCAAGATATAAATTTGCCTCAAAATTATCAGGGTTTGCCTTTAATATATTTGAGAAAATATCTTTGGCATCTTTATAATTACCCCTATAAAGGTATACCTGACCCAGTAAAATTTTTGCTTTTAAGTCACCGGGGCTAGTTTTTATTCTTTCATTTAAAATTGATTCTGCCTTTTCATAATCTTTATTACTCATAAGCGCCTCTATCAACAAATTAATTAGTTCACCCTCGGTTTCCTTCTTAATTTCTGCCGGTAATTTTTCCTTGGCTAATTCCTCAAGAAGGCTTATGGCTTTTCCCGGCTCGTTTGTGTATTGGAAAGCCTGCGCCAGGAGATAACGCACGATAAAACTCTTTGGTTTATTTTCAAGAATACTCTCTAAAATCTGTTTTGCTTTTTGCGGTTGGTTATCCCAAATATAAACTTGCGCAAGCTTAATCTGCGCATCGCTATCTGCTGTTTCTGCAATTATCTCTTCATAAAGCGCTATAGCTTGGGCATAATCTTTTTGCCAGGATAAGCTTTCGGCCAGTGATTTTTTAATAGGGTAATCCTGCGGCTTAAGAAGAATGATTTGTCGAAAGATTTTTATTGCTTCCGGCAGGTTCCCTGTCCACTGATAGCAATAAGCCAATTCTTTTAATGCATCCAAACGGCTAGGTTTTATGGAAAGAGTTTTTCTGTATAGTGAAGCGGCTTCGTTGTATTTTCCTTTTTCAAATAATCTATGCCCCTGATAATAATTAATATCCGCCTGTTGCGTTTTATGATATATAACTGTGGTGCTAATCGAGCTGGCAATTAAAATAATAATCAACCAAATCAATTTTAGCATGTTTCTTTATTCTAATGCCGCATTCAAGGCAGGTCAAACTAAATTACCACGAAAAGTATCATTCGGGAAATCAGGCTTGATTAGACTAGATGATTGCAGGGTTGTATATTTACTTTTGATGCTGATTTACGGCTTTTAACGATTCTATCGCTTTTATGGCCTCTTCCTTTGTTAATTCATCGAGTTTGGTTTTATGATAATACTTATGCAGAAAATTGTTAAGGTGTTCTTCTTCCCAGCCTAATTTACCTGCAAGATACTTAATGAATATTTTTTGTTTTATAGTAAGGCCATGAGGGTTAACCTGGTAATATTTGCTGCGGACAAAATAGTTCATCAGCTTCCTGAAACCTGCTTCATCCAGGTCTTTTGAGCTGGTGACACCGGAAACATCATGCAAAATTGCCCTATATTCGCTATCAACCAGGCCTAACTCTTTCTTAACGATATGAATAATTGCTAATTTCTTTTTATCCATAGATAAAAGGATTATTCGACGGCGGCTTCCTTGACAAGAACCTGTTTGGCTTCCCAAATAAGCATAGCGCTTAAACCTAAAAGTAAAATTCCGCACATTCCTGAAATATAGATATCGCTTGAAGGCGCAATTTTTCCGGCGGCGGCAAAAGATTTCACAAAAGGAATAATCAAGCCAACCAACGACCATAAAGTAACAACAAACATAAATATCATTGGCAGAAATACCTGGTAAGCCTTTTTACCCATATGCATAAGCCATACAGAGGCTGCGAGGAGAATAAAACTGGCAAGCAATTGGTTGCTGGTTCCGAAAATCGGCCAGGCGACAAGATAACCCTTCTCTTTGGTTGTCATGAGGAACGCGAACGGAACAACAACACTAATTACGCCGGCAAGTATCATTCCTTTTTTCGAAGTCCAGCCCATAAGCTCTTGCAAACAATAGCGGGCAAGCCTTGTGCACACATCGAGAGTATCATACACAAAAGTAGAAAACGCAAGAAGCGCAAAAGCAAACGCGGCCGCATAAGGTATTTTAATGAGGCCTAAATAGCTGGCAATCCCATGCGCGTAAATTAAGTTTGGCTCTGACTTTAAAATACTGCTTGTCTTTGGCAGCATCATCACGGTTGCTATGGCAAGCACCGCAACTAATCCCTCTAAAAGCATTGCTCCGTAGGCTATTACGACACTGTCGCTTTCGTTTTTAAGTTGTTTTGACGTTGTTCCGGAGCTTACGATGCCGTGAAAACCCGAACAGGCTCCGCAGGCAACCGTGATGAATAAAAGAGGGAAAATATTTTTTCCGTTTACCGCGCTCGCCATACCGCTAAGATTAAACGCGGGAAACTCTATTTTAAAACCTCCGAATAATGCGCCGGCAAGGCCGATAATAATAACGAGATACAAAAACCAGCCCCCTAAAAACCCGCGCGGCTGTAAAAGCAGCCATACCGGGATAAGGGAAGCAACCAGGCAATATATTAAAATTATCGCATCCCACTGCTTGACCGAGAAAACGCTGAAGGCGTTGAGTATTGTTTCTGGAAGTTGCGGGCCGCTCCAAACGACAAAAAGCATCAAAGGCAAAAATATCGTAGTTGCAAGCCAGAGTTTAACCTTAAATTTATAAAGCGCAAGCCCCATGGCCATCGCCAAAAACAAATATACAACCGAAGAAGCCGCAACTGCCGGTCCGAAAGCTGCGCCCTCAATTGTAGTCTTAAAAGTATGCGCAGTAATATCGGTAAAAGCAATAACCACATAGATTAAAGCGAACCAGACAAAAACAAGAAAGAATTTATAAGACCTGCCCGGCATATACTTTTTGACGACTTCGCCTATGGACGCCCCATCATGCCTGATAGATGCAACAAGGGCAAAAAAATCGTGCGTTCCTCCGATAAAAATTGCACCCAGCACAATCCAGATAAGCGCCGGCAGCCAGCCAAACCAAAGGCACGCTAAAACCGGACCAACTATTGGTCCGGCTGCGGCAATCGCGGAAAAATGCTGGCCCAGAAGCAATGTGTGCTTTGCCGGAACATAATCTATGCCATCATTGATTCTACAGGCTGGAGTTGGCAGGTTGTTGTTTAAAGTAACTTTTCCGGATAGAAATCTTCCGTAAAAGATATAAGCAATTAAAAAAACAGCTATAACTATAGCTACAAGAATGCTAATCATTGTTTAATTCGATTATATATTTACCCTAATTCCTAATATGACAACTACGGCTTTTCCACTTCCTGCCTCAGCTTAACGTTTAAATAGCGCGAGTTTCTTACCCCTAATACCTGCGAAGGATAGACACTGCGATGACCGGTAATAAAAAAACCTATTACGCAGGCAATGGCCGCGTAAGGGGCAATTTGCGGCCCGAATAATTCTATAGCCATAATGCTTGCGGCAATCGGCGCATTTGCCGCGCCCGCGAGAACTGCCACTAATCCGATTGAAGCAAAAAGCATTGTATTTAAGCTAACTATTTTTTGGCTTTTGCAGCTTGATTATTATGCCTTCAATAGTTATTGCTAAAGCTGTTATGCACAATATTACAAACAAACCAAAAAGTGAATTTATTATCGGGTTTTCAAAGAAAGCAGAAATTGAAGCTTCATCTTTAAGAGTTACATAAGGCAACACTGATACGAATAGAAAACTTACTATACTTACAGGAACAAGAATGATTCCCCATATTAACATAAATTTGCTTATTTTTTTACAATCAGCTACGCATTCAGGTAGTTTGTGAAACTTGAATGTTGCCTGGATAGCTCTGATACTCATTCCCAGAACAATTATCGCCAAAAATATATTTCTGCCGCCGGCATTAGTTCTGCTTGCAAAATTACTTATGGTTGAAATTGCAGCCGCTATCGAAATTAGGAACAATACAATGGCAGTTGCCCTGCTCTTTAAAAGACGCAAAATGGTTGATGCAGCCAAATAAATAATGCCTTCAATGATGTAAAATTTCCACAAGCAAATTCCTATTACAATGTTTAGCCCAGCCACTGCATAAAACCCGTTGCTAGCCTCTTTGACTGCCTTTATTGCTTCGTCTTTCGTCTTAATTGGCCCAAACCATGCTTTTTTTAAAGCTGCCAACTTATCTTTTTTGTCCATTTTACCTCCTAAAAAACCAAACAAGGCAACTCTTTACAGAAAGTTACCTTTATATTTATTAGAGTTTATCCATATCTTGCGCCCAAATAACCAGTTTTTATTTTATCTCTGAATTAAAGATTTGCAATAATGAAAACAGGTGTTAGTTATCGGCAGACGGTCGGGCCCTGCTCACTGAATATTCTAAAAGCTCTTTCCAGTGTTTAACCCAACCTTTTGAATGGGTGGCGCCTTTAACTACTGTTATGCGGGAATAATCTTTATCGCCCATACGTTTTACAAAATTTTCAGAGACAGAATAAGGCACAATTGTATCTTTTAAGCCGATAAAATGGCGCTGAGGCAGGTCTTTTAAATTTTGCGCGAAATTAATTGGGTTAAGCGAGCCGGAAAGCTGGCTTACGTTATGGTATTTACTTACTGCTTCAATATCAAGATTACCTGCAATAGTACGCAAAGAAATGATATCGTTTCTTCGCGCGGCAATTAAAACAGCCGCGGCTCCTCCACCTGAATAACCGATTAAATTAATCTTATCCGTTTTGGCTAAATCAGCGAGCTCGCCTATCGCCTCGTTCATAGAAGCTATTACTTCCTCTGAAAAACGTTTATCTGACCAATAGGCAGGTTCAACCTCTGGAGTGCTCTTTTCGCTATATTGCCCCGGCCGCGCGAGATAAGCGACGTTTGCACTTTCATCGATAGATGCAAGTTTTAAAACTAAAGGAATTCTCGGCGTAGGATTATTTGATAGGCGACTGCGCGATATCCAGGCATTGCCATCACCTTCAATGTAAATATTTACCGGATCGCCGGGCTTTGTAAAACGGTAAAAGCCAGTAAGAACAAAATATTTTGTTCTTAGGTGTGCTTTTTCAAAATTAGCTGATTTAGCAATTTTGTGATAGCTTAAATCTTTGTCGACCAATGTTGCAACCGCAATGCAGCCTGACAATAACGGCAGGAACAGTAAAATAGCAAGATACGTTCTATGTTTAATACCCATATTTCATGATTATGCTTATGCGGGGCAGCAAAATTACTTTATTATTTCTTAAAAATCGTATCTGACATTGACCCTTCCGGAATGGCTGTAAAAATCTGATTTTCCTTCAAAATCGTAGCCAAATGAAAGGCTGATATTTTGTTTGGCAAGCAGGGTTAGTTTTAATCCAAGGTTATAACTGCTTTTGGCAGGGCTAAACCCGTCTGTTGCAAAAGATGCTCCGCCGCCGGTAAAAGTTGAGGTTGCCTGTTGGGCCTCACCTAAAAACTCATAAAGCCATTTTGCGTGAAATTCAGGAATAAAAGTGCAGTCGTTAACTACAATGGGGTAGGCTAATTTTGCGCCAAGTCCTGATTGTAAAAAATCATAATCCTGGGCGTCTATAGTCAAGTTTGCGTCTTCCGCGTCTTTTTCCGTATAACCGTTTACATGCAGGTGCATATATTGAAATGAAGCAAGCGGCGTGATTTCAAAACCTTTACTTTTAAAAGCGTAACCCCCCTCAAAATAAGTTGAATATTGTTGTCCGCCGTAATCGCCCTTTGGCGTACGGTCAATTGAATTAAACATTATGCGCCGGGTTGAATCATACTGGTTGTAAGCAAAAGAAAAAATACCATCCATATAAAAAGGGCCTTTAGCGTAATTTCCATACATACCAAACTGGTAGCTGTTGACATCCGTGCGCGTGCTGTTATCTTTTGATCTTATTCTGTCGTTGGCATAACCTGCGTTTAAACCGATGACAAAATTATCCAGGACGGCTCTGTCGTAGCCCAAAGAAGTACCCCACACGTTAGCATTATAACCGTTGCTTGTGCCGCGCGGATCCTGGTGCAAATAAGTATCGAAAGCTTCTGCCCACACGCCTGAAACCGGCTCCGGCTCATCACCCGTAGAGACGCCGGTAGTACCATTATTTGCCAAGGCGGTTAAGAAAGTGCCGATACGATTTACTATTGTATTTATAAATTGCCCTTGCGTTGCATAACCGGCCTCATTGACCGCATTATTTATGCCGGGGGCTAATTGGTTAGCGTTAGAGGCGCTGCCGGAAGAATCAAGCGCGCCGATTATTGCCGCCATATCACCGCTACCTGAATTTGCCAGGCCATCAAGAGTATTACCCAAAGAGGAATTTCCGCTATTTTGCGAGTAATAAGAATTGTCGCGGGTTGCAATAAGATAAAGGTTGTTTCCTGTTTTTTGGGGAGCGAAACTAACCATTGGTAGTGAAGTATTTTCCGAAACTGCAATCTTGGAAGCATCAGCGGTAAGAGTTGTCGCGCTGATGATAAGAAAACTTTCGTTATCGCGGACGTTTTCTACTCCGGGTAAAAGAGTTACGCCTAGAGTAGCTTTGTTATCGGTAATTGTAACTGTTTCAACATTAACCAGCTGCGCAGATGTAGCTGTGTCTCTATCCAGTGAAAAATTAAGCGTAACATTGCCGTTTTCTCCGGTCAAATCAAGAGCATCACTTCCATCGCCCAAATCTATACTGCCGGTTACTTCTCCGCCTTTAAGGGTAACGGTATCGTCACTGGAAGCTAAAGTTGAAGTTAGAATAGCATAGCTCCCGCTGGAAATTACCCCACCCACATCATTAGTGACATCCGTATCTCCTTGTTCAGCTTTAATTGCAATACCCGGGCTTGAGATAGTTCCGGAATTAGTAACCGTATTGTTTCCCGTTGCCGGTACCGGCACGCTGCTTCCGGATTCCGCGTCAGTAATGCCCCTAAAAAGAACCGCGATGTTTGAAGTATTAGCAAGACCCCATTTATTAGAAGTTGCTCCGCTAATTTCGCCGCTATTATCCAGATCGTAGTTTAATGACCAGACTAAAATTCCCTGGCCGCCGGAAATTTTGCCGGTAGCGTCAATGATTATATCGTTATTATTTACCAAATTTGTTTTCACTTTACTCTGGAAACGATGGCCTGCCCAAATAGTATCGCAGGAGCCATCGACCTGAAAACTGGCAAAACCATTTCCGTATTCTGAACCTGCGGTAGTACTAAGATTGGTGCCGTCGTTTTTGGTAAAAATATAGGCTTGAGTCGGATACATAGCATAGACAGTAACATTTGTCCCGCCCAGAATAATAAATTCACTCATTCCTTTTATCTGCGTATAATCAGAACTGCCATTGCCCCAAAAAAAGGTATAGCCTGTTTGCGTCCAGGGAAAAGTATTGCCGACAACAGCTGAATTGTACCAATTCGCATAATAAGCTTTAAAATTTGCCCAGGCAGCGTCACTCATGGCAGCGGGCTTTGTATCCGGAAAAGAAGCATTGGTACCGTAGTTACTTGCGGTATGCGAATAAGTTTCTATATCAGGGTTGCGTACGGGACGCAACAAAGTACCGCCGTATTTTTCGTCACCGTCAGGAGATACCGCATACTCTAGTATTAAATCGTGCCACCCGCTATTGTCCATTCCTAAACCGCGTTCAATGAGCTTAATAACATCCACACCGGTCAGAGACCCCTTATTGGTATCAACAAAATTAGTCATATCGTTACCGATAGTAACCCAATCAGCTCTTTCAGTGGGATCTCCGTAAATTGTATAAGTCTGTCCGGCGTATTTCTTGCTGGGACTGGTATCAATCCAGCGGGATTGGTAAGCTGCGGTTCTCGTAATTATTTTTTTTCCGACGGCATCGCTATCATATTTAAGCCCGTATGCCGCATCGGTGCTTCCATCACCGGGGATTGTGATGATTGTGCTGTCGCTCGCAGGCGGAATCCAGCTGGTGGGAGCAAGGCCAATCTGCACAGACATTGCTTTAGCCTCTTCATAATTAGGGCTAGTCTGGGCTAAAATAATAACCGGCGCGGCGGGAATAAATAGCAGTAAAAAAATACTGCGGGTAAAAAATCTAAAATGCTTAAGATAAAACATTGTAACCTATTATACCTTTCTTTACCGCAAACTCAAATTTATTGCTAAAAGTATGTTGTGAACCGAAGAATTTTTCCCCTCAATCTCAGCCTAAGCCTTAACCTTTTCCCTAATTGCTTCTATCCTCTTTAAAACCGGCGGATGGCTGTAATCGAGAAAAACTTTTAGAGGGTGTGGAGTTAAATTAGAAAGGTTATCCACGGTTAGCTTCTTAAGGGCGGATATAAAGCTTTCCGGTTTCTTGTATGTTATTATTGCGAAATTATCCGCTTCATATTCGTGTTTTCTTGAAATTACGTTAGAAAATATCGAAATAAATAAATTTATCGGGCTGTAAAGAAAACCGAAGAAAATCAAACTTGCATAGATTGAAAGATTTTGCATTTTAAATGCATCAAACAGCCCTTTATTGTTTATAAAGAAAGAAAGGATAAAAAACATAATGCCGGTTGTAATAACGGATAAAACAATTCCTTTTACGAAATGTTTCTTTTTGTAATGGCCTATTTCATGGGCAAGAACGGATACAAGCTCGTCCGTCGTATGCTTTTGTATAAGAGTGTCAAAAAGAGCTATCCTTCTAAATTTCCCAAAGCCGGTAAAAAATGCGTTTGATTTTGTCGAGCGCTTCGAAGCATCCATTTTAAAAACTCCGGCTAAAGTAAATTTCTGCTCTCTTGCGTAATTTTCAATTGCGCCTTTTAACTCCCCATCCTCCAACGGTGTGTTTTTATT
>JALOBR010000127.1 GCA_023228195.1 Candidatus Omnitrophota bacterium
TCTTCTGGCAGCTCTATCTCTCAGTTTGATAAGAGAATGAATTGGCTCCCCGGGTAGGGCTCGAACCTACGACCTACTGGTTAACAGCCAGCCGCTCTACCAATTGAGCTACCGGGGAATTAGTGTTTATTATGTTTTTGAAGCGAAGTGCACAAAAATATTAGAAACACTTATTCAGACACATCTCAAAAAATATCATAGAGATTTTTTGAGTATCTGGGTGTGTCGAAAAATAAATCTAATTTTAAAAGAACGTATGCGTATCTATTCCCGTCTCGCTGGATAATCGGAAATTTTCTCTGAAAATTTCCTCAACTCAACGGGAATCAATTCGGCCAACTAACTTTTATTCGCCTTCGGCTTTAAAAGTTATGGCCTCATTGAAGAACGAGTGGTAATTATAGCTTATTTGTTATTTTACGTCAACAAACACTTAAGCTTTAATTTTCCCTATACGGGCCTTTTCTCAAGCAATGCTTTTCCTAAAGTTGCGGAATCAATGTACTCAATCTGGGTGCCAAGCGGAACACCTATGGCTATCCGGTACATCTTGATTTTATAAGGAGAAATTTTTTCAATCAAATATTGCGCAGTTAGCTCTCCGTCGTTATCGGCATCCGTAGAAATTATAATTTCCTTTATTTCTCCCTGTTCAATGCGATTTATCAATTTTCTTATGTTTAAATCTTCCCCATTTACTCCTTCCAGAGGTGAAACAGAACCCAAGAGCACATAATAAAGTCCGTTGTACTGGGAAGTTTTTTCAATCGCCAAAATATCTTTTGGCTCCTCAATAATACAAACTATTTCCTTGTCGCGCTTATAATCGCTGCATATAGAACAAACTTCATGGGTTGAAAAGTTATTACACAACTTGCAGGGCTTTATATGATTATGGATTTCCTCTATTTTATGCGCAAGGTCTCTTACATCCTCCGGAGACATCTTGAGAATGTAAAAAGCAATACGTTCAGCGCTACGCCTTCCTATCCCCGGAAAACGCGCTAAACTCGTAACTAATTCGTTAAATATTTTTGGAAAACTCATAACGCGAATATACACAAATTCGGAACGGATTTACACGAATAAATTCTTTGCAGCTCTTTACTCATCGTCCGTGTGGAACTGGCCGCCGAAAGTATCCATCAATTCGTTTATAAATTCATTTTGCTGCCCGGAAGGGTTGGTTCCTCCCTGCGCTTGCGCAGGGCTTGAATGGGGCGAAATCTTAATAGTTTTTGACGCAATCTTGTCCGAAAGAATAAATTTTATGCCCACTTTCTTGTTCAATATTTTAGAAACTATATCCTCAATGAATTTTATATTCCTAGGCTCCTCAACTATTTCTTTATGAAAATAATCTTTACTTGAAAATCCTATTTTTACGATATTTGAGCTTGAAGAAAGGGGTTCGGAGTAAGAAAGATGCGAACTTATGGCAGCGCGAACTTTCTGTATATTCACAAGCACTTCCGCCCATCTAGCCTTAAGTTCGTTAAATAAAAGGCCGTCATCATCAGTTTTCGTTTCAGTTTGCGATTCTGTCGATAAAGGCTTTTTCTTGGTGCCGTCGTCATCATCGTCCAAATTAAAATCCCCTTCCAGCTTGATATTAGAATCCGAAAGCTTAGATTCGGTTTTTATTTCTTTATCTGCCGGGGCTTTTTTATCCTTAGACGAATTCGCGGTCTTTTCGTCAAGCTTTCTGTAGTCAGATTCCTGCGGCAAAATAAATCTCACAAGCGCAAGCTCAAGAGGTATTCTTACGGTATTTAACCTATACGAAAGCTCTTTTGCCTCTATTAGTAAATCGATTATTTTTAAAATTTGAGAAAGCGCTATTGAGCCGCACGCCTTAAGAATTGACTCCTTAGACTCCGCGGATATATCCTCCAGGCTGTTGAAAGTTTTTATGCTCACCTTGGCTAAGAGAAAATTTCTTAGATATTCTATCAGAGCATTTACAAATATGCTTAGGTCTTTGCCGTCCTGGACAACCCTATCTACAAAATCCAGCGCGGATTGTAAATCTTTGCTTACTATAAAACCTGCCATTTTACCCAAGCTTGCCTCATCAATTATTCCCAAAAATGAAAAAACGTCTTCCATGGAACCTTTTTCAAGCACCACAGGAACAAGCTGATCAAGCAATGACTCGGCATCCCTGATACTTCCTCCGGAAGCTCTTGCTATAGCGTATAAAAGATTATCATTTATTTTTACTCCTTCAATTTTTGTAATACTTTTCAATTTATTTACGATTTTCTCAAGCGCGACAAGCTTAAATTGAAATTTCTGGCACCTTGATAAAATCGTAGGTATCACTTTATGCGGATGGGTAGTCGCGAAAATAAATTTAACGTGGGCAGGCGGCTCTTCCAGGGTTTTAAGAAGCGCGTTAAAAGCTTCCTGGGTAAGCATATGCACTTCATCTATAATATACACTTTATAACGCGAATGCGCAGGGGACAACTTAACATTCTCGCGAAGGGTTCGTATTTCATCAATACCCCTGTTTGAAGCTCCGTCAACTTCGATAATATCCAAAGAAGACCCTTTGGTAATTTCAACACAGCTTATACACTTACCGCAAGGAGACGCGACAGGAGTATTTTCACTTTCACAATTAAGCGCTTTTGCGAAAATTCTCGCGAGAGAAGTTTTGCCGGTTCCGCGTGGTCCGCTAAAAAGATAAGCGTGGTGGATGTGTTTTTTAAGAATAGCGTTCTTAATAGAAGAAACGACATTTTCCTGGCCGATAACTTCATCAAAATTCTGCGGCCGGTATTTTAAAGCAAATGCTATGTAGTCCATAAGTTTCTTTCTTTATGTCCTCTATTCCGACTCGGACGGAGTCTCGTCGGAATCCGTTGTTTCTGTTTGAGCCAACTCATTCCGACTCGGACGGAGCCTCGTCGGAATCCGTTGTCCTTTTCCTATATTTTGCGAGAAACCATCTCCATTTCTGGTTAGCTATTTTCTCGCGATAAGTAGGACAACGGAGAGGTGGGGATTTGAACCCCAGGTACAACCTTACGATCGTACACCGGTTTAGCAAACCGGCGCCTTAAACCACTCGGCCACCTCTCCGATGAAATTTACAAAGTAAATTTCGAGGACTTCGAACCCACTATGGTGGGTGAGAAGTCTTAAAGATTTATCATTTCGTTCGAAATCAATTCGACTACAGGCTTTTGTTCGCCCATGCTCCAAAAGCCTAAGTCTTATTGAGATCTTCGAGCGTAATCAATGCCAACTTCTTTTTTCTGCTAAACTTTTTAACTTCTGACTCTCTTTTTCGAGCAAGAGTATAATTTTGACAAATCTCTTTATGTACTAATTTTAAAGGTTTTCTAAACCTTGTATACCTGCATTTATTGGTACTATTGTGTTCCTTTATGCGCCTATAAACATCTTTAGCAACGCCAACATATAACGTTCTATCGCGACATTCAGCAATATAAACATACCACGGTTCATTATATATTTCTTTATTCACGAGAAAGATTTCTCGCATCTCGCTTTTCGCTCGATGTTCGAAAACATTTTCGCTTTCGCAAAAATGTCCACTCGGCCACCTCTCCTTAGTGTTTCTTAAGTTTTTAGAATCCGCCAAAGGCGGTGAATAAAAACATTAGAAACACTTATCTCGACGCACTCCCTGAAAATATCAAAGAAATTTTCAGGATATTTAGGTGTGTCAATAAACTAATGCAAAATCTGCGTAAACAGGTTTTTAATCAATAAGGCGCCGCCAGTTAAACCCTCAATCAAGATTTCTCCCAGATTTATTTCAAAGGCCGCCGTTAGATACACTCCCAGCAACAAAAGATTTATTATATATAAAATACTGAAATTAAACAAATAATTTATGACACTGGCGAAATTTTTACCTTTACTCTCCCGCGCGATGAAAATAAGATGTGATGTAAAAACAAAACCGCCAAGGAAGATAAAGATTCCCTTATCAATTTCCAAGTTAAACGCTTTTGGA
>JALOBR010000128.1 GCA_023228195.1 Candidatus Omnitrophota bacterium
GCCATCATTCAGATAGGAACGGCTTCTGTTAAGCCATTGATAGACGCTTTAAGCAGCAGCTCGCCGCTTGTGCGGCGTAACGCGGTATATTGTTTAGGCAAAATTAAAGATATAAGAGCAGTCCCGCCTTTGATAAACTTATTAAATGATAAGGATTCAACGGTTAAATGGCAGGTAATACGGGCATTTGCCGAGTTAAAAGATAAACGCGCAACCGGGCCTTTGCTTAATTTATTAAATGATGAACGTTCACGCGCGGATATAGTATATGTTTTAGGGCAAATCGGAAACGCCAGCGCGATAGATACTTTAAGCTTTTACCTGAAAGATAAAAATACAGAAGTTCGTATTGCGGTAGCGGCGGCTTTAGGAAACATAGGCCATAAAAGCGCGGTATTTTACTTGGTTGATGCGCTTTCTGACAGCGATAGCCGTGTTAAAACTGCAGCGGTTCTTTCCTTGGGGGAAATAGGCGACCCAAGCGCAGTAGATGCGTTGGTTCCATTTGTAAATAGCGGCGAGAAGGAATTGGGGGTTCGCGCAATTGATGCCTTAATGGAGATAGGAGACGCTACCGCAGTTGAAGCTTTGATATTGTTTCTTGATAATAAAAATCCGGATATTCGGAAAAATGCTTCCTGGGCTTTGCACAGTATACGCGGCGCCGGGATTAGCTACGGTGAAGATGCGACTAAATGGGAAAAATGGCTTAATGAAAATAGGGCCAGGCTTGAAAATAAAAACCGTTAAGTTCTTTTTGAATTATTTTCAGAAAAGGAGGCTTTATGGTAAAAAGGCTTATTAGTTTGATATTTGTTGTTGCGTTGTTATTAAATTTTACCGGTTGTATCGCGGTTGTTGCCGGAGCCGCCGGCGGAGCAGGAACTGCTTTTTGGCTGGAAGGTAAAATCAAAGAGGAAGTAAGAGCGCCTATACCTAAAGTTGTAAAAGCCGCCACTTCTGCGTTAAAATCAATGAGGCTTGAAGTTACAAAAACTACAGTTAAAGATGAAGTAGCGCAAATTAAGGCTGAATATACTGACAAGCGAGTTGTTTGGATAGACATAAAAAAGTTGACGCAGGATTCATCTCAAATTGAAATACGTGTAGGTATGAAAGGCGATAAAGAAGCATCTACGAAAATTTTAGAGAGAATCAAAAGGTATCTTTAATCGATACATGTGCCCGATAGCCATATCCAGGTTGATGCGGAATTAATTTCGCGGTATAGTTTTGCCTGGGTTAATTATTCATTTGCCATCTTTGTAAAGTTTAAAACAGTTAAAGGGAATGTTGTTTTCTGAAATTATTGCGTTAACTATTTTTGCTGTTTTCTGGTGGTTTGTATATTCCCGCGAGGCAAAATTCTTCATTTCATTCTTCAAACACAAGAGTTTCAATAAAAGCTTATTCGCTACTTTTATCCATGTATTTGCAGTTTTAGGGATTTTTTGTTTTTTTTATGCTTATTTTATCGAGCCGTATTGGCTAAAGGTTGTTCATGTTAATCTTAAAACGGATAAGCTTAAAAATAGTTTTGTATTGGTTCAGATTTCGGACTTACACTGTGACGCAAAAGTTCGCAATGAAGAGAAACTAGTTAAAATAATAAATGAAATAAATCCCGACATCATTGTATTTACCGGCGATGCATTAAATGCAGAAAAGGCCTTAGGTAATTTTAAAAAAACGCTAAAAAATCTCAATGCTAAATCAGGTAAATTTGCCGTAAGAGGGAATTTTGACGTTTGGTATTGGAAAGATATTGATATTTTCGAGGGTACTGGATTTATCGAGTTAGACAAAGAGGCGGTTAGTTTTACAAGCGCTAATCAAGATGTAACAATTGCCGGTTTAAGCGCGGAAAGCAGCGCTGAAAATCTAAAATTTTTGGAAAAATTACCCGGAAATTACTACACTGTTTTCCTTTCTCACTATCCAGGCATAAATGAGATAATTGAAAACACGGCAATAGATTTATATTTAACAGGGCATACCCACGGAGGGCAATTTTCCCTGCCATTTTACGGAGCATTGATTACGATGTCACGATATGGTAAAAAATACGAAGCTGGCCTCTATGCTTTAGGGAAAGATAAGGCTTTGTACGTAAATAGGGGCATAGGCATGGAAGGGGGCGTCGCTCCAAGGATACGATTCTTCTCAAGGCCGGAAATTACCGTTTTCTATATTGGCCCCGGAAAAAAGAAATAAAATTCAATCCGTTAAAACTAGCAATCCAGTAAACTTTTATATTATTTCTATCGTCTAACTGTTATACCGGTGAACCCTTTTCTAAAACTTGATTCCCCGCGGCACTAGATCCCCGCCTTTTTAACCCAACAGGGCAGTCTGGTGACTAGGGCGGGGATTATAAGGTGCGCCGCTTGGGAGTTAGCCGTGCTAATACCCAAGGCTTTAGTCCAGCGGCCCCGTTACCTAGTAATAACGGTATCAAGGTTCGGGGCGTCCCGCACCTTAATATTTTCTATGCAGGAAATGGGACAGGGTACCCTGGTGGATAGGCCGGGGATTTATGGAAGGTTTTATTGACACTGCAGTAAGAATATGGTACCCTTTGTTTATACGGTTATACTTTTCATACCAGTTATACTAAAGAGTTTTTATCCTTTCCGGGGCAGACCGTTTTTATAACTAAGTTTTAAAAAGGAGGGCAAGATGGGCAATTCCCCAAAATTTTATGGAAAAGTTCCGGTTGGAACCAAGGGGCAAATCGTTATTCCGGTGGAGGCAAGAAAAGCAATGAATATCAATCCTGGTGATAGCGTAATTATCATTTCAGGGCCGCCCCACCATAACAAAGTTATCAGCGTTATGCCTGAGGACGAGTTTAACAAATTCCTAAAGTTTTTTGAAAAACACGTTACTAATTTAAAGAAAGCAGTTTCTCAATAAGATAAAAACCAATAGTAGTAGGTTTGTCATAAATGTAATTAATTAAAAAATACGGATAAAACCCGGAACGTAATTGTATTTTTTAGGGAATGAGATAATATGTTTACAGGATTAAAAGAAAAATTAATATGCGGGTAAGTTTCATTATATTTTTGTTGTTTTCTTGTGTTTTTTATTCCCCGGCGCCGGTATCGGCAGAGGGAATGCTATCCTGGCATGATTGCGTAAAGGAAGCCGCGAAGAATCATCCGGATTTAATTTCTGCCGAAGAAGGTATAAAACAATCAGAAGCTACTAAAAAAATTACAGCCAGCGCACTTTTCCCTCAAGTAAACAGCAATCTAAATGTGTCTACCGGAAGAACTGATAACGGAACAGTTTCCGCGGCAGGAGATAACTATACCTACGGAGTAACCGGCAGCCAACTTATCTTTGATGGGGCTAAAACCATAAATAACGTGAATGCAGCCAAAGAAAACATAAAAGCAGCCAAAGAAAATTTTCGTTTTACTTCCGTAGATGTAAGGTTGCGCCTAAGAAAGGCTTTTGTTAATTTGTTAAAAGCGCAGGAAGGCGTGCAGATTGCCGAAGATATTTATAAAATAAGGAGTAAAAATTTAGCGTTAATTATGTTACGGTATCGTTCCGGCCTTGAACATAAGGGCGCGCTTTTGACTGCGGAAGCTAATTTATCGAAAGCAAAACTCGAAATTGCTATTGCAAATAGAGGCGTAATCGTTTCGCAAAGGCAGCTGGCTAAAGAAATGGGAAAAATCGGCTCCACGTCGCTTGCCGTTAATGGTGACTTTGAAGTGAAAGAATCCTTCGCCCAAAAGCCCGATTTTGAGATTTTAGCGAAAAATAATCCATCTTTCCAGCAGTTAGCCGCGCAGGTCAATTCTGCCGACTTTGGAGTAAAAGCTGCCTACGCAAATTTTGCTCCGACACTTTCAGGCTCTGCGAGCGCAAACAAAAATGATTCGCGTTGGGCGCCACACGATGACCAGTGGAACTTAGGGTTAAGCGTGTCTATGCCGGTATTTGAAGGCGGCCTTCGTATCGCCCAGGTTG
>JALOBR010000129.1 GCA_023228195.1 Candidatus Omnitrophota bacterium
ACCACCAGCTACTTCCCTTATAAATCTTCCGGCGATAGGATTAAGTCTTTTTGCCGCCATTATCCCAGTGCGGGTTTTAACCCGCATCTTAGTTGCTGCAGCGTCACCAGTACTTACCAACTTTATGCTCTCAACGTGGCCTTTATTACGGATTCTTAAAGGCGAAACGACTGGGCATTCGTCAGAACAAGCAGCAATAGAAACATTTGCTCCGTCGGAACGTAAACGAAGACCGACATCCTTATCTTCAGAAAAAGCTGAAGAAACAAAAAATAAAGCATAAAGAAAATACAAGCCGATTACAGCCAAAATAATTTTAAAACTTCTTAAGGGTCGATTAATTATTTTATTCATACCCCCTCCCTGGCGCTTAACCTTTTTAAGACTCACCGTCAAGCCTCATATTAGATTATAATATTATGACTTGTATTATTTTACCATATTTTATTATTCTAGTGTTAATTTAATGGCACGCAAAAAAACCTATGCCGCCTCGCAGCCAAACAGATAAATATCCTCATCAAAAGGTTTTTACGGCTTTCACCGTAAGATAGGCTTTCCTTTCTTTTTCCGGAAATCTTTCTATGGTATACCTGAGCATAACTCGCGGCATATTCTTACAATGCTTTGATAAAAAATCGTCTACCAAACCCTTGTCTCTTTTAGCAACTTCACGAAGCATCCATCCGCAAGCCTTATGAATCAGGTCCTCTTTATCCGCTAGAAGCAATCTTGTTATTTTAAGCGTATCGGAAAAACAATTGTTTCTGATAAAGCTGAAAGTTGAAACTATCGAAATCCTCCTTTCCCATAAAGACTTTGACTTCGCAAAGCCGTATAAAATCTTCTTATCACTATCGGCCAAAAACCTGCCTACGATATTAGGAGCAGTTAAATCAACCAAATCCCAGTTGTTTATATACTTCGTATTTCTTAGATAAAATTCATAAATCTTTTTTCTGCCATCAGCTTCGGCCTCATCAAATTTTAAGACAAGAATAATAAGCGCAATTAATCTCTCTTCATGTATATGTGATGTTAATAACTGCGAAATAGAGCTTAAATTTATGTCTTTATGCTTTTTAGCAATTTTCCTGATACTCGGCACACACACCCCGATAAATATATCGCCATGGCCATATTCTCCGGGAGCGGTTTTAAAGAAACCTTGAAGTATTTTCGCCTTTTCTTTATTGCTGCTTTTCCGTAACTCTTCTTTTATAAATTCGCGACGCCATATCCGAGGCCTTAAGGCTGCGGATATATGTGTGCGCCGCTCAGTATTAGCCGTGCTTGAACCTCGGGCATAAGTCCGAGGAGTTATGGGAGGCTTCATTTTATAAATAGGCATAGTTAATTGTGGCGGGTAATTATTTTTCCAATAAGCTTTGCGCGAGGCGTACCGCGCTGACTCCGTCTTTTGCGTAGGCAGCGTCTATCGAATCGGCAAAAAGCCGTGTTACTACTGCTCCTCCGACCATAAATTCGCACTTTAGATTCTCTCTATTCGCCAGCTCTATTACTTTTCTCATATTCACCATTGTAGTTGTCATAAGCGCCGATAAACCTACTATATCCGGCTTATGCACCCGTATAGCATTAACTAAATCTTGCGCCGAAACATCTTTGCCTAAATCAATTATTTTAAATCCATGGTTTTCAAGTAAAAGCGAGACTATGTTTTTGCCTATATCGTGGATATCTCCCTCAACTGTCGCGAGCATAACAATTGCCTTCTTTTTTTCTTTACCCTGCTTTTTAATAAAGGGAAGTAAAACCTTGGTTCCTTGTTTCATAGCTTCCGCGCTCGCTATAAGCTGCGGCAGAAAATATTCTTTTTTTTCAAAAAGTATACCTACCTTAATTATAGAGGGTATCAAAATATCCTGCATTACGGATAACGGATTTTTACCTGTTTTTAAAATGCGCCTTATAATTCCGGCTATATCCTGCCGGTTCCCTTCAATCACCGCCCCTTCAATTTCTTCTTCTGCCGAAAGTTTTTTATTAGCCCGGTATTGCATATGGCCGTCAGCCTTACCGGAAGACTGAAGTATAAATCCGGAAATTGCGCCTTTTCTGTTTAACAAAAGTTCTTTTGCTTTTGCGTTTATAAAATTCCTCTTTTGCAAAGGATTGGCTATTGCCGCAGTCAGCCCGATTTTTCTTGCCATATTCAAAAAAGTTGTATTTATAATGTCTCTTTTTGGCAGGCCAAAAGAAACATTAGAAAGGCCGATTATAGTATTGGCCTTAAAACTTTTTTTACACCAGGATATCGTCCTTAAAACGTCCTGCGCTGCCTGCGGCCTGGAAGAAACAGTCAGCACCAAACAATCAACAATAAAATCTTCTTTGCAAAAACCTGATTTTTTCGCTTCGTTGAAGATTTTCTTTATTATATTTTTACGTTCGGCAATATTTTTAGGAATAGCGCGTCCCGCTACAGGCAAGATTATAAACATCGCGCCGTATTTTTTTGCTAAATTAAGCAATGGCTTAAGCTTGGTGGGGTCTTCTGAAATTGAATTTATAAGCGCGCGTCCCGGATAAAACCTAAGGGCCCTTTCAATTACCTTTACACTTGGAGAATCAATCACCAAAGGCAAATCCGTAATCTTAGAAAGCACGGAAATTGCTTCCATCATTAATTTTTCCTCATCAACTTGCGGCACGCTCACGTTTACGTCCAACAGGTTAGCGCCATTTTGTTTTTGCTCATTTGCCAATCTTACAACCGAAGCCATTTTGCCTTTTTTTAATTCCTGCTGAAAGGCGGGTTTTCCTGTCGGATTTATACCCTCCCCCACGATTAACACATCTTTTTGTTTTTCTAAAATCAAAGCGCTCCTTGCCGAGCTTAAAACGCTCAAACGTTTACTTCGCGGCATAATCGGCTTTTCCCCGGCTAGTTTCCTTTGTGCCTGCCGTATATGCTCCGGAGTTGTGCCACAGCAACCACCGAACATATTAACTCCGAATCTTGCAAATTTTTCTGCGAACAAACCGAAATTCTGCGGCTGCATACTGAAATGCGCGCGCGAACCGATAAGCTTAGGCATTCCTGCATTAGGCTTAACTGCAAGCGGAACATTAGCGTAGGGCTTAAGGCCGGCCACGATTTTAAGCATATCCGCCGGTCCTGTTGAGCAATTTGCTCCAACGCAATCTGCGCCCAGGCTTTGGAGAGTAACCAATGCTGCCTGCGGGCTTGTTCCGTTTAAGGTTCTTCCGCTTTTTTCAAAAGTCATAGTAACAATTGTAAATTTATCACAAAGCTCCCTTACCGCGATAAGAGCCGCGCGCGCTTCCTGTATGTCCATCATTGTTTCTACAACAAACAAATCAACTCCCGCCGAAATTTGCGCACGTACCTGTTCTTTAAAAATATCAACTGCCTCATCAAAATCAAGCCCGCCAAAAGGCTCAATAAACACGCCCAGCGGGCCGATATCTCCGGCGACAAAACAATTTTTCCCGGCAGCTTCTTTAGCCAATAAACATAAATCTTTGTTTATCTGTTTTACATTTTTTATTCTTTGGTTGCCAAGCTTAATCCGGTTGGCGCCGAATGTCGCAGCGTAAATAATATCCGAGCCGGCTTCCCGGTACTGCCGGTGAATCTGTTTTAATGCTCTGGAATTTTCCAAGGCCCAGATTTCAGGAAGTATCCCCTCCGGCATTCCAAGCTTATGAAGCTCTGTCCCCATCGCTCCATCAAGAAGGACAACGCGCTTGGTTAAAAGACAATTTATTTTCTTTCTCGCATTCATAGGTTAACAACTCCTAAAACGGCGGTTGCAGATTTTTCCGGCACAAGCATAAATTGCCGGGTAATATTTATACCGATTTTTTTAAGTTTAAGCAACTCATAAATTTTTTTCTGATTTTCTATTGAAAAATCGGAATACCCGACG
>JALOBR010000130.1 GCA_023228195.1 Candidatus Omnitrophota bacterium
GGAAAGACCCATTATTCTTAAAATCTGGGTGGCGGGAAAAGTTTTGCGGCGGTCGATTATTACGGTAATTGTATCATTTATATCCGCCCTAAACTCTATCCAGTAACCCCTATAAGGTATTATGCGGGCAAAATACATACGCTTGCCCATCGGATGAAGATCCTCTTCAAAAAATACACCAGGAGAGCGCTGCAACTGGCTGACTATCGCCCTTTCATCACCATTAATTATAAAAGAGGCGGTTTCCGTCATCAGAGGCACATCGCCTAAATAAATTTCCTGCTCTTTAACTTCGCTTGCCGGGCTTGTAAGGCGCAGCCTTACCCTCAAAGGCGCGGCATAAGTTTGCGCGCGTTTTTTACATTCTTCTACGCTATAGCGGGGCCTGCTTAAACTGTAGGAAACAAAATCCAGGCGGTATTGCTTGTCTGGACTTTCCATAGGAAATACTTCTTCAAGAATTTCCTGCAAACCCACTTTTTTCCTTTTTTCCGGGAGAATGTTCATTTGCAAAAACTCTTTAAAAGAATTGGTTTGATGCTCAAGTAAATGAGGCATCGGATGATTCTTTTTAGTTTTAGCAAAGATAATTCTTTTATTCCTTTCAAGCTACTACCCTCCTACTATTATTATGTTACTTACTGTTGCTTTGGGTTTTTGAGATTGCAACCTTAAGGAACCTTTTTACTTTAATTCTACGGTCGCGCCTGCGGCTTCCAGTTTCTTTTTAACTTCTTCTGCTTCTTCTTTGGTAACATTTTCCTTAACTGTTTTTGGGGCAGAATCTACAAGCTCTTTTGCCTCTTTAAGGCCGAGTTCGGTGATTGCTCGTATTTCCTTAATAACAGCTATTTTATTTGCTCCGGCACCGGTAAGCACAACGGTGAAGGCTGTTTTTTCTTCTTTTTCTTCAGCTGCAGCCGCCACCCCTGCTCCAGGCATTGCGGCCATCATAGGTGCGCTTGCTTTTACGCCGAACTTTTCTTCACATGCCTTTACCAATTCGGAGAGCTCTAATACTGTCATTTCCTCTACCATCTTTAAAACATCCTCTACCTTAGCCATATTAACCTCCTACTTCTTATTGGTTTCTTTATTCTTTTTTATTTCCTCAACTACCCAAACAAACTTTAATATTACCTGATTTAATGTAGAAACAAAACCTGTAATGGGAGATGCGAGCCCGCTTACAGCCATACCTAAAAGCACTTCTTTCGGCGGTAATTTTGCTAAAGAAATTAAATCCTGGGCGCTTACCGCCTTGTCTTTAAGTAGCCCGCCTTTTACCTGAATAATTTCATTTTCTTTTGCAAAATCAACCAATACTTTGGCTGCTCGAACTATATCTTTATCGTAAACGAAAACAGCAGCAGTTTCTCCGCTTATAAAATTAGCCATGCTGTCTTTATTTACATCAAATGCTTTCGAAAACAAAGAATTCTTTGCCACATAAACTTTTGAATTTGTTGTCCTTAAATTATTTCTTAGTTGGCTTATAGATAAGGCCTTAACTTTATTCAAATTAACAAAAAAACAGCCTTCTGATTGCTGCACATTCTCTTTTATTTCGTCAACGACTTTTTCTCTTACTATTGTACCTATATGTTTCATGCGTTTAACCTCACTGACGGGCTGATTGTAGTTGATAGTGATAGTGATTTAATGAATTCACCCTTGATCGAAGCCGGCCTCGCGTTATTTAACGCATCCATAAACGCGTGCACATTATCTGCCAGTTGTTCCTTTGAAAAAGAAATCTTACCAAGGCCCACATGGACGCATGATGCTTTGTCCATACGGAAATCTATTTTTCCTCTTTTTGCTTCTTTTATAGCGTAAGAAACATTATCGGTAACGGTGCCTGTTTTGGGCGAAGGCATAAGCCCGCGCGGGCCCAAGACCTTTCCTAGTTTGCTTACAACCTTCATCATGGAAGGCGTTGATATGCAACAATCAAACTCAAACCATCCTTCCTTATTAATCTTATCTGCCAACTCCTGCGAACCTATGAAATCCGCGCCTGCCTCTTTTGCTTCTGCTTCTTTTTCCGGTTCACAGAACACAATGACCTTTACTTGCTTACCTGTTCCATGCGGAAGTACTACCGAACCCCTCACGGCCTGATCTGTCTGTTTTGGGTCAATTCCTACCTGACAGCTTACTTCTAACGTCTCATCGTATTTTGCGTGCGGCATGCTTTTCAAAATACTAACAGCATCTTCTATCGAATATGCCTTAGACACATCTACCAACTTTGCCGCCTCTTGGTATCTTTTGCTTTTCTTTTTCATATTACGCCTCTTTAATTACCTATATATAAGCTCCTACTCTTTTACTCTTATGCCACAACTTCTGGCAGTGCCGGCAATAACCTTAACTGCTTTTTCCAAATCGTTAGTATTTAGATCCGCTAATTTTTCTTTTGCGATTTCCAAAACCTGCTGTTTTGTAACTTCGCCGATAATTTCCTTTCCTACCTGTCCGCTGGCTTTTGCCAGATTGGCAGCACGCTTAAGAAGTACGGAAGCAGGAGGGGTTTTAATAATAAAATCAAAAGATTTATCTTCGTAGACACTTATAACTACGGGTAAAATTATGCCTTCTTTGGTTTTTGTAGCTTCGTTAAAAGCCTTGCAAAATTGCATTATGTTTAAACCGTGCTGGCCTAACGCAGGTCCTACCGGAGGCGCTGGATTGGCTGCTCCTGCAGAAATTTGCAATTTTATCTGATTAACTGGTTTCTTTTTTTTCTTTGCCATGTCGCTTCGCTCCTACACTAAATACCACTGAATTTAAACTGATTTCCATGAATTAATTCGTGGCCATTCGTTTTTTATTCGTGGATATTCGTGTTTATATCTTCTCAACCTGCCAAAACTCAAGTTCAACCGGAGTAGTCCTTCCGAAGATAGAAACATTCACCTTTACCTTGCCTTTATCCTGCTGAATCTCTTCGACTACGCCGTTAAAATTAAGAAAAGCGCCTTCAATTACTCTTATGCTTTCGCCTTTCTCAAAAGTAACTTTTGGCGCAGGTTTTTCTTTACTTTCCTTAGCTTTAGCTAAAATTTTATCAACTTCCTCTTGCGCTATAGGGCTCGGCTTACGTCTCGGACCGATAAAAGTCGTAATGCCCGGGGTATTCTTTACGAAAAGCCAAGTATCATCATTCATTTCCATTTCTACCAAAATATATCCGGGGAAAAATTTCCTTTCCAGGATTTTTTTCTTACCAAGTTTTACTTCAGTAACCTGTTCTTTCGGAATAACAACATTAGCTATTAAATGCTCATATTTATGAGCCTTTATCCTGGCTTCCAGGTTCGTCTTAGCCTTTTCTTCAGCACCACTTAAAGTATGTAATATATACCAGCGCATCATCCTTGTAATAACGAGTGCATTAATTTGGATAAACCTAAATCCAAAAGCGCTATATACGTGGTAAGAAATGCAAGCACGCAAATCACCACAATCACAGCACCTTTCAATTCCTTTCTACTGGACCAATTTACCTTAGTGAGTTCTTCTTTTATTTCTCTAAAAAATTGCGGAATTTTTTTAAATTTACCAATCATATTTTTTAAATGTATATTTTGTATTTATTTTGCGAGCGCAGCGAGCGCAGCAATTTCACCCATCGTTAAGATAAGAGAATTGTTTCTGCCGTTAGCGGATATCCTTAAGCAGGCATACGCTTAAACGTTAACTGAAACAAATTACCTTTTCTCGCTAAAAATTACTTTCAAAACAACTTCAAACATTACCTCACGCACTTCGCTGGTTCAGTTTCAAACCAGCTTAAAGCAGGCGAGGCAGGAGTTGAACCTGCAACCCCCGGTTTTGGAGACCGATGCTCTAGCCAATTGAGCTACTCGCCTTAAATGGCATTTACTTCACCGGT
>JALOBR010000131.1 GCA_023228195.1 Candidatus Omnitrophota bacterium
TCATGTTTTTGATAGGCGTTGTCGGGTTGATCTTTTGGATAATGATGCTTGTCGATTGCTTGCAGAGAAAATTCGAAAACTCCACAGAAAAAATAGTCTGGGTTGTGGTAATAATTGCCCTAAGCTTACTTGGTGCTATCCTCTATTGGGCTATGGTGAAAAACAAGAAATCCTAAATTAGATTAGTTGATTTTTATGCTATCTTTCCTATTTAACTTATAAATTTTTATTTCGCGATAAGATATTCCGCTATCTGGACAGCGTTTAAGGCAGCGCCTTTTAAGAGGTTATCCGCAACTACCCAAAGCCATAAACCGTTTTTAACAAACGGGTCACGCCTTATGCGGCCGACAAACACTTCATATTTACCTTCCGCATCTTTCGGCATTGGATAAAGGCCTTTTTTGGGCTCATCTATAACAATTATACCTGCGGATTTTGAAAGCAGATTTCTAACCTTGTCAGGTGCAATTGGCTTATTGGTTTCAATATAAATTGACTCGGAATGCCCGGTTCTAACAGGAACTCGTACAGTGGTTGCGGAAACTTTTATTTTCTTATCACCCATAATTTTGTGAGTCTCTTTAACAAGTTTCCACTCTTCACTGGTAAAGTCGCATTCAGCGAATCCTCCAATCTGGGGAAAAACATTAAAGCCAAGCTGCTGCGGCATTGCTCTATCTTCTAAATTAACATTGATATTTTTATAATTAGCTGCTGCAACTTGCGTTATCTCACGGCTTAATTGCTCAACTGCCTGCTTGCCCGCACCGCTTGACGCCTGCAAGGTAGTAACGACCACTCTTTTAATGCCAACTTTTTTATAAATTGGCGCCAGCGCAACAACCATCTGGACGGTTGAACAATTTGGATTTGCAATTATTCCTTTATGTTTTTTAATATCTTTGGCGTTAACTTCAGGGACAACTAAAGGAACATTCGGGTCCATTCTAAAATCAGCGCCGTTATCTATTACAACTGCGCCTTTTTTTACCGCAGCTTTGGCAAAAGTTACTGCTGCGCCCTTCTCCCCTTCGGTTCCTGCGAAAAGAGCGATATCTATGCCGTTGAATCCGTCTTCGGATATGGCCTCAACCTGATACTTTTCGCCGTCAACATCCATTTCACGGTTTGAACGGGCAAAAACCTTTAGAGCGCCTATAGGAAAATTCCTCTTTTTAAGGCATCTAATCATTTCAACGCCGACAACTCCTGCGCCAACCACAGCTACATTGTATTTTGTTTTTTTCTTCATTTTGCTTTATCTTAAACCTATCTTATAGATTCTCAACCACTAAATCCCCGACTTCGGTCGTTGAATAACCCATTTTACCTGCAGCTAAAGATTTTAATTTCTTAGTGCTTACTTTTATCACTGATTTTTCAATCGCTTCGGCGGCTTTCGCTTCGCCTAAAATATCCAGCATCATACCTGCCGCGCAGATTGCAGCTAAAGGATTAATCACATTTTTCCCGGTATATTTTGGCGCGCTTCCACCGATTGGCTCAAACATCGAAACTCCTTGCGGGTTAATGTTTCCGCCTGCGGCAATACCCATTCCGCCCTGAATCATTGCGCCTAAATCCGTGATTATATCGCCAAAAAGATTATCCGTGACAATTACGTCAAACCACTCGGGATTTTTTACAAACCACATCGTGGTTGCGTCAACGTGGGCGTAATCCGTTGTTATGTCCGGATATTCCTTGGCAACTTCATTAAAAGTTCTTTGCCAAAGGTCCCAGGCATAAGTTAAAACATTAGTTTTACCGCAGAGTGTCACTTTCTTCCTTTTGTTACGTTTCCTCGCGCATTCAAAAGCGTAACGGATACAACGCTCAACGCCACGACGGGTATTATAAGAAATTTGTATGGCAACTTCATCTTTTGCGCCTTTATTTTTAAATTCACCCATACCCTTATAAAGGCCTTCTGAATTTTCACGCACGACTACAAAATCTATATCTTCCGGCTTTTTATCTTTTAACGGACAAAACTTTGAATCATAAAGCTTAACCGGGCGTAAATTAATGTATTGGTCGAGAGAAAACCGCAGCTTAAGAAGAACCCCTGTTTCGATTATCCCGGGTTTTACGCCCGGATGCCCGACAGCGCCCAGAAAAATTGCTGAATATTTTTTCAATTCTTCGACATCTTTGTCATCTACGAGTTTACCTGTCTTTAAATATCTTTCGCCGCTAAAATCAAAATCTTTGGTTTCGTATTCGAATTTATATTTTTCGCTCGCTGCTTTTAATACTTTTAAACCCTCAGCGGCGACCTCAGGGCCGGTTCCGTCTCCGCCAATTACCGCGATTTTATAAATTTTGCTCATTTCTATAACTCCTCTACCCATTTAATGGCCTGTATATTAAGTAACAATGTGTTCCTTGCCTTGGATATTCCTGATGCCAACTTGAAAGAATGTACTTCTCTTAAGTTTTGTACTTCAGCGTTTGTTACCGCGATAAAAGAATTCTTTTGATCATTTAAAAAATCACTCACTCTTAAACCTTCGCTGATATGTATTAGGCCCTTTATCCATGCGCCATCGGTGCAAAGAATAAGAACTTTAATTTTTTCTTTAGGTATTTTCATTTTTTGCCTCCCTTGGCCTTAATCCAATTGACCAAACCGCCAAATTTAACAATTTCCTGTAAAAATTGGGGGAAGATACTTGTCTTATACGTCTTATTCTTGCTTATATTATTTACTATACCTTTCGATAAGTCAATTTCTATTATGTCGCTGCTGGCTATATCGTCTGTTTCTTTAAGCTCAATAATCGGCAAGCCTATATTGACTGCGTTACGGTAAAATATACGCGCAAAACTTTTCGCTACTACCGCAGTTACGCCGCAGCCTCTGATTGCCCAGGGAGCGTGTTCCCTGCTTGAACCGCAGCCGAAATTCCTTCCGGCAACTATAACGTCACCCGGGGCAACACGCTTTATAAAGTCAGGGTCAATATTTTCCATGCACTTTGAACCAAGAAATTTTTCATCCTGCGAATCAAGGTATTTTGCCGCAATGATATCGTCGGTATTTATGTTATCGCCAAATTTGTGAGCTTTACCTTTTATTATCATTTATAAATCCTTTTTCGCACTGATAATCCGCTTCAAAATCTGTGACTATCTGCGTATTTCATCGGGATGCGTAATCCTTCCCTTTAGCGCGCTTGCGGCAGCGACTGCGGCGCTTGATAGATACACAAAACTTTCAGGATGCCCCATACGGCCGATAAAATTTCTGTTAGTAGTTGCAAGCGCGACTTCGCCCTTATCCAATATGCCCATATGCCCGCCAAGACACGGCCCGCAGGTTGCGGGGCTGACTATACAATTCGCTTCAATAAATATTCGGATAAGGCCTTCTTCCTCTGCCTGCTTATAAATGCTGGGGCTTGCCGGCAGTATAATAACACGAAGGCCTTTTTTTATTTTTTTATTTTTTAAAATACGCGCAGCAATTCTTAAATCGGTTATCCTGCCGTTGGTACAAGAGCCTATAACTACCTGATTAAGCGCAACGCTTTTCAGTTCGCCTACCGGCTTTGTATTGCTTGGCAAATGCGGGCAGGCAACCTGAGGCTCCAGCTTTGTTACATCTATTTCTATAATTTCTTTGTAACATGCGTCCTTATCGCTTCTTAGCTGCTTGATTGAACCTTTGAATTTGAATTTCTTACCTTGAATTTGTTTCAAATATTTGATAGTAGATTCATCCGGCTCAACAACTCCGGTTTTTCCGCCTGCTTCAATTGCCATATTAGTCATACTAAGACGGTCATCAAGACCGAGCCTCTCAATGACCGGGCCGGAAAACTCCATAACTTTGTAATGAGCGCCTTCGAC
>JALOBR010000132.1 GCA_023228195.1 Candidatus Omnitrophota bacterium
AATAAAAATTTAAATCCACATCGTCAGCTATCCGCATAGTATGATCATAAACAAGGGCGCGAAAATACTTAAGCGCTTTTTCAGCGTCTTCTTTCGTGTAAAGAGGCGCGCGTGGCGGCATACCGCGGCGCCTGTTTATTTTATTAACATATTTTATATCTTCTTCCTGTATGTGGCCGCTATCAGGAAGCATATAGCGGCACAAATCTCTCGTTACGGGGGTACAATAGACTGACGCTCTAAAACCTTTTTTTATAAGTGTCGGAATATTTCCGGAATGGTCTATGTGCGCGTGTGACAACACACAAGCATCAAGGTTTTGCGGATTAAACGGAAATTGCGAGTTTATTGCGAAATACTCATCACGCCTGCCCTGGAACAACCCGCAATCAAGGATTACCTTGGAATGTTTTGTGACGATAAGATGGACTGAACCTGTAACGGTCCTGGCTCCCCCACAAAATTGTATCGAAACAGCCATTGGCCTCCTTGTTTTATACACGAATACCCACCAATCAAACACGAATTACCACGAATTTATTTTTGGTAATTCGTTTCTAATTTGTGGCAATTCGTGTTATCCCAATACTTTTATAAATGCCTCTACAATTTTCGGATTAAATTGGCTGCCGCAGCCTTCCCTAAGCCTTTTAATTGCCTCTTCTTTGCTTAAACCTACTCTGTAAGAACGGGATGACGTCATTGCGTCATAGCTATCCGCGACAGAAACAATTTGAGCAAAAATATTAATCTCATCTGCCCTTAAGCCGTCGGGGTACCCTTTTCCGTCAAACCGTTCATGGTGGCTCCTTACAACAGCCAGCATTTCTTCATCCAGAAAGATAGGTTTTAAAATTTCTTCGCCTACGGCGGG
The DNA here is from genome assembly GCA_023228195.1 of Candidatus Omnitrophota bacterium. Taxonomy (GTDB): domain Bacteria; phylum Omnitrophota; class Gorgyraeia; order Duberdicusellales; family 4484-171; genus JAJYOP01. The sequence continues at coordinate 875 of JALOBR010000132.1, forward strand.
ATGCCGATGCACCAAATCCCATTCGCTATCTGATAACGCGCTTTTTTTATTTAAGACATCCTCATGAATCCCTAATTTTCCTATATCATGCAGCTGAGCCGCCCTCTCAAGCATTTCTATTTGTTCATCAGAAAAACCAATAGCTCTTGCGATTCTGCCGGCATATTCACTTACCCTGTCTGAATGACCACGCGTATAATGATCCTTTGCTTCAATGCTTCTCACCATAGACTGCACTACACGATAAAAATAATCCTGCAGTTTTTGCCGTGAAGCAGACAGGTTTCCTGCCATTATATTAAAAGCTTTAGCTAATTCTCCTATCTCATCTTTAGTCTTAATTTCAACTTTATAATCCAAATCGCCTGCAGCAATTCTGCGCGTGCCTTCAACAAGATTTTGAACCGGTTGAGTAACCCCCATGGAAACCCATGCCCCTAGTATTATCGAAACTGCTATTACAAGTATTAAAACGAAAAGTGTTTTAATCCTGGCGGCATTTTGCAGAGTGTAAACTTCTTGGGCATCTATATCCACTCCCAAGACAGCAATAGGCAATAGGCTTTTATCATAAATTGGAGCGTAGCCTGAAAGCGTCACCCCCCATTCATCAACTACAAGTTTTTCATCTACACTGGGACCTTCGTACGCCTTAAGCATTTCAGGGAAACGAAAAGCTTCATATTCGTCTCCCGGTAAAGATGTCCGATAGCCTGCATGAGGAGAAGGGTCAACTATAAACTTCCAAATACCTGGTTTTTCGGTTTTGGCGATAGTATAAACATACTTTAGCTGCGGATTAACTTCTTTAATTTTCTTAAGTTGTTCGGCTAGTTTTTTATAGGCTGCGCTGCTTACGCCTTCTTTGTTTAGCGGTACTTTCTCAATAAGGTTGCTGTCGATATCTATAGCTGCCGTGGCGGCGATAGTTTTTAACTTTTCCTGCAAATTTTTAAATTGCAAACGTATATTGTATTCATAAAGAATAAAATTATCCAACCCTGTAATAAACAACAATGAGAATATTAAAGCAAGAGTTACTTTTACTCTGAAACTATTAAAGGAAAAAGCTTTAAACTTCATTGTTTCCGGCGTATCACTTATTTTTCCGCAACATATCACACTTTTAAACGAAGTGTTATTCCAATTTCTCGTTACCTTGCGATAAAAGCTAATTTATATTATTTGTAAGACTGAAATCCCGGAAGCCTTTCGTTTTTAGCCTTTTGGAACCTTTCGTCGGCCACATTCATAAGAGCTTTTATGTAACGCCATGGCAAGAATATATCTGTTTTTACTTTTTCTTTCTCCTGTTTATGCGGTGGTATTAAATTTCCTTTTTCATCCCACCATATTCCAAGCTCATATGCCGGGTTCTCTATCCATATACCCATATCATCTACGCCTGTAACCAACGCCCAGATTTCGTCTTTATAAATTTGAAAAAGCGATAAATCAGAACGTATTTCTTCAGAAAATTTAAATAACACTAACTTACCGGTCAAATCCTCTATTTTCATAATAACCTCCTAATGAGCAGACGATTTACGGCAACGAAGTGAACGTAAATTGTAGGCCGTAAGGCCGTCTGCGAATTATCCCGCCGAGCGTCCAAAAATATGGTACAGATTTTTGGACTTTTTGCGAGGCGGGATAACAAACAAAACAGACAACTAAGCTTATCGTGCCATGTGAATCCTATATGTTTTTATTTTACTTCTGAATTGTGAATATATCAATTGAAGATTTTAGAATATTGCCGGCAACTGGCTGGACCGAGAGACGATGAGGATATTTAACTGCTGGAAAAACGGTTATTTAATTTTCGCTGGCTTAAGAAGCACTTTGCACTTATGCAAACAACAGTAGCGCTCATGGTTATAAATGCTTAGAACAATATTGCAGGCAGGATATTTGCATTTTCTCCCTTTGCTGGAGGTCTTTATTTTTTGCATATGTTAAAATTATCCTTGCAGCTTCAACTGCATCTCTTAAGTTATGCACAACCCATATCCTAAACCTGCCGCACATAAATCCAAATAAACTATTTCTCAACGCGGTCTTAAAACAAAACCAAAGAATTACGAAACGACTAAAATCTGGAAATTATCTCAGACTTTTACGCGAACATTAACGGCGCTTGGGCCTTTAGGGCCTTTACGTGTTTCGAATTCGACTTCCTGGTTTTCGTTTAAAGAATCAAACTGAGACTCAAGAAGGCTGCTTTTATGGAAAAACACTTCGCTTCCGTCAGTATCACTGATAAAGCCAAAACCTCTTTCCCTTACTAGTTTTTTAATTTTACCTGTATGCATTGAACCTCCTTAATGAGACTTGCTATTTTTCATGCTTCCTGTCTGAAAAATAGCCTAGTCGGATTAACCCCGAAGCGCTTCGGTAAATTTTCTATGAAAATTTACACGATATGTAGCGCAATGGGTAGTTATACGTTGCAAAGACTCCTGCTTTCGTAACGTAGCTATAAACAAAAAAGCCGTAAGGTTAGTTATCCCATCCTTACGGCTAAGAACTCTAATCTTTTGTTTATTTGTATGCTTATATTACGCCTATCTGGGGATTTGTCAACTAGTATTCCTTGCCTTAAAAAGCTATGTAAGACAAGGCTTTTTTCAGGTTTTTATTCAGTTTCCCCAAATCAGCCAAAGTATTAAGTTTTATGCGATTTTTCCTAAAAGCAAGAATACGGTCTGCCATGACCATACCTATGCCCGGTATCCGAAAAAGGCTCAATTTATCTGCTTTATTTATGTTTACCGGGAAGAATTCCGGATGCCTTCGTGCCCACATTTCTTTTGGGTCAGTTTCCAAAGAAAGATTACCATCCGGGCAAAAAGGGATTTCGCAGGCTCGAAATCCGTATTTACGCAGCAGCCAGTCTGCCTGATAAAGCCTGTGCTCTCGTGTAAGCAACTGGCTGTTTGTATAGCTGGAACGTT
>JALOBR010000133.1:0-287 GCA_023228195.1 Candidatus Omnitrophota bacterium
CCCCGGGGGATAAAATATACTTCACATCCTGCGTCTTTCAACATCTTAAAATCATCATCACTTATAAGCTTTTCATAACTCACATCCGGAAACTTTGTATTTAAATAAATCCTTACCTCTACCCCTCTCTTTTCAGCCTCAACCAGATCATTCAAGAGCATTTTAACCGGATTATTCGTTTCTACTTCAGTGCTTATATAATACATCCCGATAACCACTGACTCCTTCGCGTTATCGATCAGCTCAATAATAGCCTGCTCATATTCCCTGTCAGATATATCACGCAC
>JALOBR010000133.1:297-3827 GCA_023228195.1 Candidatus Omnitrophota bacterium
GGGTTAATATAAAAACAGCTACCACAATTTTAGATTTCAACTTTTAGCCTTTTAATATCTGTAATGTTATGGTATAATTTAAGTATGAAAGAAAAGCCTCTTATAGAAACTAACACATGCCTAAAAAATAGCAAGTTATACAAAAAACTTCTTTTTATTAATGTCTCTTCTTCTTCCACGATTGAACTTGGAACGCTTAATCCCGCTATCCTTAAAGCATTAAAAAAAGATAAAATGCCAAAACTTACCTTCCACCCTCTTAATGAGAAATAGTAGTTTCTAATATTTCTCTAAATACTTCCTCCATAGGCGTATAATTTTTATCTAAACCCGCCTGCACAGCTGCAAAATATTTATTTATCTTCTTTCGCTTAATAGCTCTGAAATCCAAAAGCGGCAAACCTGCCTGTAGAGCCATTAAAGTTGCTATTAATCTTGCCGCTCTTCCATTACCTTCTCTGAATGGATGGATCAAAATAAATTCCACCTGAACCTCTGCCAGCGCTTTTACAATTTCATCTTCATCTTTAAAATTACAAGGAGTATATTTGGCTAATTGGCCTTTTTCGAATTTTTCCATAAGCTGTGGTATCTGCGCCGCGGCTGCAAAAGGAAAATTACCCTTGCTGATGTTAACTTTTCTGTATTGCCCTGCCCAGGGGTAAATTTTACCTAACCATAATTTATGCATCTGGCTGATGTCTTTGGTTGTAAAACAACGTCCTGCCCCATATTTTCTGAAAAGAATGTCCTCTGCTTGTTTTAAAGCAACTGCTTCTAATCTGTCCATCTCGGATTTTCTCTTGATGCCCAGCATATTTTTAAGGACTAACCGGCGCGACCCGGGTTCATACTGAGCTTCCGGCAAACCACTGACATCATATTTTCTTCCCATAGCTAACATCTCCTCAATATATTCTAATCTTCCCCTATCTCTATCTTTATAGATGAAATCCCACTGGCTGGGAATTTCTTCGGCTTTTCATTATTCACTGTGTATTCCCAGTTGTCATAATCAAAAGATACACGGTAACAACGTTCTACTTCTTTATTATTAAACTTCACTATCCATCCACCTTTGGACATAAAAACCTCGCTTTCAGCTTACATTAATGCCCCCGACATGATCCTCGCTTAGTACTTATAATATTCCTTCAGCAAAGCCTTTATTGTAATATTCATCAGCTTCTTTTTTGCTTCAGGACACTTGCTAACTTTATCAAGTTCTCTGGCCGATTTCAATAGGTCGATTCTGGCTTTTTTGAGTTTGTTAGTCATTTTACCTTCCTATCCTTTTCGCTCAATTTTTTAATTAATTTTTCTGAATTTTTTACTGCATATCTTTGTCCTAAGGTATTTTCAAACCAAAAACTTACATAATCAGACTCGTTTCCTTCCGGGTCAAAATTATGCAAATCTTCTAAATAGACGGACGTCTCATATTTTTCATGTTCGCCCAACCTTATACCTTTACCTTCCTTACCAAGAAAAGATCCGCACCAAGCTCCATCACTTAAATATCCACCGAACATAGTCAAGATCGTCGGTCTCCTGCCACAGTTTACGATCTTAATTAATATATGAGTACGATCATAATTATGATTGTAAGAATAAAATTTTGCATAAGTCTTTAAATACGCCTTATCTCGAAATCCAAAATACCAAGATATTATCAAGCTTGTAACGGAAATTATTAATGCAACTATTGAAATGTAATCAGATATCTGCATATTACCTTTTAAGGTTACAACGTTTAATTACTTTACAACTGCCTCTAAATCCCTTGCAGGATTATATTTTTCCACTCCCTCAATGTTAGTATTATCATTATAATCATAAACAATTCCGATACTATATCTTGCTCTAGTTATTGCAACATAGAATTTCGAACGACTAGTTGGCGCTAAGCCAAACTCATTATCCTCTAACCATTTAATTAATGGAACAGTAAGGTATATCACTACCCTATCAAAAGACAATCCTTTAGAATCACCGAATGTTCTTACAAAATAATCTTCATTCACAGGAGTTCTAGAATCATATCGCAATTGGGCTGGATGAAATCTTTCCAAATAATGAGAAACATCGTTTTTCCTTACTAAAAAAATACCTCCATGTTCTGGTAAATCTTTATTTCCTGATGTAGTTTTTGGAAGATCTGGAAACAATCTATTTGAAAAATCGCAAATGGGACCAACACAACGGTGGTTTATAATTAAAGAGGTTTTATCTCTCTCAATCTGCATAGAATTATCTTCAAAAAAATAAACTATTCTGGATTTCTGAAATTTCTTATTCTTTAATGTATTATTTGTAGAATATGTTCCCTGCCTTGGATCTCCAACTAGAAGAGTGTTTATTTTGCTTGCAAAAAGTAATTTTAAAAATTCTAAATCGTAACCAGCCAGATCTTGTACTTCATCAATTAAAATATGAGTATAGATTCTCGATAATCTATCAATGACAGCATTATTACATTTTTCATTACATTTAAGAACAAACTTAGAAATTTTATCTGAATATATCTTTTGTGCATTTGTAAAATAATGATTCTCTGTATCAGATTCTTTTATATATGGGACCGAACGTTCATTCATTAAAACCAATCCATTTATATCTTTATCAAATAGACATCCTTGATACGGTCTTACACCATGTTGTAACAAAAAAGCAAACCATGTTTGAACGTTAATATTTTCAGGAATACATTTATTTTTTTCTATAATAATCTTGCAAATTTCCGCTTCATTTGCTTCTGTATAAGTAGTTATAAGAACACGCCCGTTCTTTATTTTTAAAGCCTCATTAACAATGTACGTCGTCTTGCCCGAGCCAGCAGCAGCAATAATAAGTTTGTTATTATTCATTATCTTTTTTAATAGCATCTAAAATATATCCAGGGAATTTAATTTCTTCTTCAGTATCAAAAATCTTTAAAGCGCAAGCTGTTTTATTCGATTTCATATACTTGTGAAGTTCATCAATTGTTTTGCAACTAACGGCAAGAACTTTGTTGATTTTTTTCAAACCATTTTCTTTAAGCATCTTTGGCTCAAGAGTATTATAATTAAACGGCTTATCTCCTATTAGCAAGTCACCAGTGTCTACGGTTTCGTCGAAACAAATTTTTATGAAATTATTTGTAACTGCATCGTGAGATAAATAATCTCTGTATTTTTCTTTCAATGCCTTCACATCTCCATCATTGTCAGTAACAACAATGACTGACTTATTTATTTTCTTCGCGATTTCCAAAAATCTTAAAAATGATGTCCCAGCGGCAATCACATCGACTTCATCTTCTATAGGAAGTTTCTCTCCGTTCTGGTTCCTATATGCTTTTTGAACAACCAATTCATCGGAGTCACCTTCGACTAAAATTGCCTTTTTGCAAAGTAAAAGTCTCAGCGTGTCATAACCAGATAGCTTTTCAAAAAAACTCTTTGTCTCGGCACTTAATTCATCAAACTTAGTTGTCTTCTGATTATGCAATAAAATAATACTTCCCAAACCTAATTTGTTCGCCACAA
>JALOBR010000019.1 GCA_023228195.1 Candidatus Omnitrophota bacterium
AACATCCTCAGGGCTTGCTCCCGGATATGAAGAAATTACAGTTATTGCCGGAGGCTCAACTTCAGGAAGCATATCAATGCCAAGACGGCTGAAACTGTAAGCAGCGAGCATAACTATCGCTGAAAAGATCATCAAGTTCGTAACCGGCCGTTTTACTCCAAAATCAGGTAAATTCATATTTTAGATTATTATTTTTCCGGATTAACAATATCGCCTTCTTTAAGGCGCTGCTGGCCCATAATTACAACCAAATCCCCCTCGACCAGGCCTTCTTTTACTTCATAAAGCGAATCCTGGCGAAAACCAAGGCTAACTTTTTTTAAATTAGCCTTATTGCCGCTGACTACAAAAACATAAGTTTCCGGGTCCTTCCCCATAATCGCCTCTTTTAATATAACTGCTGTTTTTTCCCGCGATTGAATAACTAATTTTACTTTTGCAAACATTCCAGATTTTAATATGTGCTCTTTGTTGTCAACCGTTATCTCAACGGGTGCGGTACGAGTGCTCAAATCTACAACCGGACTTATTTTAGTAACCTGCCCGACAACCTCCTTATCAGGGTAAGCATCAATAATTATATTTGCGGTTTGCCCGATAGAAACTTTTGAAAGATATTTTTCCGGAATATCCAAATCTATTTTTACTGTATCCATACTTACAACCAAGGCTATTGATGTTTGCGGATCAACTTGCGAACCAATATCTACATAAACTCTGCCAATTATTCCATTTAAAGTACTTTCTACCGGTGCTCTTTCATACTTTAACCCAACCTCATCCCTGTCAAGATACACTATTGCCTCACCTTTACTGACTAAAGCACCATCTTCTTTAACTTTCTCAATTACTTTGCCACTTACCTTAGGATAAATAATCGCTTCGTCTTTTGCTTTTATATTTCCTACGTATTCAAGAACCTGCGCTATATCCTGAAGCTTAACTTCTCTTACTTGCACAGGTATTGCTGTTTTATCTTCTATTTTCTGTGCTTCTTTTTTCCCGCAAGAAACCATTCCTATAATCATGATAACGAATAAAATAATTTTGTATTTTGATAAATTCATAAATTACATGCTCCCTTCTGCCTTATCAAGGCTGCTTTTGGCTATAATATAATCATACAATGCCTGTTGTTTATTGAAAATAGATAATTTATGTTTTAGACTGGCATCATCCATATCCAGCGAACTTGCGATGCCTTCAGTGTATTTCTTTTTTACGGAAGCTAGGTTATTTTTATAAAATTGAGCGTCAGATTCAGCAGAGTCAAGCGAACTTATCGCGCTTTTCAGTGATAAATAAGCATTTTTAAGTTCAAGTACGATATCTTGGACAGTTTTTTCCTTTAAGATTTGAGACTGCTTTAAATCAACTATTGCCTGTTCTATTTTGGCTTTTGTAGCAAAACCATCGAATACCGGCCAGTTAAAAGTTAGGCCCAATACATTATAATTTTTCCATTTGGTGGCGATACCGGTTGTAGTAATAAATCTGGTTCCGCTGTAGGAATCAAACGTAAGGTCTACACTGGGTAAATTTCCTGCCTTGGCTATACTTAAAGCATACTCATCTGCTTTAGCTTTTGCTTCATATTGTTTTATTTCCGGCCTCTGACCAAGAGCGCGAACCAAGGCCCTATCAAACATAATTTCTTTTGGTGTGTATACAAACTTTCCAATAGTTGTTACGGTGACGGACTCCTTAAGATACAATAAATTACGCAGCAATTGCTTACTTGCCTCAACCTGATTCAATGATGCCTCATGAATCTTTTTTGCGTTGTCCAATTGAGCTGTTACGTTTTCCACATCGAGTTGTGATGCCTGGCCCTTCTCGTAACGCGCTTTTGTAAAATCAAGGTGCATTTTGGTATTCTTTAGAACCTTGATGTTTAAATCCAAAAAATATTCCGAAAGCATAAGGGTACAAAATGCCTTTTTTACATTAAGTACAATTTCTATTTTTTCTTTGTCATATAAAGCCTGTTTAACTTGCTTATTATACTCGCTCCGTTTAATGGTATTATAAATACGGCCGCTTTGAAAAATGTTCTGTTTTAATCCGGCATATATCTCTGTAGTCGAATATGGTTTTTCCGTAAGATTGCCGGTTCTATCCCTATCTACATTAACTGTTAAAGACGGCAGTGCCATCGACCACGCTTCATTAATTTGCGCTTTAGCCTTAACGATTTCATTCGCACTCAGCAAAACATTCTTGTTGTCTCTTAAAGCTATGGCTATTGCCTCATCAAGCGTAAAGGTGATATCTTCGGCCAACACATTAGAAATAAAAACGAAACTAAAAATTATAAAAAATGAAGCCTTCCATAACTTCCCGGGCTTATGCCAGAGTTTTGGCAAAGCGAATACTGAGCGGCGCACATATGTACCCGCGGCCTTAAGGGCTGCGGTTTTGGCGCCGCGAATGTATAAACTTATTTTTCTCATTTATTTGTATCGTTTTCTTCGAGTAATATCTTGTTTATCTGGTTAAGAATCCTGAGATACCGTTCCCTGTCAACCTCGGATATTTTTTCGAATACCTTAACAATCATTTGTTGTTTGCGCTCGGCCATTTTTTTTGTAAGAGCGTTACCGGCGCCGGTTAATTTAACTTTTATTATTCTGCGGTCAGTTTTATCATAAACACGCTCTATATAGCCATCCCTCACCAGCCTGTCAACTATGCCGGTCATTGCCGCAGTTGTTACATTCATAAAATTAGCAAGTTCAGTCATCTTTGATTCACCTTCCCTGTTCAAAAATTCCAGGATGAAAAATTGCGGAAGAGTTATTTTGTTTTTATGCAATTCTATTGTTAGCTTTTTGGTAAGCTCCTTAAATACCAGAGGCATAAGTTCATTAAGCCTGTCAGCAAAAGCTTCAATTGATATAGACATTCCAACCTCCTTATCTAAAGTATTTAATAACCTTAACTATCAATTATATTGAATATAACATATATTGATAAACTTGTCAAGATGACATAGCAATCAACAAATCAATATATTATTATTTAGATAAGAAAATGGATGGGAAATTTCTGGCGGATCAATTTACCTGAAAAAAGATTTTCACCTATCTCTTAATAAGCGGTTTTCCGTCGGCACTTTTAAGCTGGTCCGCAGCTATAAGTATCAGGTCTATCAGCCACCAAATACCACAACCGCCAAAGGTTACAAGTTTCAATACGCCAAGACCTATATAGCCAAGATAAAATCTGTCTATACCGAGGTGCCCCAGAAATACCGATAAAAGCAACGCTACTATCCATTCTTTTTGGCCTTCACAGGGCTTTATTGTTCTTACGCCGCAATTTATACAAATTTCAGCTTCATCTTTTATCTCTTTACCGCAAGACCGGCAAAACATCTCGGCCTCCTTTTAAGCTTCGCAGCTATCTATTATTTTATTCCGCAAAAGCAAGATATCCCATAATTACCAAATTAACTACTGGTACAATAGTTAAAATACCTAACCAGCCCGGTTTGTTCCTTGCGATCGCTATTTTGTACCACACATAAACAAACAATCCCATTAAATAGATATTCGCCAGGATATTAATAAACGGGATGAATAATCCCAATATTCCAAGCAACCATAAATATTTTATCTTGGCAATATCACACATTAAAAATAGGTTTGCAACAGGAATCCACGCAAGCCACGCAGGCTCGGTATTGGTTTTCTTTGCGATAAAAAAAAGGCATATTGCCGAATAAACATAAAAAATAAGCGATAAAACAATTATAAATAAAAATATTCCGCCAAAAACCGCAGCAGCTATTTTTGCGTCTTTTTCAGTAAGTTTACCGCGTGAAAACCTCGATGTTCCTCTTTCAAATTCAGAGATATCCATGCTTCGCTCACTTACAGACATTGTGGGCTCTTCGACAACTGCCCTCTCTGTCATATTCGGCGTTGGCGCGGCATTCTCCTTGACTGATAAGGTATTACTATCAGAAACAGATGCGGGCGGTTGTTGAGCCTCAATAGCTGAAACCGGCTCAGCCGGAAGGGATGACGCGACATTTTCTCCGTTTATTGATTTTATATCAGTAAAATAATAAGTTATGGTTATGCCTTCAATATCAACCTTTACGGCATCATCTGTCCTCGTCTTGATACTTCCCTCAACTTGTTTGCCTGATTTAAGAATTATTGTGTCACAAAACGCATTGCCTAAAAATAAAAGCGAGACAAAACATAAACATATTACTTTGTTTCTCATGGGTACCCTCCTCTTAATCGCTTTCATAATTTGCAGGACTTAATCTCCCGCACCGGCCTTCGGATAATTTTCCTCCGGTTTCAATAGTATATATTTTTGTCCCTGTCACATTGCAATCTACAGGAGTTGCCGTGATTCTATATCCTGAAGGCTTCAACTCTTCCTTGAATAAATAACCGTAGATTTTACGGTTGCTGTAAGCAAAGGGCAGATACGCTGGCTTAAGATTAAGCAAACTCTCTTCGCTTTGCGGATAAACATTATTATTCTGCTCTGCGTAAGATTCCAGCGCAAAAGAAACAGACTTTAATGCCGCCATAGCTGCTTTTTCGCTTGCCGTCATCCTTGCCTTCATGAAATTAGGTATTGCTATCGCGGCAAGTAAGGCAAAAATAAAAACCATAACCCAGGATATAAACACCCATATAATCATGGCGATTAGGCATCCGGTCTTTTTCTTTAAAATAATTTCTCCGCTGCTAATCTTCTTAGCAACGAAATACGCATCGAATATCCCTATAATCCAGGGAATAACAAGTAAAGATGTAATAAATATAATAAACCCCTTCCAGACTTGTCCGTTATACATTTGGCCAAGGCCTGCAATAATAAAGCTTAAAATTGCCGCAAGGGCAGGCGAATGTTCTTCCTTTTTCACATTTTTCATTTTTACGGCAACGCATTCCTTGCAATAAATTTCCCCTTTTAAGTTAACAACGCATTCAGAGCATATACTTTTTGTACAAAAATTACATACGCCAACAGCATCCCTGTCAGTATGATTTACACATTTCATATTAACTCCTTTTCTTTTACTTTAATTTTTAAAAATTTGAATACTTAAAAAGGTTATACCGGCCATCCAGCTTTCCAAAAAATTTTACGCTGAAAACCCTGAAGAAAACCGCAAAAGGAAGATACATACACATAAGACAATACCATAAAAATAATACAACCGGCACAGCCATCACAACTACGGCAACTATAAATATTGATTGCGCGTCTTTGGGTATAACTTTATAAATAAAATAGAAAATGCTTGCGATGATTCCAGCGGGAAAAATTAATCCCATAGCAGCTACAAACGATGTAATACTGTAAATTATCGAAGAAACAATTACTAGCCCGATTTTAATTAGAACATATAAAAAGAAATTTAATTTATTTAGCGCCAGCACAGAAAAGGCTTTTTTAATAGCTGGTGCTATTCTTTCCCTATCCTTGAACATCACAACAGTTACAAAATCATTCATGATCAGGCCTATCAATGCGCTCATAAGGATTATAAAAATAGACAACAAAATAGCAGGTAACAACGCGGATACAATCTTCCAGAAACCTAATGATGCGTTATTATTAAATGCTCCTACCTTTGACAAAGACGCAAACCCCATGAAGAAAGTAAGAGCGATAATACAAATAAGTAAGAATATAAATATAAGATTAAATTTAAATAATGAATTCCCTATGTCTTTATTGCTCCTAAAAGGCGCAACTATTGAAGCATCGTTTTTGGCAATATCCTCCAAAAATATAAAATAGAAACGGGAGCATACCCATAATAGCGTTAAAAATAGAATAACCCCGGCGATAACGGCCGGGATAACAATAAAGATAACCGGCGCGGTCGCGGATTTCTTAAAAAATTTTTTTATTTCTTCTTTTGAAACCGGTTTTTCTTTCGGGGTTTCTATTTTTGCGCTTTGGAAGGAATTTCTTTCATGTTGCTGGGCAGCAGAAGCCTTTTTGGTATGATTACCTCTGTCTCTGAAGTTAAAATTGGGGTTACCTCCGGCTATACTTCCGGCTAAAAAAGCTATAAATGTCAGAATCAGCCACTTTCTTGGGCTAAAGGGCCTGAATAATACAGCTGTTGTCCATTCAAAAGACGCACTAATTATTTCATCGAATTTAACCATTACTTTAGTTTATCATAAACTAAAAAATATAATAAATCAACAAAATTTATCAATGCTGCTGCATAGATTAAAGGATAATTACACTGATTTTCCTTTCTGCCCTCTGCCCTTTATTCTTTATAACTTAGGAGTCATGCCAAATCTTCCCGAACCGGTGAGCATCAAAGCAATACATATACAAGCAAGGACAAAATTATATTCAAATCCCCCTGCTTGCATAAAAAATCCTTTGGAGATGTGTACCTTTATTGCTGCAACTAGCATAAAAATAAACAACGAAAAAGCAGCAAAACGCGTTAAAAATCCAAGAACCAAAAATAACCCGGCAATAAGCTGCGTATAGGCTGCGATATAAGTCCATACGACTGGCGCTTTAAAGCCTAAATCAGCAAGCATTTTGGAAAACCCAGGAATGTCCAGCCCGCCAAAAAGCCCAAAGGCAACCTGTAAACCATGCCCGATAAATACAACCGCAAGGCAAAGCCTTAAGATAAGAATAGCGAGATTTAGCATTTCTACACCTCCTCTTAAACACAGATTAACACAGATTTGCAGGCGGATTATCACAGATAATTATGAAATTCCAAGATCCAAGCACCAAATTCCAAATAAGTTCCAATTTTCCAAATTCCAATGTCCAAAACTCATTTTGTTTGGAATTTTGGTCATTGAATATTGTCCGCCTCCATAATGTAATTATTGCGGCGGATCCGCCTAAATTTTAATGGTGGCAGAGGATTTATTTGATACTTGAAATTTGTGATTTGGAATTTCATAGAACATCTGCGATCGTCTGTGATTTTTTATCTGTGATCATCTGTGTAAAACCAAATTTCTAATAAACCCTATCTTGTTCCTTATCCCATACAGCCTGTAAATACACATAATAAAATGCAATAATGTGGGCGGCTTCCCTTTCAAATTTACCCCGAAAACATTACCGCAGGAATAATTATTTGCCATAGGTATAATATAACCTAAATCGATTGACTTATAACTCACAGGTTTTTTACCTTTTATAGCCCTAATAATATTTTTTGCAGTTAAATCTCCCTGTGCCATAGCAAATTGAATTGCCATTCGTAGATAATTTTCTTTATATTTAACATACGCGGCGTCACCCACAATAAAACAATTTTCATTAAGCCGGAGAAAACTGTCTACTTTTAACCTTCCCTGTGTATTTTTTTCCGCGGTAAGCTCCTGGATAAACTTAGCCGTTTTAACTCCCGCTACCCAAATTACCAAAGCATTGTCGAATATCTTTTGGTTGGAAACATAAACAGTTGAACCATCTATGCGCTCGATTGAGCTTTGAGTAAACACTTCTATATGCAGCCTTGCAAGATTTTTCCTTGTATATTCTTTCATCCATTGAGGTAACGGCCCCAATATTGAATCTGCTTTTTCAACGATGATTATCTCTGTTTCTTTCTTATTCGCCAGCGACCAAAGCCTTAAATTAGTTGCCACCTCAATACCGGTATAACCTCCACCTCCGATTATGAACCTGTCGAAAGAATTTGCTTTTAACGTAGAAAGTATTTTTACAGCGTCATCGGCGCTATCAAGCGTATAGGCGGATTTTTTTATGTTTTCGTTTGCGTAAAAATTTGTTTCTGAACCGCTCGCTATAACCAAAAAATCAAAATTAACCCGTTCGACTCGCTTCACTCGCTCGGGGTTGATGCTGAGCGCAGTCGAAGTATCAATTTTTTCGCTGTTGTAACAAATTTCTTTCCTGAAAAGATCTATGGATGAAACCTCTCCCTTAATAAATTGTAAGCCTTCCTTTTTCAAGATTGGCTCTATACGGCAGGACAAAAAATGCGGACTGATTCCTCTTCCCAGAGTATCGGGAAGCAAAGGCAGAAAATCAAAAGTTTCTTTTCTGTCTAAAACAACAATTTCAACATCGTGATTAAATCTGGATAAACTTAATGCGCAGCTTAAGCCGCCGAACCCTGCACCGATAATTATAATTCTAAACATACTGCGCTAACGACAATCATATTTTGAGGCTAAAGTAACCTACAAAACAACGTAAGACGCGTTTCAATTTATCAACGTAACTATAATGAGGCAAGCGCTAACAAAAATTTGCACGACAATGGTAAGCCTTGAAGACTGAATAAGCCTGAATTTGCTGTCGGAATAATTTTTGATTATCTTTGCTGCCGAATACGCAGGAATAATCAATATGAATGCTAGGCTCGCCCAGGGGCTTAAAAAACCTGCCAAGATATTTATTAATATAAACAGAAAACCTGCGCCTACCAATAAATAGTAGAATAAAAAAGACTTATCGACCCCTATTACGCTTACCAGAGTATTTTTACCTACTTTATTATCATCAGGAAAATCAGGAACTTCGTTGGCAAAAAGAATAGCTGTCGTGAAGAAACCGAAAGGAACCGACAAAAGAAAAGCTTTTAAATCAGGGAATATTCTGGTTTGTATAAAATACCCGCCCATAACCAAAACCGGGCCAAACAATATAAAAATAGCAATTTCTCCAACCTTATGGTAAGACAACCTTAAGGGGCTCACTGAATAAACCCAACTCAAAACTATAACAAAACCATAAATAAACACAACGAGAAATGTCTTAAGCACAAGGGAAAGAAGTAAAACTGAAAAAGCAGAAACTATCGCAAAAAATATAGCAAATTTAAGATAAAATCTTTCGGAAAATATATTTTGTTGGATAAACTTGGAACCGCCGAAAAATTTATAGGAATTCTTATCCTGCCAATCAACGCCCGACCTTGAATCAGCATAATCATTTATAAGGTTTGCGCTTATATGCATAGACAACACGGCAAAAAACCCCAGGATAAATCCGGAAAGATTAAAATTCTTCCTGTTTATTACAGAACCGAAGATAAAAGGCAGGATGCTCGCACCCACAAAAGGCAATCTGAAAGCTTCGACAAGGTTTCTAAACATATTCGGGTTATTTTGTTTGCATTAGACTTATGCTTATGCTACCATAAGGCAATGTTTTTGAAAATAAAAAATAAAGTAGAAAAAGAACTCAAAGTTTATATCCGCGACGTAGAAAAATTGTATTCTCTGCATAGGATATCGCCTGTTTTATTTAAACATATAAAAGATTTTATCTTGCGCGGCGGTAAACGAATAAGGCCTGTGCTTTTTATAGTAGGCTTTCAAGGCTTCTCCGACAAGATATTGCCCGGGCTATATAGAAGCGCTATATCCTGCGAGCTCATGCATGACTTTATGCTTATCCACGATGACGTGATAGACAAATCAGAAACCCGAAGAGGTAAGCCTTCAATGCATGCGATGTTTAACAAATATCTTATCAATAAAAAACCCGCAAAATTTAACGGTGAAGATTTAAGTATTGTCGCGGGCGATGTAATGTTTGCCTTGAGCCTGCGCACTTTTTTATCCGTAAAGCAAAATTATAGAGAAAAAGAAAAAGCATTAAAAATACTCCTGGATGCTGCAATGTATACTGGCACGGGAGAATTTGTTGAGCTCTTATCCGGGATTAAAAATGTCGGAGAAATAAGCAAAAAAGATATTTATAAAATATACGATTTAAAAACCGCATACTACACTTTTTCCGCGCCACTGATGATGGGAGCGATTTTAGCCAAAGCCGACTCAAAAGAAATTGACAAACTCTTTAAATACGGAATATACTTAGGCAGGGCTTTTCAGATAAAAGATGATGTTCTCGATATGTTCGCCGAGGAAGGCCAGATAGGAAAATCCACATTGACCGACCTAAAAGAAGCAAAAAAAACAATACCCATATGGTATGCCTACAAAAAATCAGACAATCGTGACAGGCGTTTCATAGAAAAAATACTGTCAAAAGAAAATGCGGAAAAAAAAGATTTGGAAAAAATCAGGGAAATTACGGCACGTACCGGGGCTTTAGATTGCAGCAAAACAGAAATTTTATTTTTCCTTAATAAAGCGAAAGAAATAATTTCTTCCTCAAAAATGAAACCTCAATATAAAAATCTGCTAAAAGGCTACTGCGAACAAATTCTTAGTCTTTAATTGCTTGGACGCAGATAAATTTACAATTTCCATTTTTTATATCCAACGCAAGTTCATTACCGGAGTCAACGGCAAGCGCCTTGTTTAAATAAATCTGGGCCTCCACCTCATCTTTTTTAAGCTGATATACCTGCGAAAGCCTTACATAAGAATCCGCGAAAAACGGGTCAGCCTTAATTGCTTTTTCTAAATATTGCTTGGCAATATCGATGTCTCCGCCGATAGCTTCCGGGGCCAAAAGATAAAAACTACCAAAACCGTAATAAACTCCCGGGTATTTCGGAAGCAGCTTCCTCGCGGCGTCCAATGCCGGGAAAACCGCTGTTCCGTTTATAATTTTTGAAATTGGTCCGCCATAGTGGGCGATCATCCCCTTTGCTCCGGCGTACAGAAGAAGCGCTCTTACATAATTGGTGGTATCGACATTTTTTATTTGCTGCTTGACGACACGATAGGCCAACTTGGAAGCTCCCTCAAAATCTAATTTTATATACCTTATATAAGCAAGGCTTATGTAAGCAGGAGAAAATTGAGGGTTTTCTTTTATTATTTCATTTAAAATTTTTTCGCTTTTATTAAGCTCGTGCCTACGCCGCAACACCTCGGCAAGGCCCCACTTTGCTTCTATACTACCCGGATTACCGCTAAGCATTTTATCAAAAACATACCCTGCTTCTTTATTTTTATAGCTATTAAGATAAACCAGGCCAAGCAGATAAGAAACCTCCTGCGACTGGGGATTTTCTTGCTGTATGATTTTTACCTGCTTAATATCTTTTTTGTCGGCTTCTTCGTGCACCTTTCTCCATTCAAACGCATAACAAAAGTTAGCACCAAAAAAAAATATAGCAGATAAAACGATTAGATAGATATCCTGCGGCCTCATTTTTGGCGGCTTTGTTTTATTAAATCAAGAGTTGCTTTTAATGATTTTATGGTATCGGTATTTGCGCTTAATTTTGGGATGAAAGCGTTTATGCCTAATCTTTCCGCATCTTTCATCACATCTTCTGTGGGGTAAGCTGTAAACATTATTACAGGCATATCGGGATTAATTTTACGTATCTCCTCAAGCGTTGAAACACCATTCATGTCCGGCATCTTATAATCCAATATAACTGCACAGGGTTTTTCGGCCCTAATTAACGCGATAGCCTCTTTGCCGTTGGTCGCCCTGGATAAATCATACCCCCAACCTTTAATCCTATCGCCCACAACTTCTAAAAAATCAATATTATCATCAACCATGACAACTTTCATGCTTTCCATAAACATTGCCTCCTTATTTGTATTTTTTTCTCTCAACTTTACCGCTTGTGCCAATCTCAGCGATTTCTTCTATCGTAACTTTTAAAATGCACGCTTTCTCCGGTAAGGTTACTTCAAAATCCTTGGACCTAATTCCCTTATGCAACCCTTCTATTAACCTCTTGGCTGAAAATCTTACCTGTTTGGACTGCATTTCTTTTATCATTTTTTTAAATTCAAGCCCACCGGTAATTATTCTGGCAATTCCGTTTATCTGATAGCCGGTTAGAGTGTCCAAATTTATCGTAGAAAGCGAAACGCGGGTATTTACCTTTAGGTTAACAAATGTTCTTCCAAACACATAATCAGCGAGATATATTTTATTATTCTCAACCTTTATCAAAAATTTTGGAGCAACATTTGGCCCACCCGAAGAATCACAAGTAGCGATGTTTAAAAACTCTGCCTTATTGAGAAAATATGTAATTTTCTCAGGGATTTTTCCCGATATTCTCTTACTTTTTGTCAAGTTAATTATCGGCATGATTTGATTATAGCAAAAATTTAAAAAAATAGATTATTCTTTTTAAAAATGAAGCCTTCCATAACTCCTCAGGCTATCCAACGGGATAAACCTTCCCAATACATTATTAATGTATAAAATTTTTATTACTCTGCTCTCCTTTTCCGGCTCAATACTGCAAGCACCTCATTGTCCTCAACTTGAGGAAAATCTATATAAAACTGCCCTACAGCTGAAAAAAGATCAGGCAAAGGCAAGCATCCGATTTCATCAACTTCCTCTGCCAACTTTTTCAATGTATCGTAAGGCGCAACCGGTAAAGCAAGAACAATCCTTCCGGGCTTCTCCTGCCGTATGGCCCAAATAGCGGCCTGCATGGTAGCTCCGGTAGCAACACCATCATCGCTGATTACAACTGTTTTGCCCGTAAGAATAACTTTCCGTTTTATCTGCCTGTAAGATTCTGCCCTAAGCTGCATTACCCGCATTTGGCAGAGCTTTTCGCGTTCAATATAATTCTTACTTATGTTTTCCTGGCGCAAAACTCCTTCATTGATAAAGATATCACCATTCTCACTAACCGCGCCTATCGCGAATTCCGGATTTGATGGCGCCCCTATCTTTCTGGAAAGGACAACATCAAACTCCGCACAAAGCGCTCTGGCTACCTCGTTAGCAATAATAATGCCACCGCGAGGTATACCCAAAATAACGCTTTTAAAAGAAACAATGCCTTTAATATTTTCAGCAAGTAATTTGCCGGCTTCAATACGATTAGAAAAAGGCGTACTCGCGCGGCTTACGATATGAAGATTACTCATGTTATGGTAACGCCGTTATTTTTAAAAAATAATTTTGGCTAATACCGTTTAGCTGTTATGACTGAGGATGTTTTTTACTAATTCTAACTCAAAAGTTTATAAGTTACTTACACGGATAAGACGAGAAACATAAAATTTGCGTGCATAATTATTCAACAGCAATCTCTTTTGAAGCCTGCCATAGACCGTGGATATTGCAATAACTCGAAGCAAAAATAGTGCCCGGCTTATCTGTTTTAAAGCTTATGACAATTTCGTGATGCGTATACACTGAACTTGTATCCGGCCCCTGGGCAGATTCGCCATGAGCATTAAATTCTGCCTTCGCTATCTGATAAGGAAATTTTTCTTCCTTTGGATGAAAAAATATACCAATCCAGCGGATATGGTGTTCTGTTTTATTCGGATGGGCAACTGCCTTCCCCACGCTAACGGCTACCTTAAAAAGCTCTCCCTTTTTAACTTTTTCCGACGCTTCAATTACCGGAACATGCTTCTCTGCTTTCCAGTCAGCGCTTTGAAACAAATCTTTGAAATCAGACATATTTCTCTCCTTTTTTGCAAGCTTTACACCACAAAATATTACCTTACAGGCGATAAACTGTTTTCATAAATGGACACCCTGAAATCGTAAATATAATAGCATTTTATAAATGAATTACAAGTAGCAATCCGGCGTCAGAGGATACCCGATACGGCGGCAAAATCATAACTAACAGGTTGGATTTATGTTCTATCCATGCAAAAAGTGCGGCGCATCTTGCTACGAAACGCAAACGCCATTTCTTTCGCGCTGGGGCCGGTCATATTTGTTTTCCCTGGATTTACTTGTTCTGCTCTTCTCTCTCTTTCTTCTTTTCTGCAACGATTTTTTCTGCCAGGTTAGACGGGAGCGGCTCGTATTTTGAAAATTCCATCGCAAAAGTTGCGCGGCCGCTGGAAAGCGAGCGGAAAATCTGGGAATAGCCGAACATCTCCGAAAGCGGAGCTTCTGATATAACAAGTTTTTGGTTACTTTTATCTTCTATATTAATAATTTTTCCTCTCTTAGAGCATATATAGCCTACAATACTGCTTAAATATTCTTCGGGGGTCAAAACCTCAATGCGCATATAAGGCTCTATTAACACAGGGTTTCCTTTTAAAAAATTTTCCCTGAAACAACCCTTTGCGGCAAGCCTGAACGCTATATCAGAAGAATCAACTTCATGGAAAGAACCATCAAGCAGTGTCGCTACTATGTCTACGGCGGGATATCCTGCATACACGCCTTTTTTAATAACTTCTCTCAAGCCTTTTTCTATTGAAGGTATAAAATTTTGCGGTATCGCGCCGCCTTTTATTTTACTCTCAAAAACAAAACCTTTGCCTTTTTCATTAGGAGAAAATTCTATAACTACGTGCCCATATTGTCCGTGTCCGCCTGTTTGCTTTATGTGTTTGTATTCACCTGTTACCGCCTTTAATATGGTTTCCTTATAGGCAACTTTGGGAGGGCTCACTTCTGCCTGGACATTAAACTCCTCCTTCAGCCTATCTACCATAATTTCCAAATGTAATTCTCCCATACCCGAAAGAAGAATTTCGTTTGTTTCTTCGTCGGTTTCAAAAGCAAAAGTCGGGTCTTCTTCCACAAGCTTCATTATAGCCTTACCTAATCTATCCTGATCCTGCCTGGTTTTTGGTTTTATGCTTATAGAAACCACTGGTTCAGGAAATTCTATAGACTCTAAAATCACCGGGCGGGTTTCTGCGCAAAGCGTATCTCCGGTCACGGTTGAACTTAAACCCACCGCCGCGCCTATATCGCCAGCGCAAATAGAGTTTCTGTTTTCTTTTTGGTTCGCGTGCATTTGCAAAAGCCTTCCTACTCTTTCTTTTTTATTCTTTGTACTATTTAAAATATATGAACCGGCAACAAGATATCCGGAATACACCCTGAAATATACGAGTTTACCGACGTGCGGATCTGATTGTATTTTAAAAGCAAGAGCGGCAAAGGGTTCGTTTACAGAAGGAGAAACCTTAATTATGCTGTCGCTATCCCTTGGATCATGCCCTTCAACCGGCGGAAGATCTACCGGAGAAGGCATATAAAATGTTACAGCATCAAGAAGCTTTTGTAGTCCTTTATTTTTAAGCGCTGAACCGCAAAGCATAGGAATAATTTTGTTGGCAATGGCAGCCTTTCTTATCGCTGTTTTTAACTCTTCTTCTGTTATTGAATTTTCCTCTTTCAAATATTTATCTGCCAATGTTTCATCCAAAGAGCAAGCTTTCTCCAGCAAATTATGACGCCATTTTTTCGCAGCCTCTAAATGCTCAGAAGGCACATCCTCTGCTGCTACTTTTTTTATATCTTCGTCCGTACCGTACATATAAGCTTTCATTTCTATTAAATCAATCACGCCTTTAAATTCAGCTTCCGCGCCAATAGGGATTTCTACGGGCACCGCGTTAGCCGCCAGTTTTTCTTCTATTTCTCCCAGAACTTTATAAAAATCAGCCCCCAGACGGTCCATTTTATTTACAAATACTATTTTTGGAACATGGTATTTATCGGATTGCCTCCAAACTGTTTCCGACTGCGCCTCAACTCCTCCAACCGCGCAAAAAACCACAACCGCTCCATCAAGCACACGGAGGCTCCTTTCAACTTCAGCAGTAAAGTCAACGTGTCCCGGGGTATCGATAACATTAATTCGCATATCGCGCCAGAAACAGGTAGTTGCGGCTGCGCAGATAGTAATACCTCGTTCGCGCTCCTGCTTCATCCAGTCCATGGTAGCTTTTCCATCATGAACTTCGCCGACTTTATGGATTTTTCCTGTATAAAAAAGCAGGCGCTCCGTAAGTGTAGTTTTCCCGGCATCTATATGAGCCATAATACCTATGTTTCTTACCTGGCTAAGGTTTACGGATAAATCTACTTTTTCATCCACCTGCTCTTGCGTTGGCTCAACAGGTAATTCTGCAGGCAATTCTTCGCTAGGTTTAGTTTCAGTTTCTTCTTTTTCCGGAAGCTCTGGTTGAAGTACTTCAGTAATTTCCGGCTGCGATTCAGGCGGTGGTTGCTGCGGTATTGGTAAAAGCGTTGGCTCTACATCCTTCTTTTCCTCAGATGTACTTTCAGGAACTTGCGAAATGATTGGCTCAACTGATTCTGCGCTTTTAGCAGCTTTATCTTCCGGCAAAGATTCCTGTTGCGGCACTTCTTTTATTTTTGCCGTCAATTGAGCGTTTAGCTGATGAACTTTTGTTTCCAGCTCATTTAGTTTCTCGTCTTTAGCCAATACTATTTTTTTCTTTTCTTCTATTTCTTTCTCCAAAGAATCAAAGTTTTCTTTTAGCTCTTTATATTCGTCTTTTGTTACCCAATCGCTTTGCTCAAGCTTCCTTTTAAGACCGTGGGTTGTTTTTGTCTGCTCCTGCAGTTTGGAAAGATAATCCTTCAACTTAAATTTTAAAACCCTTATTTCTTCTTCTTTTTCGTTATTAGTTTTAGTAAGGGACTCTATGTTATCGTTTAACTCTTTTACCTCTTTTGTCAGTTTTACATTTTCTGAAAATTTTTTTTCTAATTCTAATTCTTTTCCCTGAAGCTTATCCTTAAATTCCACTGCCTGTTGTTTTATCTTCCCCGTATCTTTGGTTCCTAATTCTTCCCATTTTTTCTGCTTTTCTATGAGCTTTTCCAGCTCGGCCTTTTCTTTATCTTTTTCCTGCAATTGTTTTTCGAGATTTTTTATATTTTCGCCGCTTGTTTTTAATTTTGTATTCAGTGAAGAAACATTCTCCTTGAGAGAACTTATTTTATCCTGAAACCTTCTGATGGTTGCTTCATAATCTTCTTTTTGTA
>JALOBR010000134.1 GCA_023228195.1 Candidatus Omnitrophota bacterium
CACAAAACCAATACAGCGATAGCGCAGGTGTATTACAACAAAAAAGAAGGCATAAAGCGCTTAACCACCGAAACCGGCGCGGGCCAGTGGGGCAGCGCTTTAAGTTTTGCCTGCAATATTTTTGGCCTGGAGTGCCGCGTGTATATGGTTAAGGTAAGCTTCGAACAGAAACCTTTCAGAAAATCCTTAATGCGTATGTGGCAGGCGCAGGTTGTTGCGTCTCCCTCAACGCTTACGCAAAGCGGCAGAAATATCCTTAAAAAAGATCCTCATTGCCGGGGTAGTTTAGGTATTGCGATATCAGAAGCAGTTGAAGAAGCCGCAAAAGCTAAAAATACTAATTATTGCTTGGGAAGTGTTTTAAACCATGTATTGCTGCACCAGACGATTATAGGCCTTGAAGCTAAGAAACAACTGAAGCTTGCAGATGAAGTGCCGGATTATCTTGTAGGCTGCGTAGGCGGAGGAAGTAACTTTGGCGGTTTAATCCACCCCTTTGTTAAAGACAAATTAAAAAGGGATGATTTAAAAATTGTAGCAGTTGAGCCTTTTGCCTGTCCAAGCCTCACCCGCGGCAAATATGAATATGATTTCGGTGACACGGCTTCCCTTACGCCTCTTATAAAAATGTTTACGCTTGGGCATAACTTTATACCCGCAGGCATACATGCGGGTGGTTTGCGCTATCACGGTTGTTCCCCCTTGATAAGCGCTTTGCATGATAAAAAAATTATTGAAGCCAGGGCCTACAATCAAATAGATGTTTTTAACGCGGCGGTGCTATTCGCTAAAACAGAAGGCCTGGTTCCGGCCCCGGAGACGGCCCATGCCATAAAAGCTGTCATAGAGATTGTTAAGAAAGAAAAGAAATCAAAATGTATTGTTTTTAATTTCAGCGGCCATGGATTTTTGGATCTTGCTTCTTATGATAAATTTTTTAACGGAGAATTGAAAAACTATTCCCACCCATTGAAAGAGATAAGAGCTGCTTTAAAAAGCTTACCCAAGGTATAAAATATGCCCGATAAAAAACAAGTTGAATACGTAGCTAACCTGGCGCGGATTGGTATTAACCCCGGCGAAACAGAATATCTGAGCTCGCAACTATCCAAAATTCTGGACTACATCGATAAACTTAAAGAACTTAATGTAGATAATGTCGAACCGATGCGGGGGCTTAATCTCGCGAATAATATTTTCAGAAAAGACGAAGTTGTCGATTCGGCTGTCTGTGAAGATATTTTAAAAAATTCTCCTTCACGGGAAGGAAATTATTTTAAAATACCTAAGGTCATTGAGTGAGAAGCTGAGAGCATATTAATATGGGTAACCTAATAAACCTAACCGGCACACAAATTGCCGAAGATGTTAAAAACGGTAAATTAAGCGAAACAGAGGTATATTCTTTTTTTAAAGAACGCATAAAGAAAAATACCGATCTGAATGCTTTCGTCGAAACATATGACGTGCCGGTTGAGGTAGACGGAAATTCCCCGCTAAAAGGCGTACCCATAGCTATAAAGGACAATATTTGCATAAAAGGTAAAAGAATTACCTGCGCTTCCAAAATTCTTTCTTCGCATATATCTGTATACGATGCTACCGTAATAAAGAAATTAAAAAATGCAGGGCTTAAAATCATCGGCACAACCAATATGGATGAATTTGCTTTTGGTTCATCCACCGAGAATTCCTGCTACGGAGCTACGAAAAACCCCTGGGATATGCAAAGGGTGCCGGGAGGCTCCAGCGGAGGCTCTGCAGCAGCTGTTGCGGCACGGCTTATACCTTTTGCTCTGGGCTCTGATACAGGGGGTTCTATACGCCAACCTGCCTCTTTTTGCGGTATCGTAGGGTTTAAACCAAGCTACGGCCGGGTTTCAAGGTACGGTTTAATAGCTTTTGGTTCAAGCTTGGACCAGATCGGCTCTCTTACTACAAATTTTGTTGATTGTGCGCATATCTTAAATATAATTTGCGGTTTTGACGAGCACGATTCTACTTCTGCTCCGGTTGAGAAAAAAGATTTTTCAGAGTCTCTGGTAGAGGATGTTGCCGGCCTTAAGATAGGCCTGCCTCGCCAGTATTTTGGCAAAGGCATTAACGAAGAAATTAAAAATGCTATTTTCGAAGTAAGCAGGATTTTAAAAGAAAAAGGCGCAACTATCGTAGATATTGATTTGCCTCATACTGAATACGCAGTAGCCACTTATTATATAATTGGCTCTTCCGAGGCAAGTTCCAACCTGCAAAGATTCGATGGCATTAAATATGGCTTAAGAGAGAAGGCCGCCGGCCTTTTGGATATTTATAAAGAATCCCGCAAGGCAGGTTTTGGGGATGAATCAAAACGAAGAATTTTTCTTGGTACCTACAGCCTTTCAAGCGGGTATTACGATGCTTATTATGTAAGAGCTTTAAAAGTGCGTAGCCTTATTAAGAAAGATTTTGACGAGGCTTTTAAAAAAGTAGATGTAATACTTACGCCGACATCGCCCACCGCTGCTTTTAAGATGGGGGAAAAAGTAACAGATCCTTTAAGTATGTATCTTTCGGATATTTATACTATATCCGTGAACCTTGCGGGACTGCCGGCTGTTTCTTTTCCCTGCGGTTTTACCAAGGATAATTTACCCATCGGAGCGCAGCTTATCGCGAAAGATTTTGACGAAGAAACGCTTATAAGAGCGGGCTATACTTACCAATGCTTAACTGATTACCATAAAAAGATACCGGAATTAAAATAATATTATGCAAGAATTCGATACAGTAATAGGCTTAGAGGTCCACGTTCAGCTTAACACTCTTTCTAAGATTTTCTGTTCATGTTCTACGAAGTTTGAAAATCCGCCGAATACTAACATTTGCCCTGTTTGCTGCGGCTATCCGGGGGTGCTTCCTGTTTTTAACAAGCGCGCGCTTGAGCTCGCGATAAGGGTGGCTCTTTCCCTTAAGTGTAAAATAAATAAAAAAATATATTTCGAAAGAAAGAATTATTTTTATCCTGATTTACCAAAAAATTACCAGATATCTCAATATAAAATGCCTTTGGGTGAAAATGGCGAGCTTGCCTTGCGTACAGGAAGAACAATAGGTATAACGCGGGTTCATCTTGAAGAAGATGCCGGAAAGCTTATCCATAAAGAAAATTACTCTCTGGTTGATTTAAACAGAACGGGCACGCCTCTTTTAGAGATAGTTTCAAATCCGGACATCACAAACCCCCGGGAAGCCTTTGACTATCTTACCTGCCTTAAGCTCGTCCTTCAATATATAGGCGCATCAGAATGCAACATGGAGAAAGGAAGCTTGCGCTGCGATGCCAATATATCTTTAAAAAACAAAGGATCGTCTACGCTTGGAGTAAAAGTAGAGCTTAAGAATATGAATACTTTTAAAGGCGTAAGAGATGCTTTGGAATATGAAGTAGCCCGGCAGGAGAAAGCCTTAAATGCAGGCGAAAAAATTTTTCAGGAAACACGCCTTTGGGATGGAGATAAACAAAAAACCGAGGTGATGCGCAGCAAGGAAGAGGCTCATGACTACCGTTATTTTCCGGAGCCTGACCTTTTAGATTTTCTTGTAGAAGAAGAATTCATAGAAAAAGAAAAACCATTCGTAAAAGAACTTCCGCACGATAGGCATAAAAGGTTTCTTGATACGTATAAGCTTCAGGAGTCTGATACGGACGTTTTGATATCAGAGAAATTTATTGCGGATTATTTCGAAGAGGCA